>NZ_DAINDI010000001.1:0-11523 GCF_036731945.1 Psychrobacter sp.
ACATGATCTTTTAAATTTTTCATAATAATCCTTTCTTATTTAATTATAAATTTTTATTGAATTTAAACTAAAGCACCAAACGCTTGCTTTTATAGTAGGCTCAATTTACTACACGATTAAAAGTTGAATGAACCTAAAATAAGTTGCTAATGAACTTAATGGCCATAATAAATCTAACTTTAATAATTTCTTAGTTTAGTAGCTTCCGCTTTTATATCTTTCTACTTTTTATATCTTTCTACAAAAGTACATTCACGCAGCGTTAAATAATTCACCACTCCTAGAACAATAGCAGCGATGATAACTAAGGCTGACACTAAAGAAACTTCGATCTTACCTACCACCTTTAGTCTACCGCCTTAAAAGCCTCATTATAGTGAGTATTTGTTTGAGTGATATTGTTTGAGGTTATTGAGAGTATCGGTATTATTGCTATAGAAAAGTAAATAAACAGTTATTCTTTAACTTCTTTATTGTCTACACGTAAATCTCTACAGATGCGTTGAGCTGCCATACCCAAGGCTTCTGTAAACGTCGGAAATGCCAATTCTAAATTAGCTATTTCGTTAATTTTCATTTTAGCTGCCAGACAAGTGGCCGCAACCTGAATCACCTCGGCAGAGTATGAGCCGAGGACATGCGCGCCCAATAGCTCTTGCGTCTCTTTATCGATGATAATTTTACAGAATCCGTCGGTTCGCGCATCCATAACGGCGCGCGGTAGCGCAGTGTAATCTATGATCTCAACAATGCAGTCATGACCTTCTTCCGCTTGAGCTTGGGTCATACCTACGGAGGCATATTCTGGCTCGGTAAAGCTGCCGGTGGCAATCGCTCCTGGGGCGTATTTTTCTGCTGTATCAGAGATGGCATTTTGTGCGGCAACTCTGGCCTGATGAGCCGCGCTTTGGACAAACATGCTGATACCGTTTGCATCTCCTGCAACGTATACCCCTTCTGCATTGGTTTGCAAATAGTCATCGACTTCGATATAGGGGCCGTCTACTTTAATATCAGTGGCCTCAAGATTGAGCCCCTCTAAATCTGCCGGCCAACCCACCATCAAGAACACCGCATCGGTCATTAATGAGTCTATTTGGTCGTCATGCTTATAGGTGACTTTTAACTGACCGTTTTCTTTCGCGATGGATTCACACCCTGCACCAGTCAGGACGTTCATACCGCGTGAGGTAAAGGCTGCTTCAAGCTTACGCGATATATCAATGTCGCTTGGCGGGGTCAAGCGATCAGCGAATTCAATGATATCGACCTTTGCGCCAAAATCAAGGAGAATGGAGGCAAGCTGGCATCCGGTTGCCGATCCACCGACTATGGTTACCCTTTCTGGAAGCTCTGTCATTGACCATAGGTCATGAAAAGAAAGTACTAATTCGTTGCCCGGAATAGAGAGCTTTCTGGGTTTGCCGCCAACGGTTATAATGATTTGGTCAGCACTAAACTGGCGTCCGTCACCGATTTCTAAAGTTTTGTTATTTACAAAGTGGGCTGGACCAACCTCGTCTATGACCTCTATACCTTGATATTCAACTATTTTCGTCAAATGCCACACCTCATTGGCATGCGCGGCAACGCGATTGGCATTTTCGATTGCCGCCTTAAAATCGACAGCGGGCGTCTTCCCTATTAATCCAAATTGTGGGTAGAGCGCCGTATCAGTGCGCAGACGTGCAGCTCGAGCAAGCGTTCGCACTGGTGCAGGACCTTCATTAAAGGCGGTACCACCCAGTTTATTGGCTTCAAGCAGGGTAACTTTTGCGCCAAGTTCATGCGCACGCAGGGCAGCCTGTACACCCGCTGGACCACCACCAACTACGATGACTGTCTTTTTATTATTCTTATTTTCCGAATTGTTGTTTTTTGATTGGTTATCTTGTTTCATATATTTCCCAGTTTAAGGCATTAATGAATATATATCGCCAGCTAACGCCTATTTCTTTCAAAACAAACATATCGAAGGGCATAATTTAAGTGTTTAATTGAAACATACAACAACCCTAATTTTTGTACCGTTAGTGAACGTTTCTGTTGGCGGACGTTTGCTATATTTGCGGTAAGTAAACTGACAGTGGTGTCGAGGTAGCAGGAACATTACTAGTTTTAATCTCAGCTAGAGTCGCCTCTATAATCGACAGACACGATAATAGAGAAAAGCGAGCGTAGCGCCAAAAATTCAGTCAAAGAAACGCCCTACTTTTGCCACTCTAAAGTATCGTAAATCATCTCCATGTTGGAATTTCGAGGAAGCTTTAAAGGATCATTTCTATCAGTTTGTAGAATACCCTCCTATAGTGCACTTAAAGCCTCAGCAATAGTTCTATCTAAGGCTTCTTACGATTAAAAAACTAACGTTCTGTACACTATAAAGTATATTGTGGCTATTTCAGCGATTTGAAACGTTAATATCATTAGCCTATAGCTATAGATTCAAGTCCTCACTAGGGAACCAAACTAGTGAAGAACTGATTGGTTCAGGGTAGGTATGTCTTAATATGACAATACCTTTAAGACAGTTAGTTTAGTTGGCTCATATCCTTGTCTATCAGAGTAGAGTGGTCAATTTTAAATATTGGATACAAATCAACAATAGTTAGTTTTTTAGCGTATAAATCCTGATAATTCAGATATTCTATAATGATCTGATTTTCATATATCACGACCCTCATCGCTCCTTCTTCATATATCTTAAATATTAATGCTTCATCTTGATATATATAAGCAGATATTGAGTTCTGAATATCACTGATAGAAAAAACCATTTTTTTATTTTGTGTATCAATGAATGTGGATTCTAGCAAACCATCATTGTCTATATGACTCTCGCATCCAAACATCTCCATAAAATCTACATCTTTAGGATAAAAGAACGACATTTTCTTTCCTATGATCAAAGTCTGTGGTCAATTAATTTCGTACAATTTAGGATGATAGACGAAACAATGCTAATTATATAGCCAGTGCTTCGCTACCTGTATAGCGCACCGAACATATTCCCATAACGGGCTTTATATTAAATAAACCTCGCCGCCTACCCATTCATATAAATTACGAATAACTTCAAGACATTAAAAAAGAGATGCAGTAGCATCTCTTTTTTTAAATTCATCAGACATATTATCTTAGTGATGCTCACCCGGTAAAATTCTAGCAAAGGCACGCTGAGCAAGGTTTGGTTTTTTATTGCTAGTCAATCCAGCACGAGTACTTGGAAAAATACGATAACCCATTGATTGAATACCAACGTTAATGGCTGGTGCTAATGAATAAGTCGCCGACGCAAATTTGCCCATGTTACTGGCAATACTGTTTGGTTTATGGACAATCGCTTTGGCGACCATCATCGCCGCTTCATCTGGCATCAGCGCGGGCATGTAGCGGTATAATTTAGTAGGCTCAATCATCGGCGTACGCACCAACGGCATGAAGATATTGGTAATAGTGACATTATCGCCTTTTACTTCAGCGGCCAAGCAGCGGCTAAAAGCATCTAATGCTGATTTCGAGGCGACATAAGCGGCAAAGCGCGGACTGTTTGCGAGCACACCAATCGACGAGATATTTACAATTTGACCGGTCTGGCGCTCAATCATGGTCGGCAAAAATCCAAGCACTATTTTAACGGCGCCAAAGTAATTGATATCCATGGTACGCTCAAAATCATGGAACCGATCTATAGACTCGTGCACTGAACGGCGAATTGAGCGACCTGCGTTATTGACCAGAACATCTACATGACCGAAATCTGCCAAAATTTGCGCGCTGACTTTTTCTATATCATCCATATTGGTCAAATCACAAGGATAATAACTGGCCTTGCCACCAAGCTCCTCGATACTGTCTTTAACAGCCTTTAATTTGTCTTCGGTACGCGCCAACAAGATAACATGCGCGCCGCATTCACTGAGCAGATAGGCTGTACGCTCGCCGATACCGCTTGATGCCCCTGTAATAATAATATGCTTATCTTTGACCGCTTTGCTGATTGCTTTTTTTGAGGGGTTGGCCATAAAAAATCCTTTTCGTAAATAATATATCTATTTAGGTTCGCCTAAAGCATAGCAAATATAGTTGGGTTAAAGTGAATAAACAGGCAACAAAACTCACTTAATTTGCTGATTATTAGCGATTAAACCTTTATTAGCAAGCTTGATGCGTAGACTGAGCGTTTAGGGCTATTCGTGCGCGTGTAGGAAGTCTTCGACCACGCGAAATTGCCCAGCTGTACTCTCTTCACCATACATCGCTTGACGAAAAGCGTTGGAGTTGGGAATACCCGTGGTATACCAAGCGATGTGCTTGCGAGCAATACGGCAACCTGAGTATTCGCCATAAAACCCATATAGCTCTTGCAAGTGCGCTAGGACAATCTCTTTTATCTCGCTGACACTAGGCGCGTCAAGGCGTGTGCCAGTCCGCAAGAAATGTTCGATATCGCGAAATATCCACGGCTGCCCTTGCGCGGCGCGGCCTATCATCACCGCGTCGCAGCCCGTTAGCTCATAGACACGCTGCGCTTTTTGCGCGCTGTCGATATCACCATTGGCAATCACCGGAATACTAACGCTTTCCTTGACCTCACGGATGAGCTCATAACGCGCCTCACCGGTATACATGTCCTCACGCGTACGGCCATGAATGGCAATCGCGGCAATACCCGCCTGCTCTGCACGCTTGGCCACGCGCAAAATATTCTCACGCCCATTCTCAAAACCCAAACGTGTTTTCAAGGTTACAGGCGCATCGACTGCACCTACTGCTGCATCTAGCAAGCGCGCAACCAAATCTTCATCTTGCAATAGTGCCGACCCTGCCAATTTACTGCACACTTTTTTGGCCGGGCAGCCCATATTGATATCAATAATCTGCGCGCCATTATCAATCTGATAGCGTGCGGCTTCTGCCAATTTATCCGGTTCTGCGCCCGCTATCTGCGCAGAAATAGGCGCAATCTCATTATCGAAATTGGCGCGGTAGAGCGATTTTTTGCGCGCATAAAGTGCAGTATCAGCGATGATCATCTCACTAACGGCATGCCCTGCGCCAAAAGATTTACAAAGTCTACGAAACGGATTATCCGTCACGCCAGCCATCGGTGCGACCATCAGACGGTTTTCAATCGTCAAGCCGCCAATGACCAATGGCTGCAATAAAGGATGGTCATTATTAGCTTCTGCTGATGCTTGATTAGACACGGGATTATTTATAAGCATAAAAAACGGCTTGATTCGTAGTGAAAACAAGCCGTTATTCTAAGGGTTCTTAACTTTATTGCAAGTGATAGAGGCAATCATTTGCTTAGCGCACGTCAAGGAAAAAATGCCTATTTATCAAAAACACTGCCCTGCTCTAAGGTAATGTCATTATCATGTACTTGCATACGCCACGGCAAAATATCAGGTGATATATTAATAAAGTGCAAATACTTCTCGAACTGATCAATGATATCGTTAATCACTGAATCCGGTTGATAGCCATATAAATCATAGGTTTGCCCGCCGCGGCGCAAATAAACTTCCGCCCGATAATGATGCTCTTGCGGCAGTTTACTCGCCATCTCTTCCGTATAATAATCTGGCGCTTCATGCTCTGATAAGCGCACTTCGTACCAAAACTCGACGTTATCGCCGCCGCGTAACTCAAATACTACGCGATCATTGACTTCGTCATAATTTACTTCAGGCAACCAACCGGTTTCGGCAAACTTTTCGGCAACTTCATGCATCGACGATAAGACTGTACCTTTAATATAACCCAATACTTTATCGCGCGTTGGTTGCTGAGTCATGTAATCAATACGGTCACGCCACGCATCTAGTTTCAACAGATGTGGCGGCAGGTGATTGTCACTGGCAAGGCTTTGATTACGATGACCTTCGATACGCAGCGCTCGCCACATGCCAAACATCGCAATCAAAATAATAATCGTAAAGGGCAAGGCGCTAACAATTGCCGCTGTTTGCAGCGCTTGCAGGCCACCTGCTAAGAGCAGCGCCGAGGCAACAACGCCAAGTATCAATACCCAAAACGTACGCTGCCACGCTGGCGTATCGCTACGACCGCCTGCTGCGAGCGAGTCAATCACCAATGAACCTGAATCGGATGAGGTGATAAAAAAGGTAACGATAAGTACCACAGCCAGTACAGATACCACTTGGGTAAACGGTAGATTCTCAAGCAGTTTGAATAAAGCAATCGCTTGGTTATTTTGCACTTCAGTAATCAGCGATTCATAGCCTTGAATCATAATCATATTTAGTGCTGTATCACCAAACACCGCAAACCAAAAGAAAGTAAAGATGGTAGGTACTAGCATCACGCCAACGATAAACTCGCGAATGGTACGACCACGACTAATCTTGGCAATAAAAATACCGACGAAAGGCGACCAAGAAATCGTCCACGCAAAAATAAATAGCGTCCAACTGGTAATCCAATCGCCTTGCTGATACGCCTGCAGACTAAAGGTACGCTCGACAATATTACCTAGATAACTACCCGTGTTTTCCATAAAGGCGTTGAGAATAAATATCGTCGGTCCTACCGCAAATACAAACAGCATCAGCGCCGTTGCCAGTATCATATTTAAGATAGATAAGCGTTTGACTCCTTTGTCCATACCTGCAAGCACTGATATCAAGGCCAGCCCCGTAATCAAGACAATGGCGATTACTTGCACGGTTGTATTGACTGGAATGCTGGGTAATAGGTAATGGAGTCCCGTATTTATCTGCGACACTGAAATACCAAGACTGGTGGCCAAACCAAATAAAGTACCCAAAATGGCGAACACATCAACCGCATGACCAATAGGTCCATGGATTTTTTCACCGATGATGGGATACAGCGTCGAGCGCATGGATAGTGGCAAACCGTGACGAAAAGCAAAATACGCCAAGGTTAAAGCGACCACGCCATTAATTGCCCAAATATGAAACCCCCAATGAAAATAAGCAATCTGCATGGCTTCTTTTGCCGCAGCTACAGTTTGTGGCTCTGATAGCGGCGGCGAGGCAAAATGCGTCACTGGCTCCGCCACCCCATAAAATAGCAAAGCAATCCCGTACCCTGCCGAAAACAACATCGCAAACCATTCAATAAAATTGTACTGTGCCTCACCATGGTCGGGACCGAGCTTTATACTGCCATAAGGCGAAAATGCGAGCACCACCACAAACATCAAAAACAGCGCGGTTGCTAGCATATAAAACCAGCCGAATGTCTCGGTGGTAAATTCTAGTACTTGGACAAACAAATTACTCGCCAGCTGTGGGTTGACCGATGTCCCCACTACCAGCAATAACATGACAATGGCCGTCGGTATAAATACTGGCATCAAAATAGTAGAGCGAGATAACTTACTCATAAATCGTTCTCATAAATCATAAATTTAGGTATGCGTCTAATATTGTTATATAACGCCCAGTTATTCAAATAAATTTTAAATCACCGAGCCAATAGTTACATTACCTAATGATGATAAAAAATATTGCTTTGTTTATTAATATTGAAAAACATCGCTATTTAACGAAAAAAGACAGCTGCTTAGCTGCCCTTCTTATCACACGAATACACATTTATTTATCAAACACACTGCCTTGCTCCAGCGTGATGTCATCATCATGTTGCTGCATACGCCACGGCAAGATATTTGGCGAAACATTGACAAAGTGTAGATACTTTTCAAATTGATCGATAATGTCATTAATCACCGATTCTGACTGATAACCATATAAATCATAGGTCTGACCACCGCGGCGCAGATAGACTTCGGCACGATGGTGGTGCTCTTGTGGTAATTCATTGGCCATATCTTCGGTGTAATAATCAGGCACCTCATGCTCTGACAAGCGCACTTCGTACCAGAATTCCACATTATCCCCGCGTCTTAGTTCTAGTACGGCGCGATTATTAATCTCATCATAATTAACCTCAGGTAACCAGCCGGTTTCGGCAAATTTCTCTGCCACCTCTTGCATCGACGATAGCACTGTACCTTTAATATAACCCAGCACCTTATCGCGCGTTGGCTGATTGGTCATATAATCAATGCGGTCGCGCCAAGCATCTAGTTTCAATAAATGCGGCGGTAAATGATTGTCGTTGGCCAAACTCTCGTTACGATGGCCTTCAATACGCAGCGCTCGCCACATACCAAAGGTCGAAATCAAAATAATCACCGCAAACGGCAAGGCACTAACGATAGCGGCGGTCTGTAGCGCACTCAAACCACCTGCGATAAGTAGCACCGCAGCGACTGCACCCTCAGTGACAACCCAAAACGTACGCTGCCACCATGGCGTATCACTACGTCCACCTGCGGCGAGCGAGTCAATCACCAATGAGCCTGAATCCGACGAGGTCACAAAAAAGGTGATGATCAATAGCACAGTCAATGACGACACAATCTGGGTAAATGGTAATTGCTCTAAAAGCTTAAATAACGCAATAGCTTGGTTGTTTTGCACTTCACTAATCAGCGCCTCATAACCATCGACCATAATCATGTGTAGCGCAGTATCACCAAATACCGAGAACCAAAAGAAAGTAAACAACGTTGGCACCAGCATCACGCCCAATACAAACTCACGAATGGTACGTCCACGACTAATCTTGGCGATAAATAGCCCAACAAAAGGCGCCCACGCAATGGTCCATGCAAAAATAAATAGTGTCCAGCTACCGATCCAATCACTCGATTGATACGCTTGTAAACTAAAGGTACGCTCGACAATATTACCTAAATAGCTACCCGTGTTTTCCATAAAGGCATTTAGAATAAATACTGAAGGTCCAACAACAAATACAAATAGCATCAAAGCAGTGGCGAGCACCATATTTAAGATAGATAGGCGCTTTACCCCTTTGTCCATACCTGCTAGTACAGAAACGAGTGCCGCCGCCGTCACCAAGGCAATGATAATCACTTGCACCGTGGTACTGACTGGCACGGTATTTGGCAATAGATAATTTAAACCTGCATTAATCTGCGCAACCGACAATCCCAAACTGGTGGCGATACCAAACATAGTACCGACGATCGCAAACACATCGACGGTATGCCCAATGGGGCCATGGATTTTGTCACCGATTAGTGGATAGAGCGTTGAGCGCACGGACAATGGCAGACCATGGCGAAACGAGAAGTACGCTAGTGACAAGCCAACCACACCATAAATCGCCCAAATATGAAAACCCCAGTGGAAATAAGCAATTTGCATCGCCTCTTTTGCCGCCGCAATAGTCTGCGGCGTAGAGAGTGGTGGACTGGCAAAATGTAATACTGGCTCGGCAACGCCATAAAATAACAAGGCAATGCCATACCCAGCTGAAAATAGCATGGCAAACCATTCAAGGAACTTATACTCAGCCTCGGCATGGTCAGGGCCCAACTTAATACTGCCATACGGTGAAAATGCTAAGGCAATAATAAACATCAAAAATATGGCAACTGCCAACATATAAAACCAGCCGAACGTATCGGTGGTAAATGCCAATACCTTACTAAACAACTCACCAGCTGCCTCAGGATTAATGGCTGTACCAATCACCAATAACAACATAATGGTGGCGGCGGGCACAAAGACGGGTAACAAAATAGTGGAGCGAGGTAATTTACTCATAAAAAGTGATGTCCTCAAAAAATAACAATCAATAAGAAAGCTAAATACAACAAGAAAAGGTAGCACTGCCCACTTTATGGATTTGTACGAATAAAGGCAGTAGATGGTTCGGCTCTTATCAAACCGCTTATAAAGTAAATATAATTTTTATCACACTCTCTGCAAAAACCCTAGACAAGTGCCGAACTCGTAACACTATTTTAACGTTTGTTACATGACTATTACTCAGCAATAAAAAAGGCAACTTGTTAGCTGCCTTTTTTTTAACGGTTGTATTATTGATAGTTAATTTAAGATATTAAGCATCAATAGCCTCGGCTAACTGCTTGGCCATTTCCGCAAGCTCACCTTGGTCTGCTTGTGTGACCGCATGGCGGCCTAGCTCGTGGATGCTCGATGGAATTAGATGGACATGATAATGAAAAACGGTTTGCCCTGCTTGCGCGCCATTTAACTGCATTTGAATAATACCCTCACGTTCAAACACTTGGCGCTGCGCTTGCATGACTTTTTTGGACGTCATTAACACCGCGGCGGCGTATTCTGGCTCAAGATCGGCCAAATCAACGGTTTTTTGCTTAGGAATCACCAATACATGACCCTTTGCTTGCGGCATGATATCCATAAAGGCGAGGGTTTTGTCATCCTCATAAACTTTATGATAAGGGATATCACTGTTAAGCATTTTGGCAAAGATATTATTGTCATCGTATTTGGTTTGGTTGTCTTGACTCATTATTTTATTCCTTAGTTGGTTATTAGTAATTGGGTATCAGTACTTGTTGATCAGTATTAGAGGGTAAATATCTCAGCAAATATAGTGGACGAAATATTGCTTGAGTACAAGTGGCTAATACATTCACTAGCCACTTTCAATTTTACTGAGTTTTGCTACCAACAATTCTATAAGTGATACGATTAATTTATTGGCGAGCCGTGCGCTTTAAATGTTATATTAATCCTCTATTTTAATCACCTCAGGTTTATGGATTTGACTGCCTTGCCAACCCAATTACCCCAATCATCAAACACTACTGACGCTCATAGCGACCACGCTTATGACACTATGAGAAATCATACTGCGGTTAATGAAACGCTTGAAGATAGCGCACCGTCAACCATGTCAAGCATTGAGCCAAACGCCATTATCTTAGCTGAGGCATTGACTGATAAAACGATCAGTTGGCGTATCCATAATTGTAAAATCAGTAAAAAAATCATGACGCAGGATATGCCACTGCCCTTTTTGTATCATTACGACAGTTTAGATGACAGCATTAAACAGACTTATCCATTAACACCTTCCCTACTTGCCCAGTTTAATACCCCCATGACAGCTAACGAGGCGGCGAAACTTATCGGTATTGATAAGGCGCTGATCACCAGCCCTTGGCATGTCAAAGTGATTGGCTCATTGGTGGTGTTTAGTGAAACGCTGCAATTGGCCGTACGCCTGCATTGGACCAATACTGGTAAAGACACCCAGCAAATTTATACCAAAGAAGAAGCCGATGCGCTTACTGCTGCTTTTAAAGAGTGGCAGTTTTTTGGTCGTATTGATGTGCTTTATAAAAATACTAAGCAAACACTTATCAGTATTGATGAGCACGCCGAAAACGATAAACAGCTACTCACTATTGCTGCCAGTCCTGACTATCAATTCTTGCCAGCGCCTCACGCCTTAGTCGTCATCGCCAAAATTGAAACCGATAAAGCCGACTTGCCTTGGTTTGAGAGCGCTATTTTAGAGCGCCTCGTTTAAATATTGACCCTCAAGTCTTTATGATTATTGGTTAATGATTTTCAGTTATCCATATCTAATGGTATGGTAACGCCTTAGTATTATTCACTAGTACTCACATGGCATAAAAAGCACACTATCCGT
>NZ_DAINDI010000001.1:11533-16509 GCF_036731945.1 Psychrobacter sp.
TACCCAGTTTGTCCCCGGTCACGTGCATCTAAAAGACTTGGGACAATTGGTAGCGCGTGAGATTGAAAAAGCGGGCGGCGTGGCAAAAGAGTTTAATACCATTGCGGTCGATGACGGTATTGCCATGGGTCATAGCGGCATGTTGTATTCATTACCAAGCCGTGATTTGATTGCGGACTCGGTTGAGTATATGGTCAACGCCCACTGCGCCGACGCCCTAGTCTGTATTTCTAACTGCGATAAAATCACCCCTGGTATGCTGATGGCAGCCATGCGCCTCAATATCCCTGTTGTTTTCGTCTCTGGCGGCCCGATGGAAGCGGGCAAGGTCATCGCTAGCACTGTCGCTCATAGCCATAATAATGATGGCGGTAGCGACGTCCATACCACTGACAGTAAAGGCAATGCCATTCGCAAGCTTGATTTGGTCGATGCCATGATGGACGCCGCCGACGATAATATCAGCGATGAAGATGTTTTGGCGATTGAAAGCTCAACTTGTGGCTCATGCTCTGGGATGTTTACCGCCAACTCAATGAACTGCTTGACCGAAGCATTAGGCTTATCATTACCGGGTAATGGCTCGCTATTGGCCACACATTCGTTACGCCGCGAGTTGTTTTTAGAAGCGGGCCGCACGATTGTATCATTGGCCAAGCGCCGTTATGAGCAAGATGATGATTCGGTGTTACCACGCTCTATCGCTACCAAAGCCGCTTTTGAAAATGCCATGAGCCTAGACATCGCGATGGGCGGTTCAACCAACACTATCTTGCACCTACTTGCCGCCGCCAATGAAGCGGAAGTTGATTTTAAAATGCACGATATTGACCGTCTAAGTCGTAGTGTCCCTTGCCTATCGAAAGTCGCTCCTGCTTCACAAAAATACCATATGGAAGATGTTCACCGTGCTGGTGGCGTGATGGCACTGCTTGCCGAGCTTGACCGTGCGGGTTTACTGACCACCGATATCCCAACCATTCATAGCGCAAGCATGAGAGATGCTATCGATAAATGGGATATCATGAATCCTGATAATACTGAGGCACGAGCGCGCTATATTGCCGCTCCTGGTGGCGTCCGTACCACGCAGGCCTTCTCGCAATCAAAAGAGTGGCCAAACCTTGACGTCAATCGTGAGTCAGGCTGTATTCGTAGTGCTCAGCATGCCTATTCAACCGATGGCGGCTTAGCAGTACTATACGGCAACATCGCTGAGCGCGGCTGCGTGGTCAAAACCGCAGGCGTCGACGAAAGCATCTTAATCTTCACCGGACGCGCGCGTATTTTTGAATCGCAAGATGCTGCCGTAGCCGCCGTACTTGATGACAAAATTGTCGCCGGCGATGTGGTTATTATTCGCTATGAGGGGCCAAAAGGTGGGCCTGGTATGCAAGAAATGCTGTATCCAACCACTTACCTAAAGTCTAAAGGTTTGGGCAAAGAGTGTGCGCTGTTAACTGACGGTCGTTTCTCTGGCGGCACCTCAGGCTTATCCATTGGTCACGCCAGCCCAGAAGCCGCTGAAGGCGGCGCGATTGGTTTAGTACAAGAAGGCGATACCATTCACATTGATATCCCAAACCGCACCATCAATATGCAAGTCAGCGATGCCGAGCTTGCTGCGCGCCGTGAAGAGATGGAAGCACGTGGACGTAACGCATGGAAGCCTGTAAGCCGTGAGCGTCATGTCTCGCCTGCGCTGCGTGCTTATGCAGCTATGACTACCAGTGCCGATACGGGTGCCGTCCGTGATGTGAGCCAAGTTGAGCGTTAAATAAGTCTGTAAACGCAATGATGTATCACTAACCTTATAGAATTACCCAAAGCCTGCGCCATGCAGGCTTTTTTTTCACCAAAAAACAACGCTGCCACCGTTCTGATAACGTTTTTTTGCGGTATTAAAAAGGTTTTGCCGTCATTATTAATAGTGATTGAACCTATTCTAACTTTATCTTTTTAAAACCAAAAAATAGCGTGCACCAAACTTATGATTGAAAACTATAATTTATTCTTATTGGTCTGCGGTATTGCCTTTTTATTCGGGGCACTATTTCCTATTCTTTTTAAACGTACGCCCATATCGCTGCCCATGCTGCAAGTAAGCTTTGGTCTACTCATGGGCTATTGGTGGACCAGTTTATCTTTTTTAAACCCGATGGATAACGGTTTAATCATAGAAAAACTGACCGAAATCGTGGTATTGGTTTCGCTGGTCGGTGCAGGTATCAAGATAGATACTGAGCTGTCGTGGCACTTATGGCGCCCGACTGTGCGCTTACTACTTATCACCATGCCGATTGGTATTTTTGCCATGGCGCTCTTAGGCTATTATGCTTTTGGTTTGACATTAGGCGCGGCCATCTTGCTCGGTGCGGTACTGGCTCCGACCGATCCTGTGCTCGCCTCTAGTATCCAAGTCGGACCGCCCAATACTGGCGGCGAGGATACACCGCGCTTTACCTTGACCTCAGAAGCAGGGTTAAATGACGGATTGGCGTTCCCATTTGTCTATTTAGCGATTAAGGTCGCGGAAGCTTATAGCGGCGGGCAGCAGTTCACAGGTGAAATGCTGTGGCAATGGTTTACAACTGATGTGCTGTGGAAAATTGGCGCAGGTTTGGTGGTCGGGATTGTGGTTGGTAAATTACTGGCAAAATTGGTTTTTTCAAAATACAGCCACAATACCACCATCTCTCAAGGCTATGTCGTCATAGCTCTCACCCTGCTGGCCTATGGTTTGGCAGAATATGTGCACAGCTATGGCTTCATTGCAGTATTTGTCGCCGCCTTTGCCTTTCGGCGCTCGGAGCGTGAACACAGTTATCATCAAAAGCTGCACGATTTTGCTGAGCAGTCAGAAGGCTTACTGATGTCCTTAGTTCTTGTGGTTTTTGGCATGTTTTTAGGCCAAGGACTGCAAGCTAGCGTTGAGCTGACATGGCGCGTCTATATCGTTAGCTTTACCTTTTTATTATTGATTCGACCGATTGGCGGATTGATTGCTCTATCAGGATTAAAGCTGCCCTATACTGAAAAGTATGCCATTTCTGCCCTCGGTATTCGTGGTATTGGCACCTTATATTATCTGTCTTACGCCCTCAATCAAGGCTTCTTCGATGAAGTAGACGCTGTTAAACTTTGGATAGTCTGCTCAATTGTCATTTTGGCCTCTATCTTTATCCATGGTTTGATTTCCCCAAGGCTGCTTAAGCTCACGCCTAATAAGCCGCGCCATGGATAATTTCGGACGACTACCTCAATACTTTTGTTAGTTATAGTGTTGCTACTTATCATTTAAGCATAAGCATCTATATTTCTGTTTTTTATACTGGCAACAAGAATATTGAGGTACGCTAAAGCTGAATATCTACTAGATTTCAGCGTCAATCAAATCTAATACCGCTTCCGTTAGTGCAAACTGACGGACGTCATTGAGCATCGTTACATCAAAGTTATGGATAAAGGCAAACGACAATTGCCGCGCAGGATCACACCACGCAACCGAACCGTTATAACCCATGTGCCCAAAACCTTGAGCGCTCATATCAGAAGCTTCACTTTGACACATACTAAACCTGCGATGATAGCCCAAACGCCAGTTCATTTTCGCCGGCATTACCGCATCCATACCAATGGTTTGCGGGGTTGAAAGCTGCTTAAATGTTGCGTCGTCAATCAATGTCTGCCCCTGCCAGCTACCGCCATTGGCTAGCATGGCATAAATAGTTGCTAATGCTTGCGCTGATGCCACGCCGTTGGCAGCGGGAATGATGGCTTGTAGCGTCTGTTTATCGTAATAATCGATAGGTTGTTTATTAGCCAGTACGAGGGCTGATTTATAATTGTTTAGATTAAGCTGGCTGTTATTAAAGTATAAACGGTTAATTTTTGCTGTATCGAGACTAGGTAGCTCATCTGCCTTTATACTTTCATTTTTACTATCGTTTGCGCTTTCTTGATTGGTTAGCGCTCTTTTTTGCCAACAAGCATAGCTTGGTAGATTTGAATAAATGCGCAAAGTATTTTCAGAATCCGCTCTTAACACGGGTTTGCTGCGGCGAGGTCGCGCTTGCGACTGCTGTTGATTACTTTCTTGCTCTGATGTTTGAAAATATTTGACCAAATGAGCCACTTCATCTACTTTATCGTTTGGCACCCCAAAATAACAGCTGTCTGCAATTCCTAGCGGCTCAGTCAAATAGTAACGCAGCGCTGTGGCTAATGACATATGGGTAACGGCTTCTATCATGCCGCCCAGTACCCAACCGTAAACCAAGGCGCTATAAGCGCTCTCATATAAGGCGCTGTCTTCAGGCGCTGTTATTGGCATGGCGGCAACTTTTTCTAGCATGAGCTGCCAATCGAGCACTGTGTCGTTATCGACATCGATACTTTGAATCGAAAACAAGTTGCCCTGATGTGACATGACGCTACGTAAAGTAATCTGTTCTTTTCCTTGCGCGGCAAAAGCGGGCCAATAATCCGCAATCGCTCGGTCATAATCGAGCATGTGCTCGGAGACCAACACATGCACCAATGTCGCCAACACCCCTTTCCCTGTTGAAAAATTCAGCGATAGGGTATCGGGGCTCCATGACAAATCCGCACGCGCTAGCCCGACACTGGCTTGAGCAATACATTGCCCCGCTTGATAAACCACCAAGGCACCTCCAGCTGGTGCGTCATCAAGCTGCAAATCTGTTAACAATTGTTGTAATTTTTGCTGTATAACAGGATTAATAGACGTATTGACGTTTTGATTATCAGCTTTCTCATTATTATTTTTCATTCTTCACTCGCTTTATTTATAAAAATGCTTCTTATATCCAAAAACTGCTTAACTATTTAGCTACTTAATGACGAAATTCGCTCATAAAAAAGGCAACCTATTGGTCGCCTTTTTTGTTGCATGTCGCTCATATGTAGCGCGTACAGTTTGCCATACATGGTTAGTATGCCATGAGTCTAGCGTG
>NZ_DAINDI010000001.1:16519-17493 GCF_036731945.1 Psychrobacter sp.
CTTCTTCCAGCTTCGTCAAACCATGACTGCGTCCGCGCTCCAAAGCCGTATCCATTTTGCGTCCACGTAACCAGCCCGCACGCAATGCCACCGCTGCACCAGCGCGATTACCAGAACCACAGTGCAAGACGGTTTTTTTGCCATGGTACTGACGCAAGATGTTATCAAACGCCAATATATTTAACTGTTTTAAATCCTTGGCCCCGCTGATAGGCAGCTGCTCGTAATACATACCAGCGCGCTCTACCGCCGCGCGCTCATCGAAATTTAGCTCTTCATCTGGTTGCAAGTTAAGCACCAATTCAACGCCAGCCGCCGCTAAAGCAGCGACTTTTTCTTCACTGAGGGCGCCGCACACGATGGTGTTGTCATCAGGGCGAAAATACGGCTCAAACATATTTTCTAAATCGATACCGTTATCTTTAGCAGTAGCTTCATCTATCGTAGCTGAGTTATCGGGCTCAGCTACGCTTGTTGCATTTTCATGTAAAGTCATAATGAATAATTGGTTAATAAAATATAAAGGTTAAAAGTATGGTGAAATCTACTTGTTTTCGTCTTGCAGTTTAATCACACCAGCAAGATGCGGCTTGTCGTTTTTAGCGCTAAATAAGCCAAACTCGCAAGTATCGGTTGGGCTCTTCAACGCTGCTATCGGCTCAGCGATTAGCTCTACTTCTGCTGGCAAGAATATAGGTAGCTTAAATGATACATTGACCGTGCAAGCATCTGGTAGCTCATCCATCAAGGCTAGACATTTAGCTTTTGACCACATGCCGTGGGCGATGGCTTTTGGAAAACCAAATGCGCGTGCCGATAATGGGTGCAAGTGGATAAGGTTAAAATCCCCTGAAACGAACGCATAACGACGGCCGATATCTTCTGGTACTTCAAAGATACTGTGCACGCCTTCTTCATTCACCAAAGGCTTAACGGTCACTGGACGCGGCGTGCTTTTTTTATCTTTGCTACCT
>NZ_DAINDI010000001.1:17591-27379 GCF_036731945.1 Psychrobacter sp.
CACCGCCATCGCTACCGTTTCACGCTCACCGATAGGACGATACTGCGTCACGCTATTATCCACATGCACCAAACCTAGCATCGCAAAGGGAAATGGCTCTTTGACCATCATATTCATTTGTAACGTCTGTGATAAAACAGAAAAATAGGTAATCGGTATTTTGCCATTGTCGGCGAAACCACAAATCTTACGATAATCGTCAAGATTGCTTTGGTCGATGTGCAAATTATCTACATAATACGTCGCTTGTGGCAACTGATCGCGGCTGACCTTTTCGTTATTACCAATAGGCAATAAGCTCTTGACGATATTGGCATAAGTGGTATGCGCTTTTGGCAACGCATCATAATGTTTGTCTGACATAATAAATCCTAAATGGGGTTGAGCTAACTGAGGCTGGAGCAAATTATCTGGCTACTTGTAAACAGCGAAGCATTCTTTTGTCTGCTTGTTCGTTTACTGGTTCATTTATTCATTCATTTACTGGCACATGCTTTTATTCATACCTGTTTTTATCATAAAAAAGCCACCCTTGGGCAGCTTTATTACAATTTATCAGCAATTTTTCGTAAGCGTATGTGAGGTCGATTTAAAAATCTTGTCCCTCTTACCTACTTAATACAGGCTTGCTCACTATGATTTAGTCATTTATCGAGCAGTATTCTGCCTCTATTTTACTGAGTATGCATCCAACAAGCTATGCACCCAACAAGCTTTGGCCACAAACACGCACAATGTTGCCATTTAGTCCACCAGAAGCTGGTGACGCAAGCCATGCAATGGTTTCAGCAACGTCGATTGGTAAGCCGCCTTGGCTCATTGAGTTCATACGGCGACCGGCTTCACGAATGGCGAACGGAATGGCTTCTGTCATTTGCGTTTCGATAAATCCTGGCGCTACAGCGTTGATGGTCATGCCTTTAGAGCCGTCTTCTAATTGCTTAGCAGTCGCATTTACCAAACCAATGACGCCCGCTTTAGAGGTGGCATAGTTACTTTGACCTAGGTTACCAGCGATACCTGAGATAGATGAGACGCAGACGATACGTGCATGGTCTTTTAGCACATCATTATCGAGCAAGTAGCGGTTTAGCTTGGCAATACTGCCCAAGTTGATGTTGATGACCATGTCCCACTTTTTCTCATCCATTTTTGCCAGTGTCTTATCACGGGTCACGCCAGCATTATGAATAACGGCATCTAAACCGCCACGCTTTTGCGCTGCTTCTGCGATTTCTTTGCCCGCATCTTCACTAGTAATATCGACGGTTAATACTGAACCACTGATTTCGCTGGCGACTTTTTGTAAGTCCGCTTGCTGCTGCGGTACATCAAGGCAGATAACATGGGCGCCTTCGCGTGCCAACACCCGAGCAATAGCTTCACCGATACCGCGACTTGCGCCAGTGACCAGCATGGTTTTACCGCCTAAAGGCTGCGTCCAATCGACATCAACGTTGTCGCCATTGGTAACACGTACCACTTGTCCTGACACATAAGCTGAGCGCGCTGAGGCAAAGAAGCGTAACGTTGAGTCTAAGTTCTTTTCAGCGCCTTCTGCTACGTAGATAAGCTGGGCGGTGATACCGCGCTTAAACTCTTTACCAACAGATTTCACAAAACCTTCAAGCGAGCGCTGCGCCAATGCCGCTTCAATATCTGTTAGATCTTCTGGTGGACGACCGATAACGATAACGCGACCTGATTTTTCGACGCGGCGCGCTACTGCATGAAAGAACTCATACACTTGTTTGAGCTCATCAGCGTTACTGATATTGCTGGCATCAAACAATAAAACTTTAAATTTGTCATCGCCGCCGGTATTGGCTTTGGCTTTCACGCCTGCATCAGCCAGCGCGTCTTTTACCGCATCACGGCTATTTACAAATACATCAGCGTGCAGGTCTGACAAAATACGGGCAACTGATTCGCTGATGGCAGTATTGTCGCCATCAGCACGGCCAACCAACACACTACCGCGTACTGACGGCTGACCACTATCAAAACGGTCTAGCTCTACTGGCATCGGCAAGCCTAGGTTTTTTGCCACTTTTCGGCCAATAGAAGACTGCACAAAATCACCATAACGGTCTGACATAATATAATCCTATAATTGATAAAAAAAATTACTAATATGAGTAAATAGGTTAAAAACTGCTGTAACTATACACTTCCATGCAAAACAAGTCCAAAAGCTGCGCCTGTCTATCATAATCTGTAGACAAGCCAGTATACAAGATAGCAACTTTTTCTCGCGTTAAAAACACCCCACTTATGTTAAAATCTAACGTATAAGTTATGGCAAATGCATTTATAGATAACAATATATTATCAAAAGCTTCGTTATGCAATGTTATTAATCAATACTAACCAGTATAATCAGTAGCGTTTGATAGTTAGCATTGAAGGCATGAGCTTAAAATTAGCGTCACATCGTTTGCTAAAGAGATACAGTAAGCGCGTAAAAAGCGCCTTATGCTAACCTTCTCTGCCGTGTACTATGTTTTTCTCTTTTATTTTTATTTTGTTTTTCCCTTTTATCTTCTACCCATATTTTTTAAGGATAATATTATGAGTACTAAAAACAATCATCCTGATAGCCCTGTTGTTGAAACGACCGTCGTAAAAGCCGGTGATAGCCAAAATACCGATACAACGACTGACGCAGCAACTGAAGACGCCAAGCAGCCGAACGTTTTTGACACAATGGCAAACTCAAAAACCGCTGAGCCAAAAAAAGCGGACGATAAAAAGTCGGATGCCAAAACAGCAGATACGAAAACAGACAGCTCTAATAAAGATAATTCTAAGAAAGACGAGTCTAAAAAAGATGAGTCAAAAAAGGAGAGCACCGCTGAAAAAAGCTCAAAAGACAGCAAAACCACTAACGCTACTAAAGATGATAGTGCGGCTAAAGATGCCAATAAAAAGACTGACACAGCTAGTACAAAAACAACCGCTACGACCGCTAAAGAATCAAGCAAAACTGGCCTAAGCTCAGGGCAACATCGCGTCGCTATCCTAGGCGGTAACCGTATCCCGTTTGCACGCTCAAACGGAGCTTACTCTGATGACAGCAATACTGACATGCTAACCGCCGCGTTAGATGGCTTGGTCGAGCGTTTTAACTTACAAGACGAAAAAGTCGGTGAAGTCGTTGCTGGTGCGGTGATGAAATTGAGCCGTGATATCAACTTAACTCGTGAAGCGACACTAAGCACCGCCTTAAACCCACATACACCAACGTACGATATCTCACAAGCTTGCGGTACTGGCTTACAAGCAACCTTTGCTTCTGCCAATAAAATCGCCCTTGGTATCATTGATTCGGCGATTACTGGCGGTGTGGATACCACCTCTGACGCCCCTATCGCGGTTGGCGATGGCTTACGTAAAGTGCTAATCAAATTGGGCGCGGCTAAAGACAACAAACAACGTCTAAAAGCGCTAATGGGTTTAAATCCTAAAGATTTGATCGACTCACCACAAAATGGCGAGCCGCGTACGGGTTTATCCATGGGTGACCATCAAGCGATTACCACCCTTGAGTGGAACATCAGCCGTGAAGATCAGGATGAGCTTGCCTTTAACAGCCATAAGAATCTAGCACGCGCGTATGACGAAGGTTTCTTTGACGACCTCATCACGCCATACAAAGGTTTGACGCGCGATAACAACTTGCGCCCAGATACGACGTTAGACAAGCTTGCTAAACTCAAACCCGTGTTTGGTAAAAAGAATGCCAACCCAACCATGACAGCCGCTAACTCGACGCCGCTAACCGATGGCGCCTCTTGTGTGCTATTGGCCAATGACGAATGGGCCAAAGAGCGTGGTCTTAAACCACTAGCATATATCGTTCATCAAGAAACGGCTGCCGTTGACTTTATCGGTAAATCTGGCGATAAAGAAGGTTTACTCATGGCGCCAGCTTATGCGGTACCGCGTATGCTTGAGCGCGCTGGTTTAACGCTGCAAGATTTTGACTTCTATGAAATCCATGAAGCGTTTGCCTCACAAGTGTTATCAACGCTAGCAGCTTGGGAAGATGAGAAGTTCTGTCAAGAGCGTTTGGGTCTTGATGCGCCACTAGGCTCTATCGATCGTAGCAAGCTAAACGTCAATGGCTCATCACTTGCCGCAGGTCATCCATTTGCCGCAACCGGTGGTCGTATCCTAGCCACTGCTGCCAAATTGTTAGACCAAAAAGGTTCAGGTCGCGCACTTATCTCAATCTGCGCCGCTGGCGGTCAAGGCGTAACCTGTATTCTAGAAAAATAATTTATTAGTTAAGTTAATTAGGGCGTGTCCTCATTTTAAAAATGGTTATAAAAATGAGGTAAATGGCAGTCAAACAAGGAAAATAGTGCAGATAATATCGGGATATTACCTAGCTATTTGACGATGTTTGGCAAGATTTAACCATTTTTAGCCCATTTAGATTGCTATCGGTTGAATTGAGGACACGCCCTAGCCAATAAATGGCATTCAATGTTAATACTCCCTTTAATCTGATGATTAGAGGGAGTTTTTTGTTGGGGCTGAAAAAATATTAAAAAGACTGCAACAAGTAAACACGGCGTACTCATAGCGTTATTGTAAATGTGCTAGAGTAATAAACCACATATAGAACTATCATAATGAATAATAACCATAAAAATATTGCTTAGGAGCTTATTATGAGCAAAGATCCCTCATCGATTGACCGACAAACCTTAAACGCCCCAAAACGGCAAGCACTGTCAGCACTCGAACAAGACAGCTTTATTACTCGTATGGATAAAGAAGTGTTTGGCGATGAGCTGCGACGCAAAATGCATCAAGATTTGATCGACAGCTATGATGAAGAACTTGAAAATGAGATAGACGATTATGTGCGTGACTTTCGTTTTGATGGCCGCGCGATGAGCGAGCAAGAAAAGCTCGATCGGCGTACTTATTTTGAAGAATTACTGCGATTACAGCGAGAGCTTATCAAGCTGCAAGATTGGGTGGTCGAATACGGCGAGCGCATTGTGGTGATATTTGAAGGGCGCGATTCTGCGGGTAAAGGTGGCGCTATCAAGCGTATCACTCAGCGTTTAAACCCACGTGTTTGCCGCGTTGCTGCCCTACCCGCACCAACCGAACGCGAACAGTCGCAGTGGTATTTCCAGCGTTATGTGGCGCACTTGCCCGCCGCTGGCGAGATTGTCTTGTTTGATCGCAGCTGGTATAACCGGGTGGGCGTTGAACGCGTCATGGGGTTTTGTACCGATGCTCAGTACGAAGAGTTTTTCCAATCAGTACCTGAATTTGAGCGTATGCTGGTGCGCTCAGGTATTCGCTTGGTCAAATACTGGTTTTCGATTACCGATGATGAGCAGCATTCGCGCTTTATGAGCCGGATTCATGACCCACTTAAGCAGTGGAAGCTGTCAGCGATGGACTTACAATCACGTCGGCGTTGGGAGGATTATACCAAAGCCAAAGAGACCATGTTTGAGCGCACCCATATTCCTGAAGCGCCGTGGTGGGTGGTCGAAGGCAATAATAAAAAACGCGCACGGCTAAACTGTATCGCTCATTTACTTGAGCAAATCCCTTATCAAGAAGTACCGCGCGATGAGATTGAATTGCCCGAACGCAAGCGCGATGATGAGTATTACCGCGAGCCAATTCCCGATGATATGTACGTGCCACCGCGTTATTAGCCAAATGTATGCAAGTATTATTTAACAAAATACGGCGTATAAAAAAGCAGCCTCATTAATATAGAAGGCTGCTTTTTTCATTTTTTCGCTAAATGTATTATGCTAATAGCAAATACATTTCAAGCTCTGCAAAATACTACATCGTATAAGTCGACTGCAAGCTATCAAGCTTACCCGCCAATAAGCGCTCGACCTCGTTTTTGATTCTTAGCCCAGCGACATCAGTGCCTATTTGCACCGCAAAACCCGCTGGACGGCCGCTTTGGCTTTTTGAATTGATCCAAACCACTTTACCATTCATCGGTAAGCGTTCGCTAGAATTGGGTAAAGTGACGGCAATAAACACCTCATCGCCCAGCTTTTGGGTTTTGTCAGACGGCACAAATAACGCGCCATTGGTCACAAAGGATAAATAGCTTGCGTATAACGTTTCCATATCTTCAATATGACAGGTTAAAATCCCGCCACGTCCTGGCATTGCCATAGTCCGCTTCCTTTATAAGTGAGGTTTATTTTTTAATCTGATTTATAAATAAGCCAATTCTTGCATCAGCTTATCATAAGCAAATTTTTCTTGCACATTTTGTTGTAGGGCAATTTTTGTTTCTTGCAGACTGTTTATAAATGCCTCTAATCCATCTTCCATAGGTTGATAATTTTTTAGAGATGCTGATAATTCAATGTCCTTTTGCAGCGCATCAAGACCCAAGCATACGCGGCGTATATCAACAAGCATTAGCTCCGACAATTGAATAAACTCGCTTATACTGAGCTGGGTTTGCCAATAGTCGCTTGCTGCTATGCTACTACGCTTGCCGCTACGCAGCGCTTGCCACGTTGTCAGCCATAGCGCGCGCTTGTTATACCATGGTGCTTGCGCAAGGGCGACCGCGGCTAAAGGCGCGCCATTTGCCAACTGTATCAGCTGCTCAATGGCTGCCGTACCGACCGCCTCACGATTGACCGTACTACCTAAAGCCTGAGTCACATAATCAACTGCAACGGCAGGGTCAATGGTCTGTAGTGCCAACTGCTGAACACGGCTTTTAATCGTGGGTAACAGCTGTGCCGGAGTATCACTGATTAAGAATAAATGCACTTGCGCTTGCGGCTCTTCCAGGGTTTTGAGCAGTGCATTAGCGGCTGCAACCGTCATTTGCTCTGCGTAATCGAGCACACATATCCGCATGCCCTGCCCGCCTTGATAAATAAATGGCTGCAAAGCACGGATATCATCAACTTTTATTTTTAATGCAGCGTTACTGGCAGCTTTGGCAGATTTCTTGTCTTTTGCGCTGCTAGTTGCTGCTTCTTTAGCATCGGCATGGTCGGCACTGACCGGCATACCAATCATTGGCAAAACTTGTAAGCTTGGATGCGTCCCCGATCTGAGCCATTGACAGCTCTCGCAAATCCCGCAAGCGCCAAGCGGATGGCTATCGCGCTCACGGCATAATAACCATGCGACCAAACGCCAGACAAAGGCACGCTTACCCATACCTTGCATGCCTGCCGCTAAGAGCGCGTGCGGTAAAGATTGCTGCGGCATTAATACCCGCTTGGTCAGCTGTGACCACAACTCATTTTGCCACGGTAATAGCGGTGCAAAATATATATTATCCGTCAAAGGCAATGCGCTGGTCATTTCAGTTGTCATTTTAGTTATCTTACTCATAATCGCCTAATCGCCGCTTAATACCTTTAGTATGCTATACATGCTAATACACGTAAAATATTTGAATAATTGAACATACCGACTAGCTTGCTTAGGCTATTACTAATTCTATTGTATCAGCAATTTTGAAAATCGACTAAGCTCATGGCATTGAGCCGGTCTAAGTCTTCTTGGGTATCAACGCCGGCTGGTAGATGACAGTTTGCAGTAGCAATAGCAATATGACCACCATTTTCTAAAACTCGTAATTGCTCTAGGCTTTCTAATATCTCGAGCGGCGTTTGTGGCCAGTGTACAAACTGCTGTAACAAGCTAACGCGGTAGGCGTATAACCCCAAATGACGATAAGCGTTTTTTGGTGGTTGCTGCTGTATATTTTTATCGTTTGCCAAAACCACATCACGGTCGCACGGAATCGGTGCACGGCTAAAATACAGTGCGCGCTGTAAATGGTTTGACGTCTGACTGACAACTTTTACGACCGATGGGCGCATAAAAGTCTCGTAGTCCTCGATAGGCTCGCATAAAGTCGCCATCACGCTGTCGCTATCTTGCACTAGTAGTGCTTTGACTTGCTGTAATAATAACGGCGGTACCAAAGGCTCATCACCCTGCATATTGACCACAATATCATGCTCAGCCCAGCCTTTGATAGCAGCAACTTCAGCCAAACGGTCGGTCCCTGATGCATGCTCACTACTGGTCATCACCACATCAAAACCTGCCTCTGTGCAAACTGTAGCAATCGCCTCATCATCAGTCGCAATACACATATCATCAGCAAAATCAGCCAACTGTGCTTTTTCAGCTACCCAAAGTATCATCGGTTTGCCATGAATTTTTAATAATGGCTTACCAGGCAGGCGCGTACTTTTAAAACGCGCAGGAATAACGATATGAGTTTTGACTGGCGCGGTTTCAATTGGCATTGTTGCGGCTGATGCTAAGACTGATGACATGGTTTATTCCTAAAAAATCATTTATGCTTTTGTGCCTTTAGATAAATTAATATTTAAAGCTTTTAATTGCTGCTGTAAGCTGATATAGCAACCGTCTGATAACACTGCAGTCACTGGCAAGACCCATAAGCGATTAATAATCTCTTGATACTCTTCGCTAAGTGTCTGGCGGCTAGTCATATCTATTAGCAGCGCTCTGATTTTGACCGCGTCTTTACTGGTCACAATAATAGGCTGCTCGCTATACTGTAAAAGCTCATCTAAGCTAAAATCATAATGATCCGGATAAGCGTGCCTAATGACATCAAAGCCAAGCGACAATAAAGTATCAAAAAAACGTTGCGGATAACCGATACCGCTTACCGCATGTACCCGACCATTTGGTATAGGTGGCATAAGTGGCATAGGCATTTTTTCTGCTGCAGTTAAACCTTTTATCTCAACAGCAGAAGGCCATAAAGGCTGCAATTTATCCGCTTGTAGATGCATGGTTAAACGATTGGATTGAGCTTGCTTATTATCTTTGGTCGTCCTATCAGTTTTTTCATGGTAAACCACATTGGCACCTTGCAAGCGCGACATGGGTTCACGTAAAAAACCGGTTGGTAGCAGCTGCTGATTACCAAAGCCACGCGACGCATCAACCACAATCCATTCGATATCACGTTGCAACGCATAATGCTGCAAGCCATCATCAGCAATAATCAGTTGTAAGTCAGGATAAGCATTTAATAAGATGGTAATAGCCTGCTTACGATTGGGGCAAACGGCCATCGCCGCGCCTGTCATATTGACGATTAAACAAGGCTCATCCCCTACGATGCTTGGCAAGCTATCGGCACGCACCAAAGCTGGCATCTGACTGCTATCACCGCCATAACCGCGGCTAATGACGCCTACTTTAACGCCTTGCTTTTGCAGATGATTAACCAAGGCAATAATCAACGGTGTTTTACCGCTACCGCCTACCGTGATATTACCAATAACCATCAGCGGGATAGGCGCACGATAACTGGCAAACAAACCTATCTTATAAGCCTGACGGCGCATCATCGTAATGAATCCATACAACCAGCTGACAGGCAATAGTAGCCAGAGCCAAGCGGCCTGACGTTGCCATGCACGCGTCATTGTGGTTTCAATACTCATGGTGATGTATTACTTATCCTATTTATGCAGCCATATTTACTACTAAAGTACCATCACGGCTTGCAGTGGTTTTACTCAAACAGTAGCTTTATTCAAAATCACGCGCGTACATTTGCGCATAATGGCCATGCAATTGCATCAGCTCTTCGTGGGTGCCTAATTCGACAATTTGACCACTATCCAACACCGCAATACGGTCAGCCGATTCAATGGTCGTTAAACGGTGGGCAATCACCAGTGTCGTCCTATCTTTCATGACGTTATCGAGTGCTTTTTGAATATAGTATTCTGACTCATTATCTAACGCACTAG
>NZ_DAINDI010000001.1:27389-43653 GCF_036731945.1 Psychrobacter sp.
CATCTAAAATCAAAATTGGTGCGTCTTTTAATAACGCACGCGCAATCGAGATACGCTGACGTTGACCACCTGACAGCTGCAAGCCTTCAGCGCCAATCTCACTTTGATAGCCATTTGGCATTTTCATAATAAAATCATGGGCAAAAGCATCTTTTGCAGCGCGCTCGACCTCAGCTTGGCTTTTATCCGCTAGGCTGCCATAGGCAATATTATTAAACACCGTGGTATTAAAAAGCACCACTTGCTGATTGACCATCGCAATCTGCGCGCGCAAGCTTTCAAGCTTGATATCGTCAATTGGCATACCGTCAAGGGTGATTTGCCCCGAGGACGTATTTAAAGTACGCGTGAGTAAGTTGACTAAAGAGGATTTACCGGCGCCGCTACGCCCGACCAGTGCTATCGTCTCGCCTGCACGCACATCCAAAGTAAAATCACGCAGCGCCACCGTTGAATCAGGATAAACCAAGCTGACATTATCGAACTGAATGTCACCTGCTAAAGTCGGGCTAAGTATGCCTGTGTCTTGTTCTTCTGGCTCATCCAACAAAGTAAAGATTGACTCACCGGCGGCAAGCCCTTTTTGCAATTTTTGATTGATATCAGTGAGTGAGCGCACCGGCTTACTTAATAATCCTGCGGCAGCAATATAGGAGATAAACTCACCCGCTGAAATATTATCTATCACCGCAGGACGCAGCGCCAGCCATACAACGACCGCCATCGCCATCGCCATCAATAACTGCACCGCTGGGGTATTAATGCTATTGGTCACAACGACCTTCATGCCTTGGCGCAGGTTTTTCTTCGACGTTGTATCAAAACGCTTGGCTTCATACGCTTGTCCGCCATAGTTTTTCACCACCTGATAGCCGCCGATGACCTCATTGGTGATGTGGCTGACACTACCCATGGTTTCTTGAATACCTTTAGACAGCTTTAGATAACGCTTTGAAGCCACGCGTATCAGCCATAAAATCGGTGGTAGCACCACAAATAAAATCAAAGTTAAACGCCAGTTGCTATAAAGCAAAAAACCTATCAAAGCCACCACGGTCAAACCATCGCGTAACAAGGTTTTCATCGAATCGGTACTGGCGGCAGTCACTTGTTCAACATCAAAAATGAGCTTAGATGAAATAGTCCCTGCTGGATTTGCCAGATAGAACGAGCTTGGCAAACGCAAAAGCTTATTGAATACTTGAACGCGTAACTCATAAACAAGATTGCGCGATACCAAAGCCGTATAGTAATTACCCAAAAAACTGCCCACGCCGCGGACAAAAAACAGCACCACAATAATAAACGGAAATAAATCCTGTTTGCTTTGATCGTTTTGATTGATGGCATCAGTGATATATTGCAATAACTTGGCAATCCAAATCTCTGTCGCCGCATTAATCGCAAAGCCTATTATAACCAAAATTAACGCCCACCAATAAGGTTTAAGGTAGCTTAACAGACGTAATAAAGTCCTATGCCTGGGCATATTTGATGGCGCTGCTGAAAACTTCTTAGCAGAATTTTTTTTAGAGTCAGGTTGATAAGCTTGGCTCATAAAAGCCTCAATTTAGGTATAAAAAGAAATGACACAAATGCAGCAGTGGCAAGTGAACATAAAATACAGCAGTAAAAGCCTCAAGGGTCATGATAGTGGCGTTTGATGTTTTTACTGTAGCAATACAGCAAACGCCCTAAAATCTATTGCGGCGCAGATTCTGGTAAAGGCTGCCCAAGTGGCACAACCGTACTGATATTGAGATTTAAAAAACCCAGTTTACCAGCGATATCCATGACCCGTACCACAGATTGATGGGTGGCGTTTGCGTCAGCAGCAATGACAAATAGCATATCACGATTGCTTCCCGCTTCTTGCTGAAGCATGTTAGTCAGCTCGGCCTCATCGCTACTCGCAAGGGTGATGCCATTAACAAGATAACTGCCATCTTCTTGCACAGCGACTTCAATACTATTTTTCTCTTCTGTTGATGCCACCCCTTCCGCTTCCGGAAGAATAATATTTAAGCGGCTAAAGTGATTAAACGAGGTGGCAAGCAGTAAAAATACGATTAAAAATAACAAGCAATCAATCATCGGTGTCAGATTGATTTCAAGTGGCTCAACGGTCGGTTTTCTAAAACGCATATCGCTCTCTTTAATGGGCTGCAATGTACAGATTCAACGAATAGGTGATGTTACACAATTAAGTTGCTGTAGCGGTTGTCTCTAAATCTGAGGTATCAAGTGAAAGCTCATAACCCTTAGTTTTAGTTGTTTCCGACCCATTAGCAGGTAGAGACATGGTAGATGCATGCGTATTATCTAGCAATTGATAATCATACAATTCTTGAATCATCAGTCCCGCTTGCGTCTCAAACTGCGCATTGATATCGATAATACGGCGCTGAAAATAACGATATGCAACCAGAGCCGGAATAGCCACAATCATACCAGCAGCAGTGGTAATCAATGCTTGTGACACGCCAGCAGCCAGCATCGTTGGGTCTTGCATCGCGCCATCCGTAATCGCTAAAAATGACGAGATAATACCTAATACCGTACCTAGCAACCCAAGCAGCGGCGCAATCGCCCCAATAGTACCGAGCATATTGATATTTTTTTCTAACTGATGCACTTGCACACTGGCGCGGTTTTGCATATGCATTGTCATTGAGTCGAGGCCGTATTGACGATACAGCAGGCCAGTTGCCAGAATATCACCCAAAGGGGTTTTTTCTTTAACATTCATCAGCTGCGTACGACCGATGTCGCCGTTTTCACGCAGGCGAGTTATCAGCTGTTCGCGCAATCTATTAGGTACAATTTTATTAAATTGCAACGTATGGCTACGCTCGATAATAATTACTAACGCCAATATTGAGCACACCACGATAGGTGTCATCAGCCAACCACCTGCTTTTACCAGCTCCCACATACGCACTCTCTTCTATGTTTTTGTTAATTATTAAAAGACGGTTTTACATTTGAATAACCAGTTCAGGGGTATAAAAAGCTCTAAGCCTGCGCTTCTATATGCTTGATCAAAGCCGCTAGCTGATCATGATTGTGGAAAAATATCTCAACACTACCCTGCCCATCTTTTTTATGTTTGAGCTTTACTTCTGCGCCTAACATATCAGTTAAACGCTGGGTTAAGCGCTCAACATCGCGAGACTGTACTTGCTCGGTGCGATTGGCTTTTGGTGCAGGTTGCAAGATTGACTTAACCAATTTCTCAGCCTCGCGCACCGTCATGCCGGCATCAATGATTTTTTGCGCAATGATAGGTTGCTGTTCTGATGATAGCGCCAACAGGGTACGCGCATGTCCCATATCTAACGCACTGGTTGCCAAATGATCTTTAACTGTATCGTGCAGCTGATTCAAGCGCAAAAGGTTTGATACCGTCGTACGCGCTTTGCCAACGACTTCGGCAATCATGGCGTGACTCATACCAAACTCGGTATGAAAGCGCTGCAGAGCAGCTGCCTGCTCAATCACCGATAAATCTTCGCGCTGAATATTTTCAATCAAGGCTAATGCTATGGCCAATTCATCAGATAGTGCACGTTCAATGGCTGGTATAACCGATTTACCCGCCATTTTTGCCGCACGCCAGCGGCGCTCACCAGCGATAATTTCGTGCGTCACCAAGGCTTCGCTTTTATCTTCATTCGCCAGTAATGGACGAATAACAATCGGCTGCATAACGCCATGCTGCTCAATAGAAGAAGCCAATTCTGCCAGCGCCGTTTCGCTCATATCACGGCGCGGCTGATACTTACCTGCTCGCAGACGTGTCACATCGATTTGCACCAAGCTGATTTGGTCTTCAGAAGCGCTATTTTCTGTGGCGTTCGCGCGAGCTTTATTGGCAGGAGCTTTTTTTATCGTCCGCGCTTTACGATTATTATTGTCAGTGGTTTGTTCAGCCACTGGTAAGGCAGAAGGCTTGTTAACAGCCGCAGCTGTGCTATCTTCTTGCTCAATAGGTTGTGGTATTTTGGTTGACTCAGTATGCTCACGCACTACCGTGTCATCTTGTAAGGCAGAGGCGGCAATTTGCTTTTCTTTTTTGATTGACCCTAATAAGGCATCTAAACCTCGATTGGCAGCCAACCCTCTTTTCTTTGCCATGATTACCTATCCTCTAACGCTAAAATAAAAAGCCAAATATTGCTTAATACCGGCTTACTGATACATATAATTTGCTGTTCTTTTATTAACTTGCAACATGAACTTATAATGATGCGCTCTGCTTTATCACCTCAGCCGCCAGTTTTTGATAGGCGCGCGCACCTTTTGACCATCTCTCGTAAGCAATAACTGGCAAGCCATGTGCGGGCGCTTCAGCCAAACGAATATTCCTTGGAATATGAGTTTTATACATAATATCACCAAAGTGCGCCTCTAACTCAGCAGAGACATCACGCGCCAAGGTATTGCGCGCATCGAACAAGGTTCTGACCACACCGCGAATATAGAGCTTAGGATTAAGTTCAGTGAGACGCTCAATCGTCTGCGACAAATCCGCCAAACCTTCTAGGGCATAATATTCACACTGCATGGGAATAATAACGCTATCGGTGGCAACCAACGCATTAATCGTCAGCAAGTTTAAGCTTGGTGCACAGTCGATAATCACATAATCGTAAGCAGATTTATTGGTCGCGATTTGATCGTTGGCCAACTGCGCCATTGCCGTTTTAAAGAGCTCATGACTATTGGTTTTGCTCATTAAAGTAATGTCCATCCCCGCCAAATCACGATTGGCGCCGATGACATCAAACCCAGCTGGACTACTCACAATCGCCTCAGACAATGCAACACCATCGAGTAGCACATCAGCGATGGTCAAGTCCAAGGCGTTCTTATCGACACCCGTGCCACTGGTTGCATTGCCCTGTGGGTCTAAGTCAATCAGTAGTACATGCTTGCGCTTGGCCGCTAAGCTGGCGGTCAAATTTACTGCCGTCGTGGTTTTACCCACGCCGCCTTTTTGATTCGCAATCGCTATGATTTCCATACACTCACTCAATTTAATTAGAATCTGTTACTGATTTTTACTACAGTATTTTTGCCGCTCATGCTTATTATATTACTCAAATACCTGACGTTTACCTATAAGTCTATTTAAACACCAGCGTACACATCATTTATGATCATAGAACAATTGTTGCCTCGCATAGCGTGACGTGCTCATAGCTTAGACATTTTTATAAGATAATTCAATTAAATGACGACTATCTTGTAAACGTGGTACTTTTAATGCAATCGTCCTTATCTGCCAAGCGTCATTTAACGCCTGTAGCTCTTCATTGCTTGGCGCTTTGCCTTTCATCGCGCATAAATAGCCATCTTCTGCCAAGCGCGGCTGAGCCACTTCGACAAAATCAATCAGACTGGCAAAGGCTCTTGAGGTGACCACCTCGTAACTGGCTTCATGCGCCTCAATACGCGAGGCGATTGGGTGCATATTGCTCAGACCAAGCTCGCTGCTGATTTGCTTAATAAAGCGAATCTTTTTCTGGTTGCTATCGAGGGCGGTACATTGGCGCTCAGGCTGACAGATAGCAATAATCACCGCTGGCAAGCCCGCCCCCGTACCAATATCAAGCAGCGACCCTGACGGTAAATGCGTTATAATAGCCAAACAATCGATGATATGTTTGATAAGCGCCTCGACTGGATCGGTAATCGCGGTCAGATTATACGCCTTATTCCACAATAAAAGCTGGTCTAAATACAATAATAGCGTGCGCTGTTGCTGCGCGCTTAACGTCAGACCCAACTCATCTATTGCTTGCGCGAGAATAGTTGCCAGTGTGGGTAATTGCGCACCGAGCTTGACAAAACCTGTCGGGTCAATATGACTGTTACCCGTGCTAGCAGACGATGAAGAGGTTTTAGTAGAATCTGACATACGGGTTATCCAGTTTTGACATGTGAACCGTCTATTTTATCATGCGCTCTGCCCCTTGAATAGTTGCAGATTGCGCCAATGTACGCCATCTTATACTATCTACGCCTATGTCGAGGGCTTATCTTGTTGAATAATTAGCAAGTCATCGTAATAAAATCTCTATTATTGCAGCCTAATAAGCTGAAACTTTCACTTTACTATGATACAAAACTGCGCTGAATGTCTTGTCTAAAACGCACCGATATCTTGTAAGATGTTCTTATTTACTCTCATAAATGTAAGCATGATTAAAAATACATTCCTAAACTTAAAGCGCAAACAGCAAAAAATCAATAACCATTCCACCCTTTTAAAACGACTTACTATATAACTATGACCGAACCGCAAAACACTCCTATAAATCAAGATTCAAAAGACAGCAAATCTATGGCAACACCTGTTAAAAATTCAGCAGTAACAAAAGCATCTAAGCCAGACAATACAAAGCCGACAGCAATAAAAGCGAACGAGACTGATGAGCAAGAGCGCACCTTAGATACGCCTAGTACGCCTCATCCAGTATTTATCGAGGTGAATGAACGCTGCCTTATTAGTGCTGAGCAGCTTAAGCGTTATACCAATCCTGATGAGCTACCGAGCGATACCCGCACTGCCCCTGATTTAGATATCGGCTTTGGGCAACAGCGCGCTCTTAAAGCCTTGCAGACGGCGCTGGATATTCATGCGAGTGGCTATCATGTGTTTGCCGCGGGCGAAAATGGTTTAGGCAAACGCACAGTGATCAGTCGCTTACTACAACGCATTGCCGCTGATGCACCGACGCCTGATGACTGGGTTTATGTGCACAATTTTACTGACCCGCGTACACCGCAAGCACTGCGCCTACCTGCCGGACAAGGGCAGATATTGCAGCAGCAGATTAATCAATTATGGCAGCAAGCAAAAAAACGACTTAGCCAACGTTTTCGTAGCGACCAGTATCAAAGCAAAATCGAAGCGATTAAAAATGACACCCATCAAAAAGAAAGTCAGGCTTACGATGACCTAAATACCGAAGGTAAGCAGTACGACTTAGCACTGACGTTTCGCGCATTTGATAATAAAGCAGTATTTGTCCATCCTAGCAAGTTATCTACCGAAGAAAACCATCAGAGCACTGACCATTCAAAAATTTCTAGTAGCCAAAAAAATCAAACAACCGTAGAAAAGACTGCGCACTCTACTAAAAATAATCTTGATGATGATAATGCTAACAGCGAGTATGGCAACGAATACGGCAAAAGCGAATATGAAGCTGAGCTGAACAATTTTGCCCAAAAGAACCATATGCAAAAGCGCCTAAGTCAGCTGACCATCGCCTTAGAGCAATTAGAAGACGAAGCCAATGATGCCATTGAAGCACTGCATCGCAATATTGCACGTCGTGCGCTACAACCTTTATTTGCGCCTATTTATGAGCAATTTGCTGCTCATCCCTTGGTTGTCGAGTATCTAAAAACCGTATTTGCCGATATGGTCACTCATGTCGAGCGCATCGTTAACGGTGATGATGAGGAGTTTGTGACGGCCGTTCTTGCCACAACGCCGAGTCGCTATGCGGTCAACCTCATTGTCAGTCACGCGCCAGATAATGGCGCCCCGGTCATCTTTGAAGATTTGCCGACGCATTTAAACCTATTGGGTCATGTCGAGCAAATCACCCAATTGGGCACAGTGACCACCGATGTCAGTATGATTCGAGCAGGCGCCCTGCACCGTGCCAATGGCGGCTATTTGTTATTAGAAGCCAGTCATCTGCTTGAGCATCCTTACGCCTGGCAAGGCCTTAAACGCGCCCTGCAATCTCGCAAAATCAGACTATCTAGCCTTGAGCAGATGCTAACCTTGACAGGCAGTTTGTCGCTTGCACCCGCACCGATTGACCTTGATATTAAAGTGATTTTGCTTGGCGAAGCGGATTTATATTACGAATTACTCGAGCTGGAGCCGGAGTTTGATGCGGTATTTAAAGTACGTGCCGATTTTCATGATGATGTGACACGTAGCCCTGAACATGAATTGGCATTGGTGGCAAAAATGGCAGACATCATTGATTATGCCAACCTTTATCCGTTTGATAGTAGCGCCCAAGCTGCCTTACTTGAGCATTTAAGCTTACAAGCCGAAGACCAAGACCGCTTGAGTTTGCATAGTGATTTATTGATCAAGCTGTTGCATGAATCCAACCGCCATGCGCGTTTGAGCGGTAAAAATATCGTTAGCGCCATGCACGTGACCCACGCTATTGACGATATGGACGAGCGCTCAGGATACTTGCGCGATCTTTATTGGGATGAGTTAAAAAATGGCCAGCAGCTGATTCAGACCCAAGGTGATGCGGTCGGACAAGTCAATGCGCTCACCGTCGTCAGCTATGCCGATAGCGAATTTGGTATGCCTGCGCGTCTGACTGCCGTTATTCAACCAAATATTGGCGCTGGCGAAATACTTGATATCGAGCGCGATGTCGATTTGGGCGGCAGCTTACACGCCAAAGGTATGTTGATTATGACCAGCTATTTGCGCGCCTTATTTAGTCAGCATCATGCGCTCAACTTTAGCGCCTCGCTCGCTTTTGAGCAAAGTTACGCTCATATCGATGGTGATAGTGCCACGGTCAGTGAAGGCTGCGCGCTGCTTTCCGCTTTAGCAAACGTCCCGATCAATCAATCTTTTGCAATTACCGGCTCAATGAATCAGTTAGGCGAAGTCCAAGCAGTTGGCGGTATCAATTCTAAAATTGCGGGTTTCTTTGACGCTTGCCGCGAGCAAGAGCTGACCGGACAACAAGGCGTGGTCATTCCGATGGCCAACATCAAACAATTAATGCTGCGTGACGACATCATTGCCGCCGTTCAAGCTGGCCAGTTTCACATTTATGGCGTGCAGACGCTTAGTGAAGCCTTGACCTTAATGACGGGTCTGCCTGTCGACACCATGAATAAAAAAGGTCGCTACCGTAAAGACACTCTATTTGGTAAAGTGTTAAGTCGTTTGATGCTTTGGGATGAAAATCAAAACGCTGATGACGAAGTCGATGATAAAAAATCGAAGAAAAAGGACAAAAAAAAGCGTAAGGCCAAACGTCAAAAAAAACAAGATAAGCAAAAAAAAGCCAAGAAAGAACAAGATGACTGCTGCGCAAATACAGCAGAGCAACTCTAGACGCTGATATGCTTTTCTGCGATGATGAGTTTTTTGGGCTTTGCTGTTTTAATAAGCTGTATTCATAAATAATACCCTTATAAAAATTAAACTCGTGACTGAATAAAGGTTATCTTTAATGACTGTACATTCTACTGACGCCGATGGTCTTCAATCGCAAGCAGCTAATGCTAAGCAAGCAACTGCGCTAGTGACTAAAGAAGTAACGAAAGAATTAGCTGCGCAAAATGAAGAAGTTGTAACAGAGAATAAAGCGTCTGAGGAAGCAGCAGATAATCGCCATGGTGCCGCAACGACGGCTCGGCAATGGCAAGTATTGTCGCAGTTGCAGCGCAATCGTTGGGTAGGTACCACCCATGTCTACGAGCAGCTTAAATTGGCAGGTTTTGATATCAGTTTACGCACCGTGCAACGCGATTTAAATGCCCTTGCCAAACGCTTTCCTATCGAAAAAAACAATGCCAATCCGCAAGGCTGGCGCTGGAAAGATGATGCGCCGCTACAAAGTCTGCCGCATATGAATTTATCGCAAGCGGTTGCCTTTAATATGGTCGAAGCCAATCTAAGTCAGCTGCTACCGCCAGTTATTTTAGATGAGCTATTCCCTTGGTTTGATTTGGCACGCCGTCAACTTAAAAATAGTAAAGTCACCCATTCATGGATTGATAGGGTGCGTATCGAGCCTGCCTCGCAGCCTTTGATTGCGCCGCATATTGATCTAGAAAGTAAAGACAATATTTATCATGCGTTGTTTTATCAACTGCAAATAAAAGCCAGTTATACCCGCAGCGATAAATCACAAGCCAGCGAATACATTCTAAATCCCATTGCCATCATCCAGCGTGGGGTGATTATTTATCTATTGGCAACGCGTACCGATGACCCAGAAGTGATTATTCGTACCTTTGCTTTGCATCGCTTTGCCAGCGTTGAGATACTAGAAAGCGCGGCTCAAACCCCTGATAATTTCCACCTCGATAACTATCTAGATGCAGGCGGCATGGGCTTTAGCCATCCTTTATTTAGTCAGCTACCCGATCATGGCAAACATACCGCCGTTGAGCTACAATTTACCAAACAAGCGGGAAAAAGCTTAACGGAAAGCAAGCTGAGTGACGACCAAACTGTAATCATCAATAGTGATGAAACCTTAACCATACGCGCAACCGCCAACTTAACCTCGCAGCTGGTGTGGTGGTTACGTGGTTTTGGTAGCGGTCTATTAGACGCCAAACCCGCCCTCCTATATCAAGCGGTTTTAGACAAACCCATCAATGATGCATAGCGACAATAAAAAGGTGGCTAATGATTATAATTATTAACGATGATAAAAATTTAACCGCTGTATCCAATACGCCAACGTTTATCTCAATTAAAAACCTAATACAAAATTAAAAAACCAAAAGGAATATTATGTCAGCCACTACCCCATCACCGTTACTTTCAGACAGTTTAAGAGGGCTGGGTTTAGACACGGGGACATTATTTTTTGCGCTCAATTATGAATTTACCAAGATTGAGCAAAAAGGCTTATTTAAAAACTTAAAAAAACGCTTTAAGAAAAATGAAGGCGCGATTGATATCGATTTGGCCTGTGTATTGTATAACGACAACTGCACCATCAGCGATATCGTTTGGTTTAAGCAGTTACGGGATAAGGCAGAATCCGTCAAACATCAAGGCGATAGTCTCAACGGCAAAGACCGCGGCGAGCAAGCGATGTATCTTGCGCCCCTTGACCAAGAGCAAATCAGAATTTATTTGGATAAAGTACCCGCGCATATCACTCACATTGCCTTAATCGCTAACTCTTACCACGGTCTACCGTTTAGCAGAGTCAAAAAAGGTGAGATTCATTTAAGCGATGATGAAGGCAACCGCGTTTTTGAGGTTAATTTAAAGCAGCTACCACGTGACTGTGTAACGCTTTGGGCGGCACACTTGCAGCGAGAAGTGGACGATTGGCATTTGACTCTGCAAAATCTGCCGCTACCGGCAAAAGATTTAGCAAGCGCCGCGCAAGAAGTGGCGCATGAATTGGCACGCGCTCTACCGATTACGCCAGCTATGTATAACTGATGCATAACTAATATCGGATTGATTTTTAGCTATCAATTAAAAAACCTATCGATTAAAGAAGGCAAAACGCTGTTGAGATTTCACGTTTTGCCTTTTTTATTTTTGTCCAAAATTTTTAACTATTCGCTTTATTCTAACGGCTCACCGCAATGCGGACAAAAATTCTTTTGCCGCACTTCCTTTTCTCGGCGCTCAAGCTCTTTTTCACGCAATACTTGTAGCACTATCTCTTGCGCTTGCTCCTTATCCAATCCAAGCTCGCGACGAATCTTTTCAATCATCATCTGATTTTGTACCAAATCAAAATTACTATCTACCAGTTGCTCACGAAAATCTTGCTCGAGCTCTTCTCGGCGCTGACTCAGCTCATTTGCCAAACCCGTCGCCAAGATACCCGCTGGCAAAGCCGCAAGACCGACGCCCAGTATGGTGATAAGTGCACCTAATATCTTACCAGCATTGGTGATAGGTGTGACATCGCCGTAACCTACCGTCGTCAGGGTGACCACCGCCCACCACATAGCTTTGGGTATCGACTCAAACTCCTCGGGCTGGGCGTGGTTTTCGACCAAATAAATGCCACTCGACGCCGTCACAATCATAATAATTAAGATAAAAATGACCGCTTGAAACGAACCTTTTTCCTTACTGATAACCACCAATAAAATACGCAATGAGGCAAAATAGCGGGTAAGTTTCAGAATCCGAAATAGGCGCAAAATACGTAAGAAGCGCAAATCGATACTGACAAAGAAATTCAAAAATGCGGGGGCAATGGCAATGATATCAATCAACGCTGATGGACTTTTTAGCCAATCCCAGCGCTGACGCCACGTCGTATTATCAGGTTTGGCTTCAGCGACACTCCATAACCTCAGTAAATACTCGATAGAAAAGATCACGATAGAGAAGTTTTCAAACCACGTAAAATACGCTTGATACGGGTAATACCAGTTGTCAACCGACTCAGCGATAACCGCCGTGACGTTCGCCATAATCAAAAAAATGAGAAAGTAATCGACATAGCGACTAAAGCGCGTGTCATGCTCATCGTTTTGCAAAATGTTATAGACGAAAAGACGCAAGCGCCGAATAGATTGAAATAGCATGCCGTCCCTATGTGGTGTAATACCGGTTTTATATTATTAAAAATCAGGTGGGAGATATCAACAAAAAGGCAGTTGCGCTTGCAGCATCAATGAGGGTTTTTTAAACAATTTATCGAAATTTTTGCTTCAGACGTTATGATTATACAAAATTTATATAATAAATGTAGGTCGCGATTACTAATAGCAGCGCCGTGACAAAAAATATCAAACGTAAAAAACGCTCATCCGCTCGTAATTGATTGCTTAAGTTTTGGGCTGGTAACAAAAACAAGCCACATTTAGGACAACAGGCATCTATTTGGTTTAAAAGCTTAATTGAACGGGCATTTTCGCAGCGCAGCGGAGAGTTACTACAATAACCGAGCATAATATCCAATCTATCCTTCTATCCATGTCATTGTTTAATATTAGGGCGTGTCTTCATTTTAAAAATGGTGATAAGAATGAGATAAATTGCAGTCAAACAAGGAAAATAGCGCCGTTAATATCGGGATATTACCTAGCTATTTGATGAAGTTTGGCAAAATTTAACCATTTTTAGCCCATTTAGATGTCCATCGATTGAATTGAAGACAAGCCCTAATGTTTAAAAACGCAAATGTAGCATAAGACAAGCATTTAAAAATAGAAAGAGTAATTTAACCCATAAAATCCGTCACGACTGTAACATAAAATACAATTAAGCTAACTTCCTGTTTAAAACCTTACTCCTCGTGAGGTTTTTGTACTATAATAGAGAAATAATGTTACGAGTTATATCCTGACTCTAACGTTATCTAATGGTCACTGATGCCATCCCTCATTAGAAACTGACCAATAACATCTATTATGTTGAGGAACTTAACGATGAAACTACAATCCCTAGTTTTAGCTGCTGCAACTGCCCTTACTATGACCACTGCTTTTGCGGTACCTGCTGGTACTTGGTCTATCGCTGCTGGCGCACATTATGTTGACCCTAAAAGCGATAATGGTAACGTCACTATAGGTAGTACAAATTATTCTGTAGATGTTGACGGCGATGTACGTCCAACCATCAGTGGCGAATACTTTATCGCTAATAACGTTGGTGTTGAACTACTAGCAGCTATTCCATTTCATCATGATTTCACTTTGACTGATGCAAATGGTGGTGAAATCACAGGTAGAACTCAACATTTACCACCTACTCTTTCACTACAGTACCACTTCGACGGCTATAACATGCCTATGAATGTAAAGCCATTCGTTGGTGTTGGTGTGAACTATACAACTTTCTTTAAAGAGAAAGCCAATGTTGCAGGTACTGAACTAAAACTTGATGATAGCGTTGGTGTTGCTGGTCATATCGGACTAGATATCCCATTTGCGCCGACTGAGTCTTTCCGTATTGATGCGCGTTATATGGACATCAAAACTGATGCTACGTTGAACGGTACAGATATTGGTGAAATCGATATTAGCCCTTGGGTTTATGGCGTTGCTTTCGTAAAACAGTTCTAATATAGTCCATTGCTATAATATAAGTAAAAGAAGCCAGCTTAATAGCTGGCTTCTTTGTGTTTGTGAATGCCTTTTATTACTTATTAAATAAGAGATATAAAAAAGACCATCCGCAGACAGTCCTTTTAACGATATATCTAATTATAATGAATAAGCAAGCCTATAGCAAAATGCGGCGTGGATCTGCCAGCAAACTTGCGATATAACGGGTAAATACCGCAGCATCAGCGCCATTAATCACCCGATGATCGTAAGACAATGATAACGGCAACATCAAACGCGGCTCGAAAGATTGCTTACTAGCATTCCAACGCGGCTGCATACTGGCTTCTGATACGCCTAATATTCCCACTTGTGGCCAATTTACCAGTGGCGTAAATGCGGTACCACCTAGATTGCCTTGACTAGAGATGGTAAAGCTTGCGCCTTGTAATTCTTTAGCGGTTAACTTCTTATAACGCGCTTTGACCGCAAGCTCGCCTATCTCAATGGCGATTTGCTTTAAGCCTTTATCTTGCACATTTTTGATAACAGGTACAATCAGGCCATCATCCGTCGCGACCGCAATGCCCATATTGACGCTTTTACGTAAGATAATTTGGGTATTATCGTCACTCAAATGACTGTTAAAGCGTGGATGCTGGGTTAATGCATAAGCAGTTGCTTTGACGACAAAAGCTAAAATCGTGAAGCCGATACCTTCCGCTTTCATAGCGCCTTTAAGCTCACCACGTAACTTTTCAGTGTCCGTGATGTCTGACAAATCAAACTGCGTTACTTGCGGCAGCAAAGTATTGTAATTGAGCTGCGGTATCGAGACTTTTTGTAGACGGCTTAAATCTTGTACTTCGCTCTCGCCCCATATCTCAGTATTACTCATGTCAGGTAAGCTTGGCAGGCTTGAGATTGCCATATTACCACTCGCAGGCGCAGTTTTTTGCTTACTCAAGCTGTCTTTTACATGGGCAAACAAATCTTCTTTTAAGATACGATCGTTAAGCGCTGAACCCGTCACTTGAGTAATATCAACGCCTAGCTGACGCGCAAGCTTACGCACGGCAGGACCAGCATAAATATCGACCATTTTTTCGTTGACTTGCGATTCGGTTAGCTTAGCATTTGCAGCGCTAGTATTAGTCGTAGATTTAGCGGCTTGTTTAGGCTCACCAGTCGTTTGCTTGTTGGCTTTTTGGTCTAAATCAGCGCTCTTATCTTCTGCTTCAGCTGGCTTGGACGCTTGCGGCTCAGAAGTATCAGCCTTAGATTCACTAGCTTTATTACTGGCGCTCTCTGAACCTTCACCAATAATCACGATAAAGTCTTGACCATTGGCGACCATATCGCCCGCTTGCACCAATATTTTTTCAACCTTGCCTGCTTCTGGTGCTGGCACTTCGACCGACGCTTTATCAGATTCAATAAGTAGAATTGATTGATCCGCCGTGACCATATCACCGACACTGACCATAATCTCAGACACTTGCGCCTCATCAACGCCTAGGTCTGGCAAAGCATGGGTGGTTGCCTTTCCTGTTTGTTCGCCTGTTTGCTCGTTTGCTTGTTTTGCCGGTTGAGAAGTATTTTCCTCAGGTGTTTTAGTATCTGCTTGCTGATTATCCTGCGCTGCATCTTTTTTGTCGGCAGCAGCGTCTGTTTTGTTTTCTGTATCAGCGCTAGTGCTTTGGCTGTCACTGTCGTTTTCATTGTCAGCATTAGTATCGCTTTCAAGCTCAATGAGCACCATGCCTTCGCTGACTTGATCGCCAACTGCCACGCTAATTTTAGTGACTTTACCGGCAGCCGAGCTTGGTACTTCTACTGAGGCTTTATCAGATTCTAATAAGATAATATTGTCATCTTTTGCAATAACGTCGCCAACTTCGACCATAATCTCACTGACTTCGGCGCTATCAACACCCAAATCGGGGGCTTTAATGTCCATCCGTAATTCTCCTTATATTATTGTTGCCTTGTCTTTGGGCTATTCTTTGACGTCGTCATCATTGAGTAAGGCGGCATCGGCTGGATCTTCTGCGCGGCCTTCGCTGCTTATTTCGTCATCATCTTCACTGACAAACTCTGGCACAGGATTCGGATGTACATTGTCAGGGCCTGGGGCATCTGGGAAATGATCATAATGAGGCTGTTGTTGCCATGCAGGCGGTTGATCCGCTTCGATACCAAAGCTTGAAATCGCATCTTTTACCAGACGCATTTCAACTTCACCTTCATCAGCTAAGCGCTTAAGTGTCGCAACCACGATGTGCGCGGCATCGACATGGAAGAAGCTACGTAACTGCTCACGAGTGTCTGAGCGACCATAGCCATCAGTACCTAAAGTCGTATAAGGACGATTGTCAGGCAACCACGCGCGGATTTGTTCTGGATAATTGCGCATATAATCGGTCGCTGCGACGACTATACCTTCGTGCGGGGCAAGCTGTTCAGTGACCCATGGCACCACTTC
>NZ_DAINDI010000001.1:43663-49128 GCF_036731945.1 Psychrobacter sp.
ACCATCGCGGGTTAGCTCATTAAAACTGGTCACGCTCCAGACGTTAGATGAGATATTAAACTCATCTTTTAGTATTTTCGCCGCTTTTTGCACTTCACGTAAAATAACGCCTGAACCTAATAGCTGAACTTGGCTTGAGCCATTGTCTTCTAGCAAATACATACCACGCTTGATACCTTCTTCGACACCTTCTGGCATGGCAGGTTGTTCATAGTTTTCATTCATCAAAGTTAAGTAATAATAAACGCGCTCACCCTCACCATACATGCGGCGTAAACCATCATGCATAATTACTGCCAGCTCATAACCGAAGCAAGGATCATAAGTCACGCAGTTCGGTACGACGTTGAATAAAATTTGTGAATGGCCGTCTTGATGCTGCAAGCCTTCGCCGTTTAGCGTGGTACGACCAGCCGTTGCGCCAAGTAAGAAGCCTTGTGCCTGACAGTCACCTGCTGCCCATGCCAAGTCACCAACACGCTGGAAGCCAAACATAGAGTAATAAATATACAGTGGAATCATCGGCAAGGCGTTGACAGAATAACTGGTTGCCAGAGCAATCCATGTACTCATTGCACCCGCTTCGTTGATACCTTCCTCTAACATATGACCATCGATGGCTTCTTTATAACCCATCAAAGCTTCACTATCCTCTGGCGTATATTTTTGTCCAGAAGCTGAATAAATACCCAATTGGCGGAACATACCTTCTAGACCAAAGGTGCGCGCTTCATCGGGAACAATGGGCACAACGCGATCTTGGATGTCTTTATTTTTTAGCATGGCTGCTAGCAAACGCACAAACACCATGGTAGTCGATTGCTCTTTACCATTACTGCCTTTTAGCACGCGATCAAAAATAGACAACTCTGGAATATTTAATGGGATATGACCACTACGGCGATTGGGCAGATGACCACCTAAGGCTTCACGGCGACCTTTTAGGTATTTCATCTCCAGCGAGTCTTCTTTTGGACGATAGAACGGCAGCGTCTCTAATTCTTCATCAGTAAATGGCAAATCAAAGCGATCGCGGAAATACATCAAGGCTTCATGATCAAGTTTTTTGATTTGATGCGTCTTATTGACCGCTTGCGCTTGGTTAGACAAACCATAGCCTTTAACAGTTTTTACCAAGACCACGGTCGGTTGGCCTTTGGTTTTCATCGCTTCACTAAAAGCAGCATAGACTTTCATCGGATCATGACCACCGCGGTTTAGGCGCGAAATGTCATGGTCGGACAGCTCATTTGCCATCTCCTCTAACTCAGGATATTTACCAAAGAACTCTTTACGGGTAAATTCAGGCGTACGGGCTTCATATAACTGATATTCGCCATCGACCGCTTCTTCCATACGATATTTAAGCACGCCTGTAGTATCTTTATCTAACAAGGTATCCCACTGACCGCCCCAAATTACCTTAATCACGCGCCAGCCTGCACCGCGGAATACCGACTCAAGCTCTTGAATAATCTTGCCGTTACCGCGTACAGGACCATCGAGGCGCTGTAAGTTACAGTTAACGACCCAAATTAAATTGTCCAACTTCTCACGACCAGCAAGAGAAATCGCACCCAAGCTTTCTGGCTCGTCGGTTTCACCATCACCTAAGAAGGTCCAAATCTTGCGATCTTCTTTTTCTAACAAGCCGCGGTTTTCCATATAACGATGCACGTGCGCATGATAAATGGACATAATTGGGCCCAAACCCATCGATACGGTTGGGAACTGCCAATAATCTGGCATCAAATATGGGTGCGGATAGCTTGACAGACCTTTACCGCCGACTTCACGGCGAAAGTTATCCAGCTGCTCTTCATCTAAACGACCTTCTAAATAAGAGCGCGCATAAATACCAGGCGCTGAGTGACCTTGATAATAAATCATATCACCGCCGAAGTGATCGCTCGCCGCCCGGAAAAAATGGTTAAAGCCTGTCTCATAAAGGGTCGCACTTGAAGCAAAAGTTGCTAAGTGACCGCCTAAATCATCATCATTCTTATTGGCACGCATGACCATAGCCAAAGCGTTGTAGCGAATCAAAGCACGGATTTTACGCTCAATCGTCAAGTCGCCTGGATACATTGGCTCATCTTCGACCGCAATGGTATTGATATAAGCGGTATCGAGACGGTTAAATGGCAGCCCTTCTTGTACCGCCATGTTATATAGTGCTTTTAATAAAAACTGCGCCCGATCCTTATCGGCATGTTTGATAACCGACTCAAAGGCTTCCAGCCATTCTTGGGTTTCGGTGCTATCAGCATCCTTATAATAGTTCATCTTTATTAATCCTTTTTATCAGTCAACCCTGCACGATAACAGGGTGTTATTAAATCAGAGGGTGGTACGTATCTTAATGAGCAATCGATTGACTTGATGCCTTCCCTATAACTTCCTTGCCGCATCTAAGCATTGCATTTACGTTCAGGGTTATAACAGAGAACTCTAAATAAATCGTATCACTGTCGAGTAGCATTAGGCGCAAATAGACACCGTTGTAAAATTAAACGGTAGCCACTATGCGATTCTCACTATCAAATGATAATGACACTCTATTATAGGTACTTATTGTGGATTTGTTTATAGCTATGAAGAAATGCCAATATGACAAGTATTTTTGAAATAAATAGTGATTAGTTTTTAAATGAATAATTGTTGTTTAAAAGGTTAGAAGTTGTATTTATCGTCTTTCCTCAAACAAAAATGTTAACCATCGCCTTATTTGAGCTATGCTGTCAAATCTGTAGACATTGGGACTGCTGCCAATAACGGTATCGTAAAAACTAATTGATTAAATTTGAGCAAAAGAAGCACTATAGATTTTTACTTCAACACAAAATATGAGTTAGCAAAATGACTGTCCTACGATAAGTTATATTATTAAATTTATTTCAAATACGATTCAAACTAAAAATCCTATTACTTTTTTAACAGCGTTAAATCAACATTTACGACAAGTTTTTTCCTAATGCTGATTATGTCAAAGAGTTACTTAGCATTGAATTTATCCACTCATACTAAAAAATCTGCATTTCATCTGTTTTATAATATCAATTGTATGCTTAATGTTATATTACATTAAGATAATTTATGACTCGATTACGAACTTTGGTTCTCTATACATATAAATTATTTATGACTTTAATATAATTGTGAGATGAACTATGAGTAATCGATTATTACTAGCCAATAGTAGAATAGTATGTCTAGCATTAACTAAATATGTATTTGTATTATTACTTGTGACTATACCACTTATTGGTCAGGCTACTCCCTCAGGGTTTGGCACCTTCACGCTTAATTCACAAGCAGGTACTGGAAACCTTGCTTCAGGCAGTTACATTACAAAAAACGGAGATGAGGGTACGTTTACTATCAAACGTAAGTCTGCTTCTGTTGGTTATAATGGAGAAAGATTCAAGGGAGGAGCAAATGGCATTGAAATTGAGAATGATGCAAAACAAGGTGCTATAAGAGATGCTAAAGATGAGTTTTCTTATACATTTACCATTGCACCCACTAACCCAAATACGATACATACGATAAAAATTGGTCAAGCGACGTATGACACAGTTGGTAATTCAGAAATAGCCCGTCAAACTCTAAGCTATACAGATTTCACAACACCTCGATTGGACACAACTGCAAGCGCAACTATTAGAGAAAACCCATCTGCACCGTATTTTTATGATGCTATGGGTGATTATTTCATGGGTAAAAAACTCAATGAAACTAATTTGCAAGCAAATATCGCAAAGTCAGAACCTCAGTTACGTATTAATGACTCTGCTTCTAACCCTCTTTACTATTATAATATTACTAATCTTAACGGGACTGGTAATACAGCGTCATATACGCCCACAAGAACTGATGACACATTAAAAGAAGTGACACTCAGAACGGCGAATGGCATATTACCGAGGCAGGCAACTTTTGCTAACATATTAAAGTCTAGCGCTCAGCCTAATACCTATAGAGCTTTAAGGCAAGGCGATGTATTAGGAAACAATAGCACCTACGTAAGCTACGGTATCAAGAATCAAGACAGTAATTATGTTATAGATGTGAGACATGCTCAATCAGTGACTCTTAAATATGAAGGTATCATGAATGGTAACTTCGCTGTCAATGCTCCCGTAGTTGGTGAGACCTTCAAAGAATGGATAACTTTCGGCGTCGAAAGCGAGCCTGCTCCAAATGTTATTCCTGCTCCAAACAATGCCCCACCTAATGCTAATATTGTTCAGTGTGACGCAGGCTATATTTATGATGCTTTTGCATCTTCAGACTATAATAATTTAGCCACTACATCTGGATTGAAAGTACCTTCTGTCGGTAGTAATAAAAGCATAGTGGGACTTAAAAATGAAAGTTATGTTTTAGTTTCTAATACATTAAGTAGTAATGAAACTGCGGTTGTTGGTGTTTCAAATTCTTATGAGAGCACAACCACTGCGAGTGTTCCAGTATTTGGATTTCTTCAAAACTTTGCTACCAAAAGCGGCAATAGTACTGTTTCATATAAATTTATCAATAAATTTACCAATCAAGCACAAGCTCTTAACAATGTAAGCTTAAGTGTGTTTGATATAGATAACAACTATATAAGCTCTGATAATTTTGGTTTTTTTGATGCAGTAACAATTAAAGGATTTACTAATTTAGAAGGAACAGGAGCTGGAATTACTCCTAAAATAACATATGGTCCTAAAATGACTACATCACCACCTTACCGTCAGAACATTAGTACGTCTGGCACTGTATGCGAAAACAATAAACTTGATGGTAACTGTCAGGTTTCGGTAAATTTTGATAAAAACGAGGTAGTTAGAGTAGACGTAACCTATGGTAATAATACAGCTATAACCTCTTATAACGGTAAAGCAATTGGCGATCCTAGTGACCAGTATATAGGTATACGTATGGACGGCTACTGCTATAAACCACAACCAAGAATCACTTATAGTAAGGAACTCGCTGATTCTCGTAAGACAGATACTGATCTATTCGTGGTTCAGATAAAAGATAGCGCTAGCTCTGTGGTAACTGGTGGTATCGCTAGCACTACTACAGCAGGTGAAGGTAATATAGTTTCTGATGGAACAGGGACAACGGGTATATTTAAAGTAGATCCTACAAAGACTTATACATTAGCAGAAGGTATAGCAGGCACAACTAATTTATTGAACTACAAACCCTCGTATGAATGTAAAAATTCGAGTGGCATAGTAGTCACTGATAATCCTAACGGTCTCAAATTAGACTATGGGGATGCTTGGAGATGTATCATCACTAACAGTGCTCCTGAATATGTTATATCGGGTATTGTATTTAATGATAAGGGTAAAGTAACTGACCCAAGTAGTGACGATGTCTCAGCTAAATACGTCAGTGATTCTGAATATTTCAATGGAAAGTTTAATCCTTTAGTTGAATCAGCCATTTCTTACACCGCTGGC
>NZ_DAINDI010000001.1:49138-51273 GCF_036731945.1 Psychrobacter sp.
ACAATTACTCTAAGTCAATGTTCAGAAAGCGATACGTTTACCTCTCAAACTGTCAATATCAATTCTGATGGAACCTACAGCTTCATCTTAACACCTTCACAAATTAGCAATAACACCAAATTATGTATCACTCAGAATGAACCTCCTAACTATCTATACTCTGTAGACACCACTAGTAATACTCAGCAGATAGATATAGTCGATAATAAGTACACTTATTCTGGAAATGATTTTGGTGACGTTATTCAAGATAATGCAGCTTTAGTATTGATTAAAAGCCAGTATGCCCATTCTTGTACGTTGACTGATTTGATGAGTATAAATGTAAACTATGAAGATTCATTAAACAAAAACTTTAGTAAGAAACCACTAAAAGATGTAAATCCTGGACAATGTATCGCTTATCGTATCGAAGCTGTTAATCGTGGCAATGTCACTTTGACCGATATTATTATCAGCGATTCATTGCAAGTGAAAGATATAAAGAACGGTATTCTTGTGACATCCACTTTGACGAACCCTATTCCCATAAGTGAAAATACGGGAAATCCTACCTTTTCTAATGATTCAGTAGCTATTAATAACAATGGGAAAATAATCACTAATGGTTTTTCTTTAAATCCTCAGAATCGTAGTGCTATACGTTTCAACACCAAGTACGGAACAACCGTAGATCCCTAATATCTATCACCTCTTGCATTTTCTCCAATATTCGAAACTTAATTATTTCCAACAAAAGCCCTATCTTTCCAGATAGGGCTTTTACCGTTCAGCTACCTCAAACGACCTTTTGTCGCTTTTATAGTGACAGTATGTAAGCAATTTGTAAAAATCCACTCTAAGAGTACAGTCGATATTTTTCAACTTATCGAAAGCCTAATAACTATCCAGTTTGCTGGCAGCACAAGCCAAATCATTTCCGATAGTGACGATTTAATAAAGGATTTCATATGAAAGGTTCTCATTTTTTACGCCATACCTTATTCGCTATCTCAGCATCAGTACTTTTATTAGGTACAGCCAATGCCGATGACGCCTTAAAGATGGATTTAACTGCCAACAAAGTCATCAAGAACGCTGAGGGCAAAACCACTTATCTACCAGTTCGTAATGCGCCGGCTGGTACGGTCATTCAGTATAAAGCCACCTATAGCAACACAATCAATAAAGACATACAAGACTTGGCAGTTGTGCTGCCTATTCCTGCGAACATGACCTTCACTGGTGAAGCTATCCCTTCAACCGCGCAAGCGAGTATCGACGGTAAAAACTACGCCGACATGCCATTGATGCGTAAAGTCGACGGCAAAATGGTCAAAATTCCTTTTTCTGAATATCGTACCCTGCGCTGGAATATCAAGTTATTGCCCGCACAGAAATCAGCAGCGGTCGCTCTAAATACTACTGTTAATTAAGCCATTTTTTACCGCTCGTTCCCTTTGACCTTTACCCTAGCAATAATCATTTTTTTGGAGTAATAAATGAAATCAAACACTTTTAACTATAGCTTGCTTGCTGTCGGTGTTGCCGCAGTAATGGGTTTATCTACTGGCGCTAATGCTGCACCTTCATCAACGCCAACAGCCACAGAAAGTGGTAACGCTGGAACCAACTCTAAAACTATCAGAAACGTTGCAACTGCTAGTTATAGCGTAAGTGGTCAAATACAGAAAGATGTAGAGTCTAACCCTGTAACTGTCAATATCAACGAAGTTATTTCATTCTCTTTAACAGCCAATAATCTAGATGACGTCCAAAATGACGAAAAGAATGTAAACTCAACAGTTGCGCCGGAAGGGTTTGTAACGTTTAAACATACCTTAACAAATACTGGCAACCTAGATGATACTTATAGTTTTGCTCTCGCCGATTTATCAAGTGGTAAATACAATCTTGCTGGCTCAAATGCCAATGTAATCATCAAAAACGCGGCTGGAGTGAAAACAGAAGAATATACCATTAATGGGATTCCTAGTGGCTCCTTCCCATTATCAGCCGGATATTCAGTAGAAATTACTATCAACGCTAAGACCACAGGTAATCAGGGCGGCAGTACGCAAAACCTACAGCTTTCCGTCACAAGTACTAAAATTGCAGCAATTGCTAGCCCAGCTAACAAGGCAACAAAAACTTTG
>NZ_DAINDI010000001.1:51283-59188 GCF_036731945.1 Psychrobacter sp.
CCAACATTGATGAGTCTTCAACAGTTTTACCTGTTTTTAGTATCGCCAAAACCATTACTTCTGGTACTTTTAATGTTAATGACCCTACTGCTGAAGTAAGCTATAAAGTAGTAGTTAAAAACGTTGCAGGTGGATACTCTACAAATGCAACTAATGTCACGATTCAAGATTTCTTGCCTGATGGCTTAATTATGTCAGCGCCATTGGCAAGAACTAACATTGTTCTTGCTGATGGCGCTACTATTAACGACAGTACTATTAGCAATCCTACTAACGCTAAGGGATTCTCATTTGTAGCCACTAGCCTACCACAAAATGGAACAGTGACCATCGAATTTAAAGCTAAAAAAGATACAGCTGTACCTTTAGCTCAAAATGCTCTTAACCATGTCACGGTTACTGACAATCTAAACGAAGGCGTAGGCCCTGATAACATCTTAGTTGATAGTACAGATACCTCAAAACAAAGAAATATCAACTTCTATCCTGCAGGCGATGATACTAACATCACTGATGGAACTTCGGTTGCTGATGGTAAAAATGGCACTGACTCTACCCAACCTCTTAACTCAATTCAACGTAGCTTGACACTGACAAACCCTCAAACTATTCAGATCCCTACAACTACCAATAGTACTACACAAGCCAATCACTCAGTGATCATCACCAATACTGGTCGTGACCCTGAAACAAACCTTAGTTTTACCCTCGCCAAGAGTGGTACAGCAGAAAATGTTAGCGTCAGTAATGTACAGGTAAATGGCACAGGTACAGCTTTAACTGCCAATGCTGGTGTCTATACTATTCCAGATACGCTTGCCGCTGGAGCCAATCTCAAAATCACTTATGTAGTTACATCTACCGATGCCGAAGTTGGTCAAAAAGAAGAAACCACTGTCACCTTAGTTCCTAGTGCTACGCCAGGCAATCCACCAACTGTAAATCCTGTTGTTGATACGACTCAGGTTCGCGGTATTGAGTTAGCAAAAACTCAAGCGCTTGATGCTAACTGTGATGGCGATCCAGAAGGAAGTTTTGTTACTACCTCTTTCAATGTTGATGCTGGTCAGTGTGTGGTCTATAACATTAAAGCAACCAATACTTTCGATAGTAGCGTAACTGGCAGTTATAGCATCGCTAGCTTAGTAATCTCAGATGATCTTGTTAAGAATGGTGTGACAACAAGTACTGACTATTTAACAGGGTCTGCTAATAACAAAAACATCTCTGGTTCAGCTACTACTGGTTCAGTAACAGCGCCAAGTGCTGCCAACAATCAAGTGGCTTCAAATACTGTAGAAGCATTAGCACCACAAGCAACAGCTAACCTGCAATTTGCTGTCAAAATCAAGCAGAACTAATTGATAAAAATATTTTTGAATCTATAAGTAGCTTTTGCTGCTTATAGAAAAACCCTCTAGCTTGACCTAACCCATTTTAATTAGCCAAGCTAGAGCATTATTACCCCACCTCTTGATGTTTTATTGGATAAGCGACACATGACTCTATCTGTAATGACACCGTCTAATCGTACCGCATTGTGCACAGCGAAGATCTCTGCGCTGTCATTAGCGATGTTGCTTATGCAATCAAATATGGCGTTTGCAGCCACTGATTCACATTCAGCAGCAAACCCTAATCTACAAATTATCAATAACATTGCAAACGCCACTTATAACGTCAATAAGCAAACTGACGTCACGATATCTAGCACCTCGAACCAAGTACAAGTTAAAGCGTCAGCACTTCCTGAATACGGCATCAGCTTAAGCCAGCAGCCGTTACTTACTGTCACGCCTAATGCCTTAGTAAACTGGGTTAACGTCCTAAATAATACCAGCTATAGTAATCAAACGGTTAAGTTGACACTTAATATCGCGCCAACCCTCTCTAATATCAAGGTCTATCAAGATCTAAACAAAAACGGCATTATTGATGGCGCTGACAGCGAGATTATCTTTGATAATTTACGTGCCCAAATTAAACTTGGACACAGCGAAAGCATCCAACTTATTGTACAAGCATTGTCAGACCCTAACGGCAAAAGTGGCGATACTGCTGATATAAAAATCGGCGCAGTGGTATTAGAAGATCCGTCAGTAGCAATGGCTAATGCCACTGATAAACTGATTATCGTTGAGCCTGAGATTAACTTTACCACTCCTAAGTTTGATGATAATGAAACCACTTCGCAATTGGATGATGACGTCTATATCGAAGCCAACTACGCGCAATGTAATGTTCAATTAGATAAGCCTGATCAAGTATGGGTCACGATTACTTCTTTATTGACTGGTGATAAGTACTCATTAAAAGGGATTGAAACCGGTAACAGCACTGGTAAATATCAGCTTTCAGCACCGACGCAAAACAATGCCAATGCTATCAATGATAAAATCATTCAGACTTTAAAAAATGATACTTTGACCGCGAGCCTCGATGCTTGTATCGCGCCTTCTGTCGGCACTGGCACTGAGCAGCTGCCAAGCGACGCTGATCTTACGGTTCGTATCGATAATTTGGCCAACCAAATTACTATCATCGATGACAGTGCTAGTTTAGTAGTGACCAAAGAAAGTGACGTTAAAAGTGCTGAATTTGGCGACTATATCAATTACAGCATTAATGTTACCAATAATGGTGAGTCGACCGCCTATGACGTGCAATTAAAAGACGCCCTACCGCGCGGTTTTGCCTACGTAGATAGCAGCGTACGTATTGATAAAGCCCAAACGACTGAGTTTAAAAGCGACGGCAAATACCAAGTTTTAAGTTTAGGTAATATGAATGCTGGCGAAACGAAAGATATTACTTATCGCGTCCTTATTGGCTCATCGGCATTAGGCGGTGACGGTATCAACCGTGCGACCGCCGTTGCTACTACTGAGCAAGGTCAGAGCCTCGTATCACGAGAAGCGCAGTGGAAGATTGAGGTTGAGCGCGGTGTCATGAACACTGACGGCATCATCATCGGTAAGGTTTACCACGATATCAACCGTGACGGCATTCAACAAAAAGAAGATGGTGAGCTTGGTGTTGCAGGCGTACGCATCTATATGGAAAACGGCAACTTCGTTGTTACCGATCCTGAAGGTAAGTATAACTTCTATGGCGTCAGTGCAAAAACTCACGTTCTAAAAGTCGATCGCACCACCATTCCTAACGCCACCGAAATGGTGACTCAAAGCAATCGCAATGCTGGCGATGCAGGAAGCCGTTTCGTTGACTTAAAATATGGCGAGCTGCATCGTGTTGACTTTGGCATCGTTGGCGGTATCGGCGATAGCACTGAACGCTTAAACGCAGAGCTGATTGCGCGCAGCAAATCTGTCAGCGCCAAAAATGACAGTTTAGAGCAAGCGGTAAAAACCGAGCTGGTGTTAGAGCCTGATTATAACCGTGACAATAAAGACAATGTTGATGCCAGCGGCTGTAAATCTAACGATGTCCTAGATACCGGTATCCAGTGTGACTCCGCCATCGTCAATGAGATGGTTAAGCCAGCTGCCAATCGTGTCGATATGGCAGTGACGACTATTGCGCCGCCGGTAGAAAAAGAGCTTGAAGAATACTTAAAAGACGTTTCTAACAATGATGTTGCTTTTATCAATCTAAGCGAAGGTCAGCAGCTCAGCACCTACAAGCAAATGATACAAGTACAAGCGCCGCTAGGTTCTAACTTTACCCTATATGCCAATGGCAAAGCGGTATCAGCCGAGCAAATTGGTAAAACCGCTGAGCAAGAAAAGCAAAAGGTAACGGCGTTTGATTACTATGCCGTCGATTTACAACGTGGCAATAATACCTTACGCGGTGTCGCGACTGATATTAATGGTAAAGTCATCTCCGAGCAAACTATTAAAGTATTGACGCCCGATAGCTTACAGGCTATTGAATATCGCACTCAAGACCAGCTCGTTCCCGCGGATGGTGTTAGCGAATATCAAGTTGTCATTAGCCTAAAAGACCGTGACGGTCGCCCTTATATCGCCTCAACGCCGATTACAATTGACACCAATATCGGTCGCATCAATCTGAGCGATAGCAGTAAAGATCAAGCTGGAACGCAGGTTACTGTCTCTGGTGGCGAGCTACTAATACCCATCACCGCACCAAGCGTACCAGATAAAGGTGAGCTAGTCATTAACACCGGCAGCAGTAAGCAAGTGATTCCGCTACAGTTCACCGCTCAGCTGCGCCCTCTTATCGCTGTTGGCATCGTCGAGGGTGCCATCTCGCTTAAAAACTTCGATGGCAGTAATATTACTGATGCGCAAGGTGCCTTTGAGCAAGAACTGCGTGAAATCGCTGGCAATGATGACTATTCAGCAACGGGTCGCGGGGCGATGTTCTTAAAAGGTAAGGTGCGCGGCGATTATCTACTAACTTTAGCTTATGATAGCGATAAAAAAGGCGAACGCCTATTCCGTGATATCGAGCCGGGGGAATACTATCCGGTATATGGTGACTCTTCTGCTAAAGGTTTTGATGCGCAGTCAACGAGCAAACTTTATGTGCGCCTCGATAAAGGTCGCTCATTTGCCATGTATGGCGATTTAAAAACCCAAATCGATAATGATGAAGGTATCAAACTTGGTCAATACAACCGTACTTTAACGGGTTTAAAAGCGCAGTTTGAAGATAGTAACACTCGCATCACCGCGTTTGCCGCCGAAACCAGCACCTCACAGCGCGTTAATGAGACACGCGGTCTTGGCATTTCAGGTCCCTACCCACTTGCCAATGATTTCGACGCGGTATTAGAAAATTCAGAAACCATCGAAGTCATCACCCGTGACGCCAATAACCCAGGTCGTATCGTGCGCCGTGAGACCTTGACGCGCTTTGCTGATTATGAAATCGACCCTATTAGCCGCAGCTTATACCTAAAGTCACCGATTGCTAGCCAAGATATCGATGGTAACCCTATCTACTTACGGGTGACGGTCGAAGTCGATGAAGGCGGTGAGAAATATTGGGTTGGCGGTATCGCTGCCAAGCAGCAATTGACCGATAAAGTATCTATTGGCGGTAGTTATATTAATAGTGATGACCCACTGAATAAAGAAGAGCTTGCCAGTGTCAATACGGTTGTTAAATTTAACGATAAGCTAAAGCTGGTCGCAGAATATGCCAAAAATAAAGCAGAAAATCCAAACGCTCAGCCAAGTGATCAGATTAATGCCGAAAAGCTAGACGGTAAAGAGACCGAAGGTGATGCGCTGCGTATCGAGCTTGACTATGATGATAAGAAAAACACCCGCGCTAAAGCTTATTATAATGATACCGACGAAGGTTTCGTTACCGGTGCTTCGCCGCAAACTGCTGGTCGCACTGAATCTGGTATCGAAATCACTCATACCTTAAACGATAAAAATACTGCTCTGAAACTTGAAGGTGTTCGCACTAAAGACCATACCACTGATGGTAGCATCGACGGCGTACAAGCCAGCGTTGAACAGCGTTTAAGTAAAAATATCGTTGGTGAAATCGGCGTACGTTACTACAAGCAAGAAGCTGTTGCCTCACGTAATATTCAAGCAGCAACCGATGTAGTAGATATAACCAACGACACTGTTTTTAACGATGATATCATCAATCAATCGGCGCTTAATGGCGTTAACAGCATAGAAAAAGTCATCGAAGGTACCACTGCCCGCGCTCGTTTGACTGCGCGTTTACCCAAACTAAATAACTCATTGGTATTTGCTGAATACGAGCAAGATATCGAGCATAGTTCGCGCAATGCCACTTCTATCGGCGGCGAAACAGCGCTTGGTAGCCTAGGTCGTTTATACGCCCGTCATGATTTAATCAATAGCTTGTCAGGCAGCTACGGTTTAGACGATTCTGAAGAGCGCCAACGTACCGTTATCGGCTTTGATGCCACTTATATGAAAGACGGCAAAGTCTATAGTGAATACCGTATGCGTGATGCGATCAGCGCCCGCGAAGCTGAAGCTGCTATTGGTCTAAAGAATAAATGGTATGTTCAAAAAGGTTTGACACTTAACACTTTGTTCGAGCGTGTCGAATCGTTAGAAGGTGAAAAAGACAATACCGCGACTGCAGCCGGTGTTGGCGTTGAATACCTTGCTAATGAAAAATATAAAGCCTCAGGGCGCTTAGAAAAACGTTGGGGCGATACCAGTGATACTTTGCTTGCTAGCGCAGGCGCCGCTTATCGCTATAGCGATGAAGTTACTTTACTCGCCAAGGATATCTATTCACAAGTGGATTATGATGATGGTCATCGTACCATCAATCGTTTTCAGCTAGGCGCCGCTTACCGCGATTATGATAGCAATCAGCTCGATATGCTTGCTAAGCTTGAATACCGCTTAGATGATAATGCCACTGGCAATGATCCGTATCAAAAAGATGCCATTGTATGGTCATGGAGCGGTAACTATCATCCAACGCGTCCATTAACGCTATCAGGTCATTATGCCGGTAAATATACGGAATATGACGCCCAAGGTATTGCTAGCAATAATACTGCACACGCTGTTTATGCACGCGGATTGTATGATATCAGCGAGCGCTGGGATATCGGTTTGCAAGCAGGTACGTATTGGAATAAGCAAGCGGACGATTTATCTTACTTGGTTGGCGCCGAAGTTGGCTATAGCCCGATGACCAACCTTTGGTTGTCGCTTGGCTACAACTTTATGGGCTTTGAAGATGAAGATATTGCCTATGACGATACAACGATAGAAGGCGCTTACTTTAGATTACGCTTCAAGTTTGACGAAGACTTATTCAAACGCCAAGATTCACGCAAAAATAAGCCGCTCAGCGCAAATTCTACGTTATAATTCCTCTTAGTTGTCATTTATTCTCATTGTCGTAAGCCACGCTTACGGCATTTTTATATTAACTGAATGATATTTTTTATCCTATGATAACCAACCCACTTACATACAAATCTCTCATTATTACCTTACTATAAGGTTGTTCTTATGCCTCGCACTCCCATTCAAGCAGTTTCCTATAAAAAACCTCTATATATGGCGTTATTAGCTGCGTTGCTATTCTCTACGGTTTCTTGTGTATCAACGCCAAACACTGCGTCAAAGGAGAGTAGCTTAAAGACAGCAGATTACTGTCTGGGCAGCAACTCCACTGAAAATCCAGCACCTTCTAAAGCTCAAAGCGCACAGCAGCGTGCTATGGATTGCATGCTGAACGAATTACAAACTTATCAACAAAAAAACATGAGCGCGCGACAACAATACTTTGCTTACAAAGCCCAAGCTTGGCTAAACTATGCAAATCATAAAGACAGTATGAATAGTCGCTCAGACGTTGGTGTGGAAGCTGCCCAAACGGCAGAAAATATCTTGCAAGCGTTAAAAAATGATAAGGTTGAAGAGCTTGCACTTATTGAAGACATTCCGTCTACTTCTGCGCTCATGCGACCTGATTTATGGGCAACGTTAAGTGCTCTTAAAGATAGTGGCGGTATCGATAGTGCGCCACGCGAAATCGCCTTTAGCGAAGTCTCATTAATATGGGCAGCTACCGATCAGTGTGAGCGCGGCGCAAAATCATCGAACAGTCACTTTCGGATGGCAGACCGCTGGCTTGAGCAAGCGCGCGAGGCTTTTGTAAATACCCACGACTCAACAACAAACGTTGCTTTAGAAGCGCTTATCGTGCGCTATTATGAAGAATACGCCCCTTTAGATTCAAGCGATGATACTTGCAATGGTCAAATATTACCGACAATCAATAAAAATCAAGCACCTTATTAAAAGACTAAACGATTAATAAGCCCTCATAAAGACGCGTAAAAAAAAGCCGACATCAAGTCGGCTTTTTTATGGATAGTTTGATAAAGATTAGCTGTTTTTACGCGGTAGTTTTTCTGGTAAGTAGCAGCGCAGATAGGCGATAGACGCG
>NZ_DAINDI010000001.1:59198-59727 GCF_036731945.1 Psychrobacter sp.
ATCAGTAATGCTTTGATGACGGCGATAAGAAACCGTAAAAATGGCATTAATAATGCTAAAGGTAATCAATAATACATCTTGAATATCTTCGAATTTTGGCATCTCGTAACGCTCTGATAAGCGTTTATAGACCAATTGCACCACTTGATTATCCATATGCTCACCATAGCTGTCCCCTTCAAAATCAGGCGTATTGGTGTCATAAATCAATTTGGCTTTGGTTTGGTCTTCATCAAATATTTGTACACAGCGCTCAATCAGCGCGGTCAAGTACGCTTGCCATCTATCATAATCAACCGTTTCAACAGTGGTAAGCACTTCTAAAATATCGATAGCATTTAAAAAACGCAATGCTAAAAATATCGCTTCGATATTGGGGAAGAAATGATAAGCAGAAGCTCTTGGAATACCCGCTTCTTCACAGACCGCCGCCAAAGTGATGTCGTTAATTGCTTGAGTTTCACTCAATTTTTTCGCGCCCATCAATAGTTTTTGACGGCGTGCACGGCCTTGCTGACTGGTAAATTTG
>NZ_DAINDI010000001.1:59737-63701 GCF_036731945.1 Psychrobacter sp.
TCGGCACTAACTTCTTTGCCAGCTCAGAATCTACCAGTACGTCTTCAATCTTGTCGTCTTTATTTTCAATCATCATAAATCTCTTAAGGTTACGCCCTATCTTTATATAGTCTTCATTGGATAGTATTTGTCCTAAATCGAAGGACTATTTTCTATCAACCAATTTGGGCCAATAGCACCGCTACTATACTCAACGAAGCAGCATGATAAACGCTTGTAAACTATCAAGCAAGGGACATGAATAGGTTAAAAAATAACTCACTAATTACTAAGTAAACGGGGTTAATTGTGAAGTTTAATTTTCGCTCTTATAATACCATGATCGATGACTCTATCGGCATAATCCCACTTTAAATGATCATTAAAATAGTCAACTCGTTCAACCTGACCGAGCGAAAACTTACTATCAGGTAAAAACTCTTCTGAAACAAACAGCTGGTCAATCACTTCAGGCATACCTTGATAAATATGGGTGTAAGCAACATCTTTCATCCAGCCATAACGTGCTTGAATACGAGCGGCGTCAAATAACGCGACATCGCGCATACTTTTATCATAATTGACTTCGCCTGTCTCGCTCATCAGTTGGGTGGTCACACTACCAGTGACATCGTTCATATCGCCTAATAAAATCAGTGGCTCACGCGTATGATGCAGGCGCTCAATAATGGACATACGAATAGAAGCGGCCTCTGCGGCGCGCATACACAAACTACGCAGCTTGGCACGAACGCGAATATTTGGATCGTTCATATCCTCTAACAACTGACCGTTTTCATCGCGTAGGAAAAAAGCCCGTTTGCTTTTTAAATGCGCAGTGACAATCGTAATCGGTTGCCCAAAAGCATTGACTCGTAATACAAGCGGCGGACGATTAAAACGTTCATAAAGACCGATATCAGGAATATCAATGACCGCTTTTGGTTCTACCTCTTCTAATAAGGTGCTTTCTAACTGCTCAAACCGGCTAATAATTCCGACAGCTGGCGTCTGTTGCGCGCCTTTACCTTGGGTATAAGGACTGGCGTTATCATTACTTGCCAGCGGAATGACCACATGCTCAGGTTTGAATCCTAATGCTACCGCTAATGCTTCGAGCGCATGACTGTCCCATACTTCTTGCACTGCAATGATATCTGCATGTGCCTTTGCCAGTAAGTCGGTAATACCGTGCAGCTTATGTTGGTATTCGTTATCGCTATAAGCCGGCGCGTTTTCATAATAAATTCGATTGGGGTTAGCAAAGTTAAGTAAATTGGCCGTTGCTATATAAAACTGCTTAGGGCTATTGTCTTCAGCGTTATTAACCATGAATTACCTATTATTATTATTTTTGATAATTGTCTTTTTTACGAGTAACTGTTTTTGATAAATGTCTTTGTTTGATAATGACTATTTTCTAGAATAACCTTTTACTACCATATATTCATATATAACAATATACATTAAAAAAGCCTCCAAAGACATCTTTGGAAGCTTTAAAATAACATAAAACTGACTATATTTATAAGTTAGCAGAGCCAGTTCTACAATCAAACTAACTCTAGTAATGAAGGAGCAAGTTTTCTTATCCTTTGCTTACTTATATTAAACATCTCATTAGTTAAACTTAACCTATATGTTTAGCAAAAAACAGTTCAACAAAGTATAACTTATCCTTAATTTTTTAAGACTAATGTAACTTATAGCCAGTATCTATGGATTCATCACTTTACTACGATACACGGTTCCATGCATCACGTGAGGCACGGCGTGCTTCGTTCCACTCTAGGCGCGACTCACCTTTTACTTCATGCCATGAGCGCTCTAAGTCTGATTCATGATCTTCAAAACGAGCATCAGCTGGATAACGAGCACGGTTTGCATAACCTACTGCATATGCTGGGTGTAAATCGCGGTCGAAATCATGACCTTCACGGTAATAATCGGCATTGGCATGTTCTGCGCGCCAGTAAGCTTCTTCACGAGTAGGATCAATCGCTTCTGCTGCTGCGTGACCTGCGCCGCCACCAACGATAGCACCAATAGCACCACCGATTAAGGTTCCTAGTGGGCCTGCCATCGTACCAATTGCCGCGCCTGCTGCTGCACCGCCAACACCACCAATACCAGTACCAATTGGATGTGAACCTGGCTCACCTGTGATTGGATCGGCATTTAAATCTTCTTTACTTTCCTTCGTCATGTGCTTAACGGCAGTACGGTCGATGGCATCATGGTCATTGATGATATTGTCATTTTCATGACCGACAACTCTATTGCCATTAATATCGCGGTCAGTTCCTGCTAAGCGGCGATCGTTATCATCGATAATACGATCTCTGTCGCCCACTTCAACATAATCATCATTCACTACGCGGTTATTAGGGTCGGTAATACGTCCATCGTTATTCATAATATTATCCTTAAATTATTTGTTATATATTAGATTTATTGTTCACTCATTTATAAAGCGTTAAATTTAACAAACTAAGCAATATTAGAATTAACTAATAAAGATAATTGCTAAAAATCACCTCTTATAAACCAGCAGTGTTGCTTAATTCATCTAAAGTATAAGAACTTATGGATAACGACCGATACACAGATTATGTAAACTATGTCCAAGTTACGATTGCCTTGCGTTACAGCCTGTATCTTTATCACTATTTTGTAGGGCAGCAGAGTATTTTGAGTAATTTATAATCGTCTATTCACGAAAACTTTAATTTTCTTTTAAATATTTATAAGACTTTTAGCGCTCTATCAATCGCTTGTTGCCACTTATCAAGATGCTGTTCACGCCTACCCGCAGACATCTCAGGCTCAAAGATGCGGTCAATTTGCCACGAGGCTTGTATCGTAGTCTCATCGTATAGACCGGTTTTTAATCCGGCTAATAAAGCCGCACCCTTAGCGGTAATCTCTGTGTCTTTAGGGCGTAGCACCGGTACGCCTAATAAGTCGGCTTGAAACTGCATGAGCAAGTCGTTATTCGCCGCACCACCATCTACTCTTAATTCAGTCAAAGGGTGGGGGCTGTCTTTTTGCATGGCAATCAGCACATCGTAAGTTTGATAGGCAATGGCTTCTAGCGCGGCGCGCGCAATATGGGCTTTGGTCGTGCCACGGCTCATACCGGTAATACTGGCATTGATATCTGAGCGCCAATAAGGCGCCGCAAGCCCTGTAAATGCTGGCAGTAATACCACCTCCTCACTACTATCTACTTGCCGCGCTAGATGCTCAACCTCACTGCTTTGTTGAATCATGCCAAGATTGTCACGCAGCCATTGAACAATAGCGCCCGCCATAAACACACTGCCCTCTAAGGCATAAGTGACTTCTCTCTTGGGCGGCTGTAGCAAGCGTCTGCCAGACTGCACAATTTGATCAAAGGATAGATTGTCTGGGCGGGTTGGCGTTGATTTGCGTTGCCAAGCAATGGTCGTTAGTAACTTATGCTCGCTCAGTTTTGGCTCTTTACCAATATTCATCAGCATAAAACAGCCGGTGCCATAGGTATTTTTTGCCATGCCTGCATCAAGGCAACCTTGTCCAAAAAGTGCCGCTTGCTGGTCGCCCAATACTGCCTGAATTGGAATTTGTTTAGCGAACAGTCCTTTTTTTGTTTTACCAAAATCGCCATCAGACGGTAGTACCTTGGGCAATATGTTCATTGGTATCCCAAAGCAGGTACAGAGCTCCTCTGACCATGTCAGTTTATGGATATCATATAACAAGGTGCGACAAGCGTTGGTGACGTCAATGACATGCTCGCCACCGGTCAATTTATAAATAAGCCAGCTGTCTATAGTGCCGACCGCGATTTCGCCTTTATTAGCGCGCACTCTTAATTTGGGATTGTTTTCTAACAACCATGCAATTTTACTGGCGCTAAAATATGGATCCAAACGCAAGCCTGTAAGACGTTGAATCTCACTGGCCATATCTGCATGCCCATTATCTGTCTGAGCGCTCGGGC
>NZ_DAINDI010000001.1:63711-70721 GCF_036731945.1 Psychrobacter sp.
TTTGCTTATCCCACATCACGATAGACTCGCGCTGATTGGTAATGGCAATACTGGTGACATCGATCGCCAGCAGCCCTGCTTGATTAATCACATCATGAGCACAGCTAATCTGCGTTTGCCAAATCTGCTGCGCATCTTGCTCAACAAAACTTGCCTGCGGAGTTTTTAAAGTCGTCGGCTGCTGGGCGATTTTAATCGGGCGGGCATGGTCGTCATACAATATTGCGCGACTCGACGTCGTACCTTGATCTAGCGCTAAAATATATCCTGCCATCACTCGCATCCTATTTTATATCATGTTGTTTTTTGTCGGCTAATTTTTATCTGGTTTTATCACTGATTTATAAACCAATTCATAAATAATGCTATTATCTGTCTTGAAGCTAGACACTTAACATAAAACTGGTGCCCATTCAACGCAAAATAAGCAAATAGTGAGCATTGACCCGTCACCATTGTGCCACTACAGTGTACGCTTTGTTATGAATAACCAATTTTTGCTTTCTATTAATGGTCTATAATATTGCCCTGTTTGACTACCTACTAGAAATTTTGTGCTTTAAACACTTTGCATTCTAATTAATGGCTTATGCGACTTATGAAATTTGCTTTATCGACTCTGTCTACTGCGGTGATGACGGTTACGCTCATAGGCTTAGCCGCCTCTCACTCCGCAAACGCCAATGATGATGTTAACACGTCCCAAAATGAAGTAGCGCCCGTTGTCGTGACGCAAATTGTTGAGGCGGATACGCCAAGCAGCCTGCAAGGCAGTAGTGGTATTAAAAACAGTATTCAAGAAAACGGCACTCAAATAACTCACACTCAAACTTATAAAAACCCTGTGCAAAACAGCATTATAAAAAATAAAGCCGCGCCGATAGAAACACAGACAGTTAAAGCTGAGCCAAACACTCATTTAACCACCCTTATCGATCCTATTACCCATAAGAGCATTGACAATAGCTATCCTTTAGAAGTATCGAGTCTGCTTAGTCTTGAGCAAGCACAAAATATTTTATTGCAAGTTTCACCGAAAATCGCCGCCAATCAAGCCGCGATTGCTGCCAGTGAGTATGAAACCGATGCGCTAAAAACCATTGACCATCCGTTAGTATTTGCGCGCGCCTCCGCCACTGCTTATAACTTGGACGCTGATGTTGATTTATCATCGATTAAAAACGGTATTATCAACGATGTGAATAGTAGTATTGATGGTATCGACCCGCCGATAGACATAGAAAATTTGCCAGACTTTGGGGAGTTGGTCGGTGACCGTATCCCAGATACTTACGATTTGAAACGCTCGGGTTCAACGACGGGCGCAGGCCTTGGCGTGGTATGGCCCATTTATACGGCTGGACGCACAGCAGCATTGACAGGCGCTTCCACTGCTCGTACCCAAGAAGCCGTTGCTGATAGCATACTAGATACCAACGAGCTGTATAACACCTTAATTGAGCGTTATTTTAAGGCGCAATTAGCGATTATTGCCGCTTATTTACGTGACGATGCCTATGATACGGTACAGCAAGTTGACCATATGGCGCAGCGTCTGTTTGAAGAAGGGTTTATCTCCCGTGTCGATCGCTTAGAAGCACAATCGGCGCTTGCCGATGCAAAAAGCGAATCGGTCAACGCTAATAATGATGCGCGTCTGGCAATGATGGCGCTGCAGCGGCTTTTACGTACCGATTATCGTATCAAACCCAGCACGCCTTTATTTGTCTCAAGCCGCCCTTTGCCCGATGTGAATTACTTTCAAGACTTAGCACTGACCAACCATCCAGGTCTGCAAAAAGTTGCCGCCAAACGAGCGCAAGCGCAGCAGTTACATGCGCTATCTGATACGGGTTACAAACCTACGGTCATGCTTTATGGCTATAGCCAAGTAGAAAAAGACCCCAGTTGGGTCGCTGGTATTTCAGCCAGCTGGAAACTTTGGGGCGGGCTAGATAAAAAGGCGTCTTTAGCTTCCAGTAACGCCAAAATACGCCAAGCAGATTTGTCAGAGATAGAAGTCAGTGACAATTTATTATTGCTGGTCGAAAAAAACTGGCACGATGTCAATAACGCTCAGTCGCGCTATCAAGCCTTGCAAAGCAACGTGGATTTGGCAGCAGAGGTATTGCGCTTACGTCAACTTGGATTACAAGAAGGTGTGAATACGCCCATCGATGTGGTACAAGCACAGACACAATACCTAAAAGCGCGCACCGAGCAAGCACAAGCAGCAAACACTTATGTACAGTCCCTTGCCGCCTTGATGCAAAGCTGCGGTACACCGCTTGCTTTTAATGCCTACCTGAACGCCGCTGATATTCGCCTACCAACCTTATATGACAAGTAGCTTATTTAGTAAAACGTATTCAAAAATCATATGAATTGCCAAGAATAAATAACGCCAACACTATTCTGCTTATTATCGACTTTATCGCTTTAGGAATCTCACTGTCATGACTGAATCTAATAACGAATCAGGCGACTCACGCAAACTACCTGCTGCAGACCGAACTACTGAAACAAACCGCAGTCATCATGAACAAACGCCCGTTGATGCTGATGCGATTAATGGTACTAAACCGACTGAAGCCGTCTTTGAGAGTGCTGATAGCGTCGATAGCACTAATAGAATCGACAGCACTGATATTGACCAAGAACAAGCGGTGCCACCTTATAAACGCGAGCCTGCAAACGCGGATAAATCTGTCGGTATTAAAAAGGCGATTTTGGTACTTCTTGTGCTGCTTATATTAGGGGCAATTGCTTATGGTTTGTATAAAAGCAATCAACACAATGAGCCTGAAGTCGTCACCTTACAAGGTCAAATGCAAATGCAGCAAACGTCTATTGCTGCAAAAGTGCCGGGGCGCATTGCACAAATCATGGTCACAGAAGGTGATGCGGTAACGGTCGGTCAGCAGCTTATTGAAATGGACTCACCTGAGATTAACGCTAAAATCAATCAGGCGCGTGCTGGCAAGCAAATGGCGCAAAGCCAGCTTGATAAAGCAGAAAACGGTGCCCGCCCGCAAGAAATTGCCCAAGCAAAAGCGGCTTGGCAAGCCAATAAAGCGGCGTCTGATTTGGCAGAAAATACTTATCAGCGCGTCAACCGTCTTTATGAAGAAGGTCTGATGGCACGGCAAAAGCGCGATGAAGCCTACGCGCAATATCTAGCGACTCAAGATAAGACAGAAGCGGCGCGCTTGCAGTATGATTTGGCAAAAGAAGGCGCTCGCAGCGAAGACAAGTCTGCCGCGACAGCGCAAGTTGCCCAAGTCGATGCGCAACTAGAAGAAGCACTGGTCGCCAAAGAAGAAGCCAATTTAAAAAGTCCAATTGCCGGTATCGTGGATAATGTCATCGTCAACGCGGGCGAAGTCATTGGGCAAGGCGTACCGCTGCTTACCTTGGTTAATACCGACGATCAATGGGTGGTACTCAACGTCACTGAAACCCACTTAAACCAGTTTGCCATTGGGCAGCGTTTTATGGGTACGATTCCTGCTTTATCCTCGCCTGAAAAGCCTTATACCAAGCAGTTTACCGTTTATGCAACCTCAACCTTATCTGACTTTGCTACATGGCGTCCGACCAATAACAACGATGGTTTTGATGTGCGCACCTTTGAAGTTAAAGCGCGACCATCAGCACCTGATAGACGTATCCGTTCGGGGATGAGCGTGGTTGTCAATATCAATCCAGCCCTTGCCAATCAGACCAAAGAGTAAGCCATGCGCCTGACTGAGCAAAACGGGCAACGCGGCGGATTAATCGGCGCTTTTATACGCAGTGCAGCCTACGAGCGCCGGTTTTTAGCCAAAAACCCGTGGGATTTGAGCATGGTGGTCTGGATACCGCTTGCGACCGTGCTGTTGATTTGGTGGATTTTTTCACAAATACAAATCACCGATTTACCCATTGGCGTCGTGGATAACGATCGTGGCCCTGTTGCCAATACTGCGGTGCGTTATTTGGAAGCCAACCCTAACCTGACAGTCAGACAGCTTTATCACTCGCCAGCAGCAGTAGAAGCAGCGCTCCTGCAACGTGATATCTATGCGGTGGTTATTATTCCAGAGAATTTCTCGCGCAATATTTCATCGAGTAAACCGGCGCCGATTGTATTGCAAGTAAATGCCCAATACGGCACTCATTCTGGCATTATCCAAACCAGTGTACAATCGGTGATTGGGACGCTATCGGCAGGCGTTGAAATACAGCGTTTGGTCAAAAAAGGCATGGCACCCTCGCAAGCAGCGATTGCTTACTCGCCCATTGGCATTCAGCGCATCAGTTTGTTTAATGCAGCAACCGACTATCAACAGTTTTTAGCATCAACCGTTATCCCAGCGCTGCTGCATATCTTAGCCATGGTCATTGGCGCGACGACCATTGGGCGTGAATTGCGCGATAAAAAAATCGGTATTTGGTATGACTTTGTTAATGGTGGTCAGCCTGATTTAACCACTATTAAAGATAATGAGATTCAAGGTAGCCAAAATAAAGACCGTCAGACCACGGCCGTTTCAGTCTTAACTGAAGATAATCAAACACTCATTGAAGATACTAAGCTAAGAAAAGCTAGTGTATCAGTTTTGCTTTTTGGTTTATTAGGTAAGTACTTTTGGCCCATGCTGGCTTATAGCTTATGGTCAGTTTTGGCGTTATGGCTCGCCGCGCCGCAGCAAGCGGTTGCTATCAGCTCCATTATTGCGACTTATATCGGCCTTGTATTGCTAATGATGTTGTCATTTTGGCTGGGTGCGATATTTACCTTGACCTCATTTTCGTTACGCATGGGTTTATCGTCAACCGGATTTATCTCAGCGCCTTCTTATGCCTTTGCTGGAGTAACGTTTCCTTATATCGCCATCAGTAAAAACGCTCAGCATTGGTCGGATGCCTTACCACTGACCCATTACCTTAAGCTACATATAGCGCAATTACAAATGCAAGCGCCGGTTGCCATCTCATTACCCATCGTCTATGGACTGACGCTTGCGACGATTGTCACTATGTTTTTAGCCGCCTTATTGAGCAAGCGCGCGCTCGCACATCCTGAACGCTGGGGGGCACGCTAATGGTTATGACACCAAAAGAACCTTTATCTCAAGAAAACCTCATAGCAACAAAAAATCAGCCTTCTAGTGCTATGTTAGAGGCAAAAAGTCATTCGCCAGCGCAAAGCTTTTTCGGCAGTTTTTTGCAAACTATCAAAGACGTCTTTTCTGATAAAGGCGTGCTACTACTGCTCATGATTGCGCCGATTATTTATGGCTTCTTTTATCCTTGGCCGTATTCAACCGAAGTGGTCAACCATGTGCCCGTTGGTATTGTCGATCAAGACAATACCAATCTGTCTCAAACCATCGTTCGTTACGCCAGTGCTAGTCCGCAGCTCGATACCAAGCGTTTTTTAAATGAGCAAGACGCTCAAGAAGCGATATGGTCCGATGATATTGCTGGATATATGATTATCCCAAGTGGACTTGAACAGCAAGTCTTATCTGGCAAAGCAGCGAGCGTCAGCGTATTAGGCAATGGGGGTTATTTTCTGTTAAATAAAAACGTTCAAATGGGCTTTCTGCAGGCGGTCAGTACGGTTTCAGCGGGCGTTGAGATTAAAAAAAGCGTGGCGCAAGGGGCGTATTCTGCAACCGCAGCGGCAAATACCCAAGCGGTACCGTTAAGAATCATCCCTTTATACAATCAAACCGAAGGCTACGGCGCTTATGTGGTGCCAGCGGTCGCTATTCTTATTCTGCAACAAACCCTGTTGATGTCGACAGCGATGTTAATTGGCACTTGGTATGAGCAGCGTCGTCATGCCGCCAGTATTCGCGGCTGGCTTGGCCGTATTGCAGCGCTCAGTATGTTCAGCTTTATCATCGGCTGCTTTTATTATGGCTGGACCTTTGAGCTGCACCATTATCCACGTGGTCAAAACATGCTTGGCAGCTTGTTATTTTTGCTGCTATTTTGCCCAACTGTCGCTACCCTTGGTTGTGTGTTTGGGCTGTGGTTCCGTCAGCGTGAGCGCAGTATGCAAATCTTGATTTTTAGCTCGCTACCGATGTTTTTTGTCAGCGGATATCCATGGCCTGCCAATCAATTACCAGAATTTTTACAAATCATCCGCTGGGTCATACCGACGACACCTGGTATCAATACCTCTGTTCAGCTCAATCAAATGGGCGCGAGTGTGGCACAAGTCGCAACTGGCTTTTACGCATTGGCTGGATTGTGGGTATTTTACTTTGTATTACTGCTACTTTTCCGCTGGCGTACCAGTCAAAGCAAAACTGCTGTTTAGCATAAAAATATATGGATAGTATTGGCATTTATGCTATAAAAAACACCTCAAAAAAAAGCGCCTACTCAAGAAGCAGGCGCTTTTTTATTTATCTGACTTGATGATGTTTGGTTTAAAAAACGCGATTTAAACCATTGAGAGCGGCGACGCGATAGGCTTCTGCCATCGTTGGATAGTTAAAAGTTGTGTTCACAAAATACTCAAGGGTATTGTTGCATTTCATGACCGCCTGACCAATGTGAATAATCTCTGAGGCATGATTGCCATAGCAATGAATGCCTAAAATCTCAAGCGTCTCACGGTGGAACAAAATCTTTAACACGCCCGAACGCTCACCAATGATTTGCGCTCGTGCCAGATGTTTAAAGAACGCCTGCCCGACTTCATAAGGAACTTTTTCATCGGTCAGCTCTTGCTCAGTTTTACCGATACAAGAAATCTCAGGGATGGTATAGATACCTGTTGGCACGCTTGATACTGGCTCGGCATCGCTATCGCCAACCATAAACGCTGCGGCACAGCGTCCTTGATCGTAGGCCGCTGAGGCCAATGAGGGCCAGCCAATGACGTCACCAGCGGCATAGATATTTTCCACGCCGGTACAATAGGTGTCATCTACTTTTAGCTGACCCCGACTATTGGCTTCCAGCCCAATAGCTTCTAAGTTTAAGCCTTCTGTGTTACCCGAACG
>NZ_DAINDI010000001.1:70731-76546 GCF_036731945.1 Psychrobacter sp.
AACGCCCATTTGACCAAAGAATGGCATCTGATTTGATGCGCTTACCGCTTTTTAGATGCAAGACCACATAATCATCATGCGTCTCTAGATGGTCAATCTCTTCATTGCTACGAATCAAGACGCCAAACTGTCTAAAGTCATGAGCAATGGCATCACTAATTTCGCTGTCTAGATAATTGAGCAATTGATTTTGGTTATTAATTAAGTCAACTTTATAGCCAAGACCAGTAAAGATTGAGGCATATTCACAGCCGATGACGCCTGCGCCATAAATGATGATTTTTTTGACCACATAATCCATTTGCAAGATTTTATCAGAGTCAAACACACGCGGATGGTCAAAGTCTAAAATATCAGGACGATAAGGACGACTACCAACGGTAATAATGGCTTTATTAAAGGTCACGGTTTCAAAGACGCCGTCGTCTTTTTCGACACTTAAAGTATGCGCATCAACAAAGCTTGCCCAACCATGAATCACATCAATACGGTTGCGCTCATAAAAACGGGTGTGGGTGCTTACTTGATTACGGATGACGCGGCGCGCATTAGCGAGCACACGGTTTAGAGGTACTTGCTGATACTCCATCGCCTTGGTAAACATAGGATCGCGGCGAAAGTTAATCAAGTTAAAGACCGATTGACGCAAGGCTTTACTTGGAATCGTGCCCACATGGGTCGAGTTACCACCAACCTGTTCACGCGGATCAATCACTGCAACTTTTTTGCCGGCCTTGGTCAGCTTCATCGCCGCCGCTTCACCAGCAGGCCCGGCGCCTAGGACAACGGCGTCATATTCATACTTATGCTTATCACCTTTGATGCGCTGCGAGTCTTTGGTAAAAGGGGTTTTAATATCGATGCGGATATCATCAAGCGGATTGACCAAGTCAGGGTGATGCATAATATCTTCAGTGACTTGCTCATGGGTTTGCTCAATTTTTGCTTTTTTAGTTTTGCCTTCAGTATGCTCAGGGTTCGGCGCGCGGCCGCTTTCTTTATTAGACACCTCGGTATGAATGTCTTTACCTGTGTCATTGGTCGCGTCGCTTATCGGTTTGCTTCCCATCGTATCCTCTTTTATTAATTTATAAATCTGTGTGTTTTTAGACTATGAATGTCTATAAGTAACGATCAAGTTAGACTCATAGCGCTAAAGCGTGCCTACCATACGTGCTGATAGGATATTTTGCAATATTGGCGACAGTTACGTTATCGCCATAGCCGTTATTCGTTATACGATGTTGCTTAATCCCTTTAGCCTATACGGCGTTTAAGTCCCGTCATCTGCAAGATACGTGTGGCAATCTCTTCAACAGACATCTCAGAGACATCAAGACTTGGAATCCCTTGCGAGATATAAATGCCCTGTATGGCGCGCTGTTCTTGCTGACATTGCTGATAGCTAGAATAACGGCTGCCCGCGCGGCGTTCTTGGCGGATTTTTACTAAGCGATCGGTATCGATTAACAAGCCAAATAACTTGTGTTTATGCTCACGTAAGGCTTTTGGCAATTGATTGTCGTTTAAATCTTCTTCGGTTAGCGGATAGTTTGCCGCTCGAATACCAAATTGTAGCGCCAAATACAGTGAGGTTGGGGTTTTGCCAGAGCGCGAAACACCGATAAGAATGATATCTGCGGCATGATAATGACGAGTACGTGCTCCATCATCATTATCTAGCGCAAAATGCACGGCATCGATACGTTCTTTATAAGTCTCAGAATCAACGTTATCATGAGCATGACCCGAATGCGCGTCCGGCTCGACGCCCGTCTCTTCTGCGACTCGGCCGATTAACCCTTCATACATATCCAAATTACAGCTATGCGCTGAGTTAATTTTTTCTCGAATTTCAGGGCTAACAATCGTATCGAACACCAAGGGTAGCAAGCCGTCGCGCTGGTAGGCCATATTGATTTGTTCGACCGCTTCTTCGGCGCGCTCTAAGCTATCAACATAAGGCAGCACCCGAGTCTCAAAAGGCACAGAGGCAAATTGACTTAAAATGGCGCGTCCAAGGGTTTCTGCGGTAATCGCCGTCCCATCAGAGATAAAAAACGCCGTTCTGATATTTTGGTCGTTATCTACTTGCAACGCTTGTTTGTTTTGAATGGTCGGCTTGGCGGCTTCTGGCGGATTGTTTGCAAACATAACGTGAACACCTTGGTTAAGACCTCAATAGGCGCTTTTATTTAGCGCAGAAAATCTGTAGCGGTTAGTTTATTGTGCCCTATATTATACGCACAATAGCTGTCTAATAGAAATCAATGTTACAGGCGTACACTTAGTAAACGCTATACAACAAAGGGATTTATTAAGGGTATTTATACATTTGTCTTATTGCTATAAAGGAAGGTTTCTTATCAGTAAATTTTTTCTCTAAAAACCAGTTATACTTTACTCTTTGTTATATTCTAATTACCAAATATTGAGTTTTGACCGCGCAAATATGTAGCAATCGCCACAATTTGTATATTTTTGACGATTTATTTGGTTCTAGGTATCGAAATTACCCAAATATAGGGGTATAATCGACCGTTATAATCTTTACTAAATAACCTTATTTTCTGGAGTTATCATGGCAGCGCAATCTACAGCACTTGTAATCAATCTTGATCAGCTAGGAAAAGATGACATTGAGATGGTTGGCGGCAAGAATGCCTCGCTTGGCGAGATGATCAGCCATTTATCTGATTTGGGTGTCAGCGTTCCAGGTGGCTTTGCGACCACTTCAAATGCGTTCAATCGCTTTTTGACAGAAACAGGCTTACTTGACAAAATCAACAACGAGCTTAAAACCCTTGATGTGAATGATGTTAATAAGCTTGCTGAGACGGGTAAAAAAATCCGTACTTGGATTATTGAGCAAGAGCTGCCAAGCGACCTTGAGCAAGAAGTGCGCCAGTCGTTTGAAACCATGAGTGGCGGCGAAGACATCGCGGTTGCGGTACGTTCTTCTGCCACGGCTGAAGATTTGCCCGATGCCTCATTTGCCGGTCAACAAGAAACTTTCTTGAACATTCGCGGCATTGATAACGTCCTGATTGCCATTAAAGAAGTATTCGCCTCTTTATATAATGACCGCGCGATTTCTTATCGTGTGCATAAAGGTTTTGAGCACGAAGGCGTTGCCCTATCTGCTGCTGTACAGCGCATGGTACGTTCAGAAACTGGCGCTGCTGGCGTAATGTTCACCCTAGATACCGAAAGTGGCTTTGATCAAGTGGTCTTTATCACCTCAAGCTACGGTCTAGGTGAAATGGTTGTGCAAGGTGCAGTCAACCCTGACGAATTCTATATCTCTAAAAAATTGCTTGAAAATGGCAAGCCTGCGGTCATTCGCCGTAATCTAGGCAGCAAACATAAGAAAATGATTTATGGTGATGAAGGCAGCACCACTAAGTCTGTCAAAACCGTCGATGTCGAAAAACAAGACCGCATGCAGTTCTCTTTAACCACTGAAGAGCTAAACTCACTTGCCAAACAAGCCATGACTATTGAAAAGCATTATGGTCAAGCGATGGATATCGAGTGGGCAAAAGACGGCGACAGCGGTGAAATCTTTATCGTCCAAGCACGTCCAGAAACCGTTAAGAGCCGCCAAGACAGCAATGTCATGGAGCGTTATATTATCAATACTGGCGATGCTAAAATCCTATGTGAAGGTCGTTCAATCGGTCAACGCATCGGCGCTGGTAAAGTACGTATCGTTAGCAATCTAAACGAGATGGACAAAGTTCAAGACGGCGATGTCTTAGTATCAGACATGACCGATCCGGATTGGGAGCCAGTCATGAAGCGTGCTTCTGCGATTATCACCAACCGTGGTGGTCGTACTTGTCACGCGGCTATTATCGCTCGTGAGCTTGGCGTTCCAGCTATCGTCGGTTGTGGTAATGCCACTGAATTATTGGTTGATGGTCAAGACGTGACGGTTTCTTGTGCTGAAGGTGATACTGGCTTTATCTATGAAGGTCAGATTGATTTTGAAGTACAGACCAACTCTGTTGAATCTATGCCAGAGCTTGCCTTCAAAGTCATGATGAACGTGGGTAACCCAGATCGCGCTTTCTCATTTACCCAAATGCCAAACGAAGGTATCGGTCTTGCGCGTTTAGAGTTCATCATCAACCGTATGATTGGTGTGCATCCAAAAGCGCTCCTGAACATGAACAGCTTGCCACGCGAAATCGCCCAAGCGATCAATGAGCGTATCGCCGGTTATGCCTCACCAGTCGATTTCTATGTGGATAAATTGGTCGAAGGTATCTCAACCCTAGCCGTTGCCTTTATGGATCAGCCAGTTATCGTGCGTATGTCTGATTTCAAATCAAACGAATATGCCAACTTGCTTGGTGGTAAATTATACGAGCCATCAGAAGAAAACCCAATGCTTGGTTTCCGCGGTGCCAGTCGCTATGTGTCTGACAACTTCCGTGATTGCTTCGAGCTTGAGTGTAAAGCATTGAAACGTGTCCGCGATGAGATGGGCTTGACCAACGTTGAGATTATGATTCCATTCGTTCGTACCGTTGGCGAAGCCAAAGAAGTCATCGAGCTACTCGCGAAAAACGGTCTAAAACGTGGCGAAAATGGTCTGCGCGTCATCATGATGTGTGAGCTACCAACCAACGCGCTATTAGCAGAAGATTTCCTAGAGCACTTCGATGGTTTCTCAATCGGTTCAAACGATTTGACTCAGTTAACGCTAGGTCTTGACCGTGACTCAGGTATCGTCTCACATCTATTTGATGAGCGTGATCCTGCGGTTAAGAAGCTATTATCTATGGCGATCGAGGCTTGTAACAAAGCAGGCAAATACATTGGTATTTGTGGTCAAGGTCCATCAGATCATCCAGATCTTGCGTTTTGGCTCATGGAACAAGGTATCAACTCAGTGTCACTAAACCCTGACTCAGTGCTAGATACTTGGTTCTTCTTAGCTGGCGAAGAAACGAAATAAGACGTAACGATACGTCACAGCGTTAATTGACAGAGTCATTTAATATACTACCATTAGGGTCTATTTGATTTTTTCAAATAGACCCTAATATAATGTATTAGCGAAAGTGGCTTGAAAAAGTGACTTAAGATATGACTAACTATGTAGGCAATTATGCAGATTTTCCTTGCTCGAAATAACGTACAAGCGGGTCCATACACGTTGGATCAGCTCAATATTATGCTCGCCTCAGGTGAAGTGGTATTAGATGATTTGATGTGGCATGAAGGCCTAGATCAGTGGCAGCGTGTTGGTAATTTAACCAATAATCAGACTTATTATCGTCCTGCCCCTATAGTGCCGGCAGGTGATAATGACTCTATTATCAATAACGTCACTATCTTCCCAGAAGATTCTGCTAGTAGCACCTCTAAAGATGACAAAACGGTATCGCTAGACAGATTGTATGGTAAGCCTGAACGCCCAGTAGAGAATGCTAAAAATACTAAGCTGGACATGACCACCAATCGTCAATATACGCCCAATAAAAATGTGTCATTAAATAAGTCTGCTGCAGTCAAAGCCGCCTCGCCTAAAGATAAAGTCATCGGTGATGTGGTGCTTGCGCCGATTATGTCACGGGTGTTAGCGACCGCAATCAATGGCTTGCTCTATGTATTAGCGATTTTACCGCTGGTCATGGCGTTAATGAAAATGGATGTGGACTATACCAAATTTCAAAACATCCAAGATATGGATGCCGCATACCAGTATTCCATGACATTGATGGAAAGTATTCCTAGCAGCACTTTGATGATGTCACAAGTGATGGTGTTTGGTTTGTTTGCGCTGCAGCTGGTATTTATTACC
>NZ_DAINDI010000001.1:76556-86286 GCF_036731945.1 Psychrobacter sp.
AGCTGATTACCGGTATTCGCGTCGTTGACCAAAGCACCCACCGCTTGCCTTCTTTTACCAAGCTTATTGGCATGCGTACGCTACTACTGTTTATTATTTACAACTTATTATTCTCATTTACTAGCTTTTTAGGTTTTGTGGTTATTATTGTTCATTATTATATGGCCTCAAAAAGTCCTGAAAACATCGGTTGGCATGACAAACTAGCTAAAACCTTAGTAGTGAAAGCCGACAATAGCCAATTGGTCAAACAACCCAAGGTAAAATAATGGGTTTATAAGTTTATTATAAAAACGATTGTTATAAATATCATAAAGTTATATGAAAAAGTGGCGTTTATACGCTGCTTTTTTATTGAATAATTTATATTTACGTCTTTTATTATTTATTGACAGACGCTCAGTGATTAACCTTTGTGTTAGAGGCTGAGTACTGTTATAATACGGCGCTTTATAAACTAAGCTTATTACTATTGTTTTTGCAAAATTCGATAAGATTTGGGCTTACCTTATAAATCTCCTTGCTATTAACATAGGGTTAATAGCTACTAATCCGTAAGGAGTCATAATGCGACATTACGAACTGGTGTTACTTGTACACCCAGACCAAAGCGACCAAGTGGTCGGCATGGTTGAACGCTATATCAAGTTGGTTCAAGACAACGGCGGTACGATCCATCGTCTAGAAGATTGGGGTCGTCGTCAATTGGCTTACCCAATTAACAAAATTCACAAAGCTCACTACGTTCTTTTCAACGTTGAAACTGACGGTGAGACTTTGGCTGAACTTGAAGAATTATTCCGTTATAACGACGCGATCATTCGTAGTCTAGTTATGCGCCGTGACGAAGCTGTCACTGAAGAGTCGCAGTTAGCCAAGAATGCCGATGAAAAACGCGCACGCAAAGCAACGACTCGTCGTCCAGACAATCGTGAAAACGACGACAACGACAACAGTGAAGACTAATTAAAGGAGAATACTCATGGCACGTTTCTATCGCCGTCGCAAATTCTGCCGTTTCACTGCTGAAGGCATCACTCACATCGATTATAAAGATGTTGAATTGCTAAAACAGTACATCAGTGACAATGGTAAAATCGTACCAAGCCGCATTACTGGTACATCTACTAAATATCAGCGTCAGCTAGCCACTGCTATCAAGCAAGCTCGCTATCTTGCGCTACTTCCGTATACTGACAACCATCAGTAATTTAACCGTTAACTAGGAATGACTCATGCAAATTATTTTGTTACAGCGTATCGTCAACCTTGGTAAACTCGGTGAAACTGTCGATGTGAAACCAGGTTACGGACGTAACTTTCTTATCCCTCAGGGCAAAGCACTACCTGCAACTAAAGCAAACATTGAAAAGTTCGAAGCACGTCGTGCTGAGCTTGAAGCTGAAGAAGCAAAAGAAGTAGCGGTTGCTCAAGAACGTGCTGACGCGTTAACGGACGTTAATGTTATCATGCGCGCTAAATCAGGTGACGAAGGCAAGCTATTTGGCTCTATCGGTACTCGCGATATCGCTGAAGCATTGACTAACTCAGGTCTAGAAGTTGACCGTGCTGAAATCAAGCTACCTGAAGGCACACTACGTCAAGTGGGCGAATATAATGTAGATATTCAACTACACCATGACGTAACTGCTAGCATCTTAGTAACCATTCTTTCTGAAGATGGCGACAATGAAGATGCCGCTGAAGAAGTTGAAGACGACAACGAAGATTACTCAGAAGAGTAATATTTGGTAGTAGTGTAAACTTACTACCCGTCTAAGAAAGCCAGTAACGTCATGTTACTGGCTTTTTTTATGCTTAAAATCCCCTAAATGTTTAATTTTCTAATTAAAACTTACAATACTATTTTGTAGCAATAACTGGTAATAAAACACCTGTATAATCTATACCTAATAATAAAATACTGCTTATAAAGTCGTCTTCAATAATATCGGAGCTATTGCTATCCTAGCTGTATTTAGTCATAGATAAAATGGGACGATATGATAAACACTGATGACAAATTAATATGTATCCAAGGTAACGAGTTTTATAAAGAAGGTGAAACCTACAAGGTCGGTAGAATTGTGAATGATAAGTATTTCCAGATTCTGACTAACAACAATGCCGACCATTGGTATGCAACCTTAGACGATGAAGGTATTTATGTTAGCTTTGATTCTATGAGCCCTAAAGACAATAAAGCATGGTTTGATAAGATAGATTAGAACATTTTTATTGCTATATTGATAAAAGAGACATATTGAAGAAAGAAAAATAATTATAAAAGTTAGATTAAAATAACATTACTCAAAAAGCTGGCTATTATAAACAGTCAGCTTCTTTTGGTTGAAAATTTAGTTTACGGCATTGTAAATAATTTACTGCTTGTGGCCAATCAGCCGCTATCTTTGGTGATTCTTGCCCAGCGGCAATTATACTGGCAGCATTTATCCAGCCCGCATGACCGACTGCTAATACTGGTTTTTGACCACTATTTTGCGCAGCCATCTCATTTAACCAGTTTTCTACACGATTAAACAACTGCTGTAAACTCTCGCCGTCCTTAGGGGCAAAATCTGCAAAATGATCACACCAATCATCAATCTCTTGTTTAGGAATTTGCGCCCAAGGCTGACCGTCCCAGCCGCCAAAATCAATCTCTGCCAGCTCAGGTACGACACGATACCGAAAGCCATGCTGCGCCAGTATTCCCCCGACTTTTAATGAGCGCTGTAGCGGGCTGACCCAAATCACTTTTGGCAATTGATGCAGACGCACGAAGCGCTGTATTTTATTAGCAAGGCGTTTAATTTTGCGTTTATCGACACTGATATCAGTCTGTCCGATACAAAAGCCATTAGCCGCAATGGGCTTTGGATGGCGCCAAATATACAAAACCATTGGCTATCATTATCCTTTTAAAATAGTACGCTTAAAATTAAATAAAAGGGTTCGAGGCAGCAAGTCCGATATAAATAGCGATTTCACTTAACTGCTGCGTGGCGCCTAACCCATCACCAGTATAGCCACCTAAACGCCTGCGCAACAAGCGCCGCATATAATCCGTCGCTACGACGCCTAGTAATAAAGCCAATGACCATTGCCAAATACCAATTTGCTGTACGGTATTAGGCAATAGGAGCACGACCAGCAAGCCCGCTAATATGAGCCAACCACTGCTCCATAGTCCTTGTAATGGCGTCAGCTGCTGCGCCATCGGTTTGGCTTTAGCATGCTCAATCTCACCGCCGTAAGGCAACAACGCCAGTAAACTAATACATAATAAACGTGAGGCCGTATGACCAATAATTAGCGCCACGATAGCCACCGGTAATGGCATAGACGTCAATAAGCTGATTTTGATAAGTAACGCCGAGACCAATCCTAGTACACCATAAGTACCCAAGCGCGAGTCCTTCATAATGGTTAAAGTACGCGCGCGAGTCAGGCCACCACCTAGTCCATCTTCATGAAAAGCGCCAGTGAGCCTAATTCCAAAGGCCGTACTTATCACTGCCGCCACCAAAGGCGTAAATAAAAGGCTGCCTAGCCAAAATACGCTCGCGCAAAGTAGCCCAACCAACAGACCTACCCCAGGAAAATGACGGCTGCTCTGGTGCAACCACTGCGGATTGTAATTGGCAAATTGCGGTACGGGCAGACGCGTTAAAAACTGTACTGCTACTAACAATAAACCCCATTCATGTTTTATAAATTGGCCAATACTTGGTTTAGACGAAGAGTGGGATAATGAATCTGGTTGATGCGATGGCTTTTTTGATAATTGTGACATTAGCTGTTCTGTCCACTGATACCAGCATCATTAAAACTTGCCATCTCATTGATAATCGCACAAGCCGACTGTAATAATGGATACGCCAGTGCCGCACCGCTACCCTCGCCTAAGCGCATACCCATATTCAGTAATGGCTCAGCGTTGAGCAGTTTTAATAAATGCGCGTGTCCCGGCTCGACCGAATGATGAGCAAAGACAGCATATTGAACAACACCGGGCGCTAAGCGCTCAGCCGCCAATAATGCACTACTGGCGATAAAACCATCGATAAGAAGAATACGGCGCTCACTGGCGGCTTGCATTAGCGCTCCTGCCATCATCGCAATCTCAAGCCCGCCTAATGCCGCAAGTATGTCGAATGGCGTTTGCGCTTCACTGTGCCGCGCTAATACTTGAGTTAAAATACTTGTCTTGTGCTGTAAACCTGCATCGTCGAGACCAGTACCGCGACCGATACAAGCATCAATCGCTATATCGCCCAATTTTGCCAGTAATAAACTGGCGGCGGATGTGTTACCAATTCCCATTTCACCGACAATCAACAGATTGCCCGTCATGTTCTTGACTACGTCCATACCATTTGCTAATGCGGCTAAGCACTCTTCTGCTGTCATGGCAGGTTCTATTAACGCGTCGCGGCTTCCATGACGCACTTTATAATCAAGCAATTGCTCGTGGTCTTTAAAAGGAGAATTGGCAAAGTCGGCATCGACACCAGCATCGACCACTTTTAGCTCAATATGATGCTGACGCGCTAAAACATTGATGGCAGCGCCGCCTTTCAAAAAGTTATGCACCATCTGCGCCGTCACCGCGCTAGGGTATGCCGATGTACCATGCTTGGTTAGACCATGATCGGCAGCAAATACCCGAATTTGTGGTTGCGTAATTTGCGGCGTGGTCGTACCTTGAATCAATCCCAACTGTACAGCAAGCGTCTCTAAACGTCCAAGGGCGCCCAGTGGCTTGGTTTTTTGGTCAACGATTTGCTGCAATTGCTGACGCAGTTCGTGATTTTCTATATTTGCAATCGCTGGTGCTATAAATGTGTTCAATGTGTTCAATGCCTTCAAGGAAATTAACTTAATTTTTATCTAGATAAAAAACTTGCCGTTTAGATTTACTCTGCCAACAACTTCGCCAACAATTCATTTATTTCGACTTTAAATTCTCTATCTTCGATTTTATTGGCGCTGATTTTAGCATTTTGCAGACTTTTGATCGCAGCATCGGTTTGACCCAATTCGATTTGCAGCTCAGCCATCGAAAAAGCAATCGATGCTAAATGATCTTTTGAATTAATCGCCGCCGCTTTATCTAGTGCTTTTTGATAAATAACCAGCGCTTCATCCAAATCCTCGGTAAAGTCAGCTAAGGTTTCCCACTGTTCAGGATGGTCTTTATCGCTTTTTTCATTTTCGTCACACAAATCTTTTAGCTGCGCATATAGCGCATCAAAGGTTTTTTGATCGTTCTTACTGTCCGCTTCTAGCAGCTTTTCTGCTAAAACATAAATGGATTTATATATTTTGGTATTAATCATGATGGGTTACCCTGTTGGTTGCGCGTTATAGGCGTTGAATGGTGTTGATTATAGACTAATTTGTATCAATAGCTCATAAAAAAGGGCGTGACATCAATCACACCCTTTTATTTTATCTCGCTTTCAATCTTAGCATCTACGATACACAGTTAGATTCAGTCATTAAACGCTCGTAATTATTCCGCAGCGATAACGGTAATCTCGACCAATAACTCAGGACGAGCCAGTGCTGATTCGCCGCATGCACGCGCCGGTGGCTGGACGCCTTCAAACCATTTATCCCACACTTCATTCATTGCAGCAAAGTCTGACATACTTTTTAGCCAGACGGTTGCGGATAGCAGCTTTGATTTGTCACTACCAACTTCTTGCAGTAATTTTTCGACTTTCTCTAAGCACGTTAAGGTTTGAGCTTTGATATCATCTTCGCTATTACCCACTTGACCGGACAGATAAATGGTTTGGTTATGAATCACAATTTGACTCATACGTTGATTACTATGCAGCTTTTGCATGAATTATTATCCTTAATTTTTAATGTTTCAGTTCTTTCAAATACCTGAACTGTCAAATATATAAACGACTCGATTTTTACTTAGAGGTTATTTAGCAAAAATTAGTGAGAAAAACGCTCGGCGCTAAAGGGTTTAATATCGACCAATAGCGGTTTTTCGTGAATCATCTCCTCCACCAGACGACCTGTCATAGGCCCTAAGGTAAAACCCTGATGGCTATGACCAAAGGCAAACCATAATTTGTCGTGCTGCGGCGCAGGACCAATGACTGGCTTCATATCCGGCATGCAAGGACGTGAGCCCGCCCAAGCTTCACTCTCGACGGCATCTTCTAGCGGCAGAATTTTGCGCGCAAGTTTTAACACGGTATTTAATTGACCAAAATTCTTTGGCGCATTCATAGTGGTCATCTCAGCACCGGTAGTGATGCGGATACCTTGCTGCATCGGACCCATCACAAAACCCTTATCCATATCAAACATACTATGGTTGATGGTGTTTTTTTCCGTGACTTTAAAATGCTGATGATAGCCACGCATTGGGAACAGCGGCAAATCATAACCAAGCGGTCTGATTAAATCGTTAGACCAAGGCCCAGCAGCAATAACCAATTTATCACTATAAAAAGTGTCGTTGTCGGTAATAATTTTCCAGCCATCTGCTTCTTGGACGATTTCATTGACACCGCTTTCTCTGATGGTACCGCCCATTTCTTGAAAGTTTTTTGCGTATGATTTCACCAATAAGCTCGGATTTGACACTTGCCAAGAGTTTAGCCAATGAATCGCGCCAACGAACTCATCAAAATTGGCGCTCGGCTCCATCGCTTTTAATTCGTCAAGCGTCAAGACATTGTGCTCAACGCCCTGATCACGATCTTTGATTGCAGCATCAATAGCTCTTTTAAACGTTTCTTCAGAGCGATGCAACTGCAACCAGCCTTTACGGCTAATCAAATATTCAGCGCCAGACGCTTCAATCATGGTTTGGTGTTCACTGGTGCAATGTTCAATCAGCGTCTGCCACTCGGCTTCAATTTTTTTAATTGAAGCTGGCGTCGAGTATTTCCAATACTGCAATAACGCTTGATGATAGCGCAAAATCGCTGGGATTCGATAGCGAATATCAGTGCCTTGGTTTGGCAATACGCGTATCATTTCAGTCAGCTGGCGTGGAAACGGATGGGTATGAATCGCCTCGCGTTGAATCAAACCAGCATTGCCGTATGAAGTCTCAGAGCCCGGTAGTTTTTTGTCTAACAGTAAGACTTCAGCGTTATTTTTTTGTAGATGCCAAGCCGCTGAGGTGCCAACCATACCTGCACCGATAACGATTACTTCGTAGCGCATAACACGTCCTTTTTTTAAAGTCTTAATACAGAATAACAAAGTTGAGAAATAACAGATAAGGGAGTAATAGTAACGCATTGCGCACCAGATTAAACCCTTATCATAGAAATATTTTTACTATTCCATACTTTTAGTTATGATTTTAAATGAAAGCTATTTCTGATAGGAATAATGAACAAACTATTAAAAAAATACACATGTTTTGGATAATTAAAATAGCATGAATGAATCACCACCAAATTGGATCCTCACTTGCTAGCGTCTCTAAAAGCCTTTTACTGGTCTCGACCGTCAACTTATCGGCAGGCAGCTCAGCGATAAACCTTGACGGCTTATCAAAGTAACCCGAATAGCTTGAGAAATACTCGGGCGCGGTTAAAAACAATCTGCTTTTAGCACGGCTACAAGCAACATAAAACAGCTTACGCTCCTCCTCTAACTCTTCAAAATCACTGAGCGAGCGATAGTGCGGCGTCATACCATCGACGAGAGAGTTGACAAACACCACTGGCCATTCAAGCCCTTTGGCACTATGAATAGTCGAGATAGTAACCTTATCTTTATCGTCGTCTTCTGGTTTATCCATAGTCGCCACTGAATCATTAGGTGGATCGAGGGCAAGATTTTCTAAGAATTTATCGAGATTGTCATGTTCTGTCGCTAAGTTTTTGAGTACACGAAAATCTTCACTACGCTCGCGCCAATTCTCTTCAATCGTTTTTAGGACAGGAATATAAAACGCTAAAATTCGCTCAATCATCATTTCCACTGACTCTGCCTGACTGGCTTTGGTTAAAGTCGTATGCAATGATTTAAGCTGTGGGCTTTTCTTTGCAAATGATGGTGCTAATAGCGGCTCGAAAGTGTTGTTATTAACATTGTTATTTACATTGCTATCGGCATTAATCGCTTGGGTTAAGCGCGTCGCCGTTACTGCCCCTACCCCTTTAAACAGGGTTAAGATACGGTGCCATGCAATGGTGTCATTTGGGTTATAAAGTATTTTAACAAAGGCTAAAACGTCTTTGATATGACGCCGCTCAATAAAGCGAATGCCACCCACGACGATAAAGGGAATATTGCGTTCCATAAATTCAAGCTGAACATAGTTGGATTGAAAAGACGTGCGGCACAAGACGGCAAAATCCTCATAATCGTAATCTGGTTTTAATTCGATAATTTTGTCGGCAATATATTTTGCTTCCTTCGTTTCGTCACTTAAACGACGAAATATTGGCTTGATGCCTTCTATAGATGCGCCCGAGTACAATTGCTTTTGATAGCCCAACGTGATTTGCGCCGATAAAGCATTGATATAATCAAGCACCGCTGGCGTACTACGATAATTTTGCTCTAGCTTAATCAGTTTTGCTTCAGGATAACTCTCGCCAAATAGTAAGATATTTTCATAATTCGCACCGCGAAAGGCATAGATGCTTTGGTTGTCATCACCAACGACCATCAGCGACACCGATGCCGGCGTACAAATCAGATCTATCAGCTCTTTTTGCGGAATATTGGTGTCTTGATATTCATCGACCATGACATAACGATAGTGCTGTTGTAATAGCTTTCGAAAGGTATCATTGTGCTTTAGATGGCGCACCACTTGGCTGATGATATCATCAAAATCATATAAATGATTGGCGCGCTTATATTCATGAAAGTCGACCGCCAATTGCTCAATAACTGGAATATGCACGGCGATATCAGGATAACTGTTCTCGATTAAATCGCGAATATGAATACGGCGATTTCTAGAAGTTGAAAAGATATTTTGCAAGGTTTTTTTGCGCGGAAATGCCTGATTGGTTATTTTGGTTGGATACTTTTTTTCTTTATTAATCAAATCAATCGCATCTTCGCTGTCGCCGGTATCTAAAATAGTAAAGCGCGGATTGATACCAAGTAGCCCAGAATATTGGCGTAATAGCATATTGCAAAAAGAGTGAAAAGTGCCGCTGGTGATATCGTTTAGCGCCTTGCTATTTATGTGGTCATTGTCCGAAAGACGGCTAGCCAGCAAAGTTCTAGCGCGACTTTTAATTTCATTAGCTGCTTTTCGGGTAAAGGTTAATAGCAAAATCTCTTTTGGCGCGACGCCATTTTCTATCAAATAGCTGGTTCGGTAGGTCAGGGTTTTGGTTTTACCAGAGCCTGCACCGGCGATGACCAACACCTTACCCTCAATAGTCGTGGCAGCCAACAACTGGTTAGGGTTCAGCTCACGGGCATAATCCACTTGCAACCCTAAATGGCCGGCAAGCCGTTGCTCTAATATTTCACTATCTGCATTTATCAAATTGGCCTCGAGCTTTTTAATCGCCTGCTCAAGCCGCGTCAGCTTGGGTTTCATGTCAACGAAATTTTGCGGATAATTATAATGGTGGGTAGCAAAGATGGTGGTCATTATTAACAATTGCCTTTGGTGTGGTTTATCGTGCTAGCTATTGATGACAGCGCAGCAGCATGCATCATCATTTATAGCTAATAGCTTATCATAATAGACAGGGCGCTGAGGGTC
>NZ_DAINDI010000001.1:86296-99702 GCF_036731945.1 Psychrobacter sp.
AAGAACACTCATATAAAACGATGCTATTAAAGGATGGTATTAAACCGCGGTATTAAACAGGTTACTAAGTATTGTATTGAGCATAAAATTAAAACAGCAAGCACAACAACATCACCCATTTTGGCTGAAATTTGCTACAATATGCCCAATTTTGAGTTCCTATTTTACCAAGCTTTATACTGACTACATACCAAGTCTGTTATTGCCTGATTTTATTAATATATTGAGAGCATGTTATGGGTTTTAATTGCGGCATCGTCGGTCTACCAAACGTGGGTAAATCCACCCTGTTTAACGCCTTGACCAAAGCGGGTATCGCCGCTGAAAACTTTCCTTTTTGCACCAAAGATCCCAATACCGGTATCGTACCTGTGCCAGACCCACGCCTAAAAAAATTGGCTGATATCGTCAAGCCCGAGCGCGTATTGCCGACAACGATGGAATTTGTCGACATCGCAGGTTTGGTCGCTGGCGCCTCAAAAGGTGAAGGTATGGGCAACCAGTTTTTAGCTAATATCCGCGAGACCGATGCGATTGCCCACGTGGTACGCTGCTTTGATGATGATAACGTCGTCCACGTTGACGGCCGCGTCAGCCCGATTGACGACATCGAAACCATCAATACCGAATTGGCATTGGCCGATTTAGAAGCCGTTGAACGCGCTATTACTAACTTAAGCAAAAAAGCCAAAGGTGGCGATAAAGACGCGACGGCTATGCTGGATGTGTTCAAAAAAATCGAGCCATTATTAGCAGAAGGTAAAGCCGCACGCGGTGCCAATTTAGACAAGGACGAGCAAAAACTGATCAGAAGTTATGGTTTGATTACCTTAAAGCCAACGATGTATATCGCTAACGTAAGCGAGGATGGCTTTGAAAATAACCCATATCTAGATGCAGTGCGTAACTATGCGACTGGCGAAGATTCTATTGTCATTGCCCTATGCAATCAAATCGAATCTGAAATTGCTCAGCTTGATGAAGATGACAAAAAAGACTTCCTAGCTGAAATGGATATGGAAGAGGCTGGCCTTGATCAAGTGATTCGCGGCGGTTATGATTTGCTTGATATGCAAACGTATTTTACGGCAGGCGTCAAAGAAGTCCGCGCGTGGACAGTCGCTGTTGGCGCCACCGCTCCTGAAGCCGCTGGTGTGATTCATACCGACTTTGAACGGGGTTTTATCCGCGCTGAAGTCATTGCATATGATGACTTTATCGAGTATGGCGGTGAAAAAGGCGCAGCTGCTGCTGGCAAATCACGTTTAGAAGGCAAAACTTACATCGTGCAAGATGGCGACGTGATGCATTTCCGCTTTAATGTTTAACGTTTAACTTTTAATACTTACAAGTACAAGCGGATTGCGTGTTTACACAGTCTTAGTAGAGAACAACCAAAAGCCAGCTTCAACGCTGGCTTTTTTTATTATAATAAAGGGAATAACGTTAAAATAATTAACTTCTCGAACAACAACGATAAAATAAAATGATAAAAATAACGGACGATAAATGATGACTGTTTCTGTTAATCAAACTACGAATTCCAGCGACCATTGGGCAAAACTATTTAGTGCTCAGCGTTTAGGCAGTCATAAAAAAGCCCCTGCCGAGGACAGCGCACGCTCCTCCTTTCATAAAGACTATGACAGACTGGTATTTTCACATTCCTTTCGTCAGCTGAATCAAAAGACCCAAGTTCATCCACTGACCAATCAGCTCGGTATTCATACGCGGTTGACACATTCGCTAGAAGTTTCTTGTATTGGTCGCTCTTTGGGTATCATGGCAGCAGAGAAGCTGCATGATAAGTTGGGCGGCGGCTTACCGAACGGTGTCGCGCCCGCTGATGTCGGCGTCATTATCCAAGCAGCTTGCCTTGCCCATGATATTGGCAATCCACCGTTTGGTCATGCCGGTGAATACGCCATTCGTGACTGGTTTATGCATCCTGACCGTAAGCAAATCTTGCAAAATCTGAATAATAACGAGCAATTAGATTTACTGGCTTATGAAGGCAATGCACAAGGATTTCGTATATTAACCCGAAATGAGCACCACCCTGATTTAGGTGGTATGCGCTTAACTTGTGCTACTTTGGGCGCGTTTATGAAGTACCCTTGGCTTGCCACTCATAGCAACCCTATTTATCAAGGCAACCATACCACTAACATGCAAAAATTTGGCTGCTTTTATAGTGAGGCGGCGCAGTTAGAGGAGTTGGCAGAAACGTTAGGCTTGCCATATTCAAAGCAGCACGATGGCTTTGCTCGTCATCCGCTGGCCTATTTATTAGAAGCGGCAGACGATATTTGCTATGCGCTAATAGATTTGGAGGATGGCATCAATTTGAATATGCTAAGCTATGCAGAGGTTGCGGCGATTTTTTATGAGCTGATTGGTGAGCGCCCCGATACGCTTGCTCTACCCACTCAAGTGTCAGTCAGACAGCATTTGGCATCGCTGCGGGCACGGGCAATGATGCGTTTGGTCAATGCCGTCACCGATGCCTTTGTAGCCAACAGTGATACTATGTTGGCGGGGACGCTACAAGGCAGCTTGTTTGCGCACTGTGAGCCGAGCGTACAAAGTGGCATTAACCAAGCTAAGCAATTGGCACGCGAAAAGATATTTAATCACCCAAGTAAAGTGCGCATGGAGCTGATGGCCAATCAATGCTTGCAGCGCCTGCTCGATGCTTTTATGCCACTTGCCTGGATAAAAGAGACAAATGAGGCAAATGAAACCGATGCCTCGATAGGCCAAATATCCTTTGAACAGCAGCGTTTGCTAAAATTACTCCAGCCGCATCTCGATGAACATCGTCGTGTTCTAGCAGATAATACCTATGATAATATGCTTAATGTATTAGATTTTATCACTGGTATGAATGATCATGAAGCCTATCGACTGGCGCAAGAGCTACAAGGACATTGGGGCACCATTGTTTAAACAACGTGTTTAAGCAGCGCGTTTAAAAAGAAGTTTAGAGGCAATTTAAAATCGAGCCAAACTAAAGTTTAAGTAAACCATCAACGATAACCGTCTATTTCATTCGTATTTTCGCAATGAAATGAGTATGATAGACATCTATCAGGCAATTTTGAAATATTATGAGTAGTCGCGAACAAAAGAAACTCCAAACTCGGCACGCTTTTTTTAATGCGGTGCTTGATTTATGTATGACAGGACAGTCTTTTAGCTCAATCAGTCTCAGACAAGTCACGCGCGAGGTTGGTGTGGTGCCGACGGCGTTTTATCGTCATTTTGATGACATGGAGTCGCTTGGTCGCGCCTTAGTCATCGAAGAGTTAGGCGATACGATGGCAACGTTAAGTGAAAACTTACAAATTGGGCGCAAACGTAGCTTTGAGCGTCAAATCGCTAAAAGTATTCAGATGTTTTTATATATGGTCAGTGAACAGCCTTGCTACTGGCAGTTCTTAGTTAGTGAGCGTTATGGCGGCTCAGAAGCGGTACGCAAAGCCATCAATGAGCTGATTAAAAAACACGGTCAAAGTCTCGCAGAAGATTTGGCGCTACAGCCGGCGTTTACCCACATCAATACTTATGATCGTAGACTGTTAGCGGAAGCTGGGGTCAATATGTTTTTTTCTTGGATTATTGACTGGCTCGAGCTGACCTATACCGAAGACCATGATGATGAGGTCGACTTGGCTGAGATTGAAAAGAAAAAACAGCTGATGCTGCATAATTGCACGCGCCAAGCACAAATGCTTTTTTATGGTGCCTATAACTGGAAGTCTACCGAAGAAACCCGTTTAAGTGATTAATTAGGCTTATTTTTTGCATGCTATTTATTACTAATTATCTATAACCATTAGAAAATTGGCCTAAAAGCCCAAAGTCGCTGCGTTAGCACACGCACCTCTTTGGGCTTTTTATTATCAGCATTTTTAGTATTGCTATTCGCGTTATTAGCATCACTGCTATTTTCATTATTGCTACTGTTATTTGCTGCGTCGCTATCAGCGGTCGTTTTGCTAATGATAGTAGTCGCAAAGCGTTGCCTTACCTGACCACTATCCGCATTATCACTCGCAGTAATAAGTGCCATAAAGGCTCGGCTATCAACCGCTAGTAATGGCGTCAAGGCTCTGCGCTCCTCTGCTTTTATACTACTTAATACAGGCAGTTGCCAAACATCATCGACAGAGCCGAAGGCTTGTTTTGCTCGCAACTCAACGATACTCTGCATTTGCTGGCTGCTCGCCCCTTCTACCAAGGCAGCAAGCAAAACGGGACGGGCGGTATTAATATTAATGGGTAAATAATATGGTACCGCCGTGATATAGGGACGCAGTGTCGCCAATACTTGCGCATCAACGCCCTTTACCTCTGCTAATTGATCGATACTAAGCAACGCTTGGTTGGGTAAAGCTGTATCCGCGCCGCGATTGGACTGCTGAGCATATACCACACTTTCATCACCGCCATCTTGGTAGACCTCGCTGTCGGCATCTTGATAATCAAGTAGTGCAATGGCGATATCAGGCTCTAAATTTAGCTGTGTTAGTAGCCTTTGAAAGACGGCCAATGCAGCAGTATCGACAGCGCCATCATGATATAAATTATTAATAATAAAACGACTGCCCTCATCGCGTAATTCGATGCCGATGCTATGTCCGCCTAGCGTATAAGGCGGTATTGGCTGCGCCCAAATATCCTGCTCGCTATCGGTATCATTTAATTTAGCATCAGCACGAATCAAGGTAACGGCCAATTGCTGACCTGCGTTGATATCTTGTAAGAGCTGGTTTTGGTCAAACAATAAGCCGCTGCGCCTAATGGCAATCTTTTGGCTGGCAAGCATTGCCCCTGCAACCACAGTAATACTAACCACCAATAATAAAATAGTCAGCAGCGCGACGCCACGTTGCGAATCGGCTTTCATAGAGGTTATAGGCATCGTTGGTAACCTAGTTGGCATAAATAATTTCTGTCATTGACCAAAAGGGGTATTTTCATTAATGCTGCCTGAATTATTATCTGCTCCATTGCCATCAGCTTCGTTATTAGTGTCGCCGTTATTATTTTTATCATCGCTATTAGCATTAGGATTATTAGGCATATTTTTATGACTGGTATTTGTACTGACATTTGGTATCGGCTGCGGCGTCAGTGCCCATTGCCAAGTAATCGGCATATCCTGATAAGTAAAGTTGAGCACGACCCCTTTTGGTAACAGTATAGTCTCAGACGTTTTATTGGCTGAATTCGCCAACTGCCCTGATACGGTATTATTACTGGTACTGTTATTGCTGCTGCTGCTGTCTTTATTGGGAAATTTGGTGCTTAATTCAGGTAAATACGCTTGCCAGCGCCCAGCCGTGACGCCTTCAAGCAATACACTATCTAAGCTGATGCTGTCACTGCCAAGACTGGTATATTGACGACGAATTAAGCGCTCATCAGCAAAAATGTATTCGATATGCTGCACACTCGCGCTGCTCTGATAACGTGGATCAGGGTCGGCAAAACGCATAAAGCTGATACGTGCGCCGTCTAGGCTCATAAAGGGTTCGGGCGCTGGTGCGTTTTCTTGATTGCTATTGCTGGCGTTGTTATTACTACCATTATTATTTGCGGCATTATTGGTTGTAGCGTTATTGGTTGAGGCGTTATTAGTTAAAGAATCAGCACCCTGCGTATCCACTGCCTGATAAGGAATCATTTGGTTCATATCTTGCTGTAATTGCAAATAGGCATATTGCAAAACTGCTAAATTATCCGCATGAAATTGCGCCCGTTCACGCGCACGGTTAACGCCATCAAATACTTGCCAGCCAGCCACCGCTAACATGGCAAATATCGCCATCGCCACCATCAGCTCAAGTAGAGTAAACCCATGATTTGATTTCATGGATTGCCTCTATTAGGATTTAATAAGCTCAAATCCAAACTACCAACCTCTTGCTCAGCATTACTTAGCATGACGTTGATATCCGTCACTGCGCTGCGTGTCTGTCCATCTACAATGGGCGCAACAGCGATATTTACCTGTTTTAATGCAGGTGTGATGGCGTCCGTGGCGGTCATTGTCACTTGCCAATCACGACCTTGGGCATTGATAGTTTGGGTTTTATTGGCCGTCAGCCACGTATCTTGAATGCGCAAATCTGCTGCCGCGTTTTGTGCAACAAACTGCGCTAGCGTGCGAGTACGTAAGACATCGACTGAGCTTAAATACGCACTACTCGCACGGCTCGCGGCAGCGGCAACGACGGCCAAAATTGCCAAAGCAACCATGACTTCAATCAGGGTAAATCCTTGCTCATGCCTTGATATAACAGGCTTTGGATTTATGTAGGTCGATTTGGCTTTATCTTTGTTAATCATCAGCTACAGCCCTTGTCCTATCGAAATACTACCATCGGGCATAATTGTAATCACCTCACCCACCAAACGCGAATTATGACGCACCTCAATCGTCACCGGCGTGGCCTGACCTGTGCCAAACCATAGTACTTGCGGTACGTTTTGGTTGGTAAACCACGGCTGCAGCGCTTGGGTTTGGCCTGCGGTTGTTTGCTTCCCTGCATCTAGGCTTTGCACGCTTAAGCTCACACCCGTAGGAAATGCAGGCAGACTAACTTCTGGCTCAATATCCCAGCTTGGTGTGGGCACTTTATCTGTAGCAGCTGGCATATTCGTCAAATCTGCTGACAGCTCCATGGCGTTCTTAGGCGTACTATCGCCTCTAGAAGACGTAGAATCTTGAGTTTGATAGGCAATATACGGGTTTGATAGCGTGTCAATGACCGGCGTAATTTGACCTTGTTTATCGGCTTTTAAGCTTAGACCCATGGGCGCCATACGCTCAGCAGATAATAGACGTACATAGCTCAAAGCATCTGTTAAATGCTCATAAAAGGCGCGGTTTTTGCGTGACTCACTACTACCGACCGACAAGCTCATCATGCCAGCAAATATGGATAGAATAACGACCACCACTACTATTTCTACAAGGGTAAAGCCCGCTTGCCCGATACGGATGTGCGCGTGAGAGGCTGTTATTGAAGATATCGAGGAAGTCGGTTTTGACATACAGAAGTCATCTAGAATGGTGTCATTTTATTAGAAATGATACTGAATTGGGTGGTATGAGTATGATGGAGATAAAACGATAGATATGCCCGATTAAAAAAATAAATCTGTACACATGTTAGAAGATAATTTAACGTGTTGCCATACAGAAGATAACAACACGGACTTTTATAAAATAATAGCTGACTGCGTTTAAAATAGAATAAAAAGCTAGTAATTGGTATTACGGTGCTCTTCTGATTCAGTATCGATTTGCTCTACCAGCTCTTGCATATCCTCATCCATTACCTCGTCATCGACCGCTGGATAATGGCTTGGCAACTCAAGCATTTGCTGCACAAAAGCATAACGCAAGGTATCACGGCGACCTAAGTAGCGCTGATAAAAACTTGAGTTTAATAATCCTGCGCCGCCTTGACCCATCGCCCAAATCGAGGACAAATAATCGCGCGTACTTAAGCTGCTATGCTGCTCTTGAAGATACGCACTGATAATATCAATCAAACGCTTCATGCGCTGACGACGAATATCGTAAAGCTCACCAAACAGGCGATTCAAACCCGTCACCGATGCCGCCAAACGCTCTTCGATTTGGTTAAGGAGCATGGCTTTTTGCGGATTAAATAGTTGCTGAAAAATCATCCGCGCGACACCTGCCGACGGACAGTCATCAATACGGTTAATCTCAAACAGCTGCTCTTCATAACGGATAATAATACGCAGGTAAAGCTCATCTTTACTAGAGAAATGCTTATATAAGGTGCCTTTAGCCAAATCAAGCTGGTCTGCCAAACTGTCCAAAGTGATATCACCATCGCCTGACTCAAGTAGCAATTGCTCTGCCATCGCTAAGATATTCTCTTCTCGTGCCTTGAACTGGTGCTGACGACTCATAATTTCTCCTAAAAACTGACAATATCATGCATACCACCGCTCCTTATATCAGTATACTGGCAGCCCGCGTATAAAATGCATAACGGCTATGCCAATATCATCGAAGGAAATATGCTTATGTTTGCTAAATAGTCATTGATAATCATGTGGTTAGATTTAGTCTTAAAAAAAATTAAAACATAAATCTCAAGACCAGTTAATAAATGACTGATTGGTCATAGCATAACCATTTTAATGATACTGTGCCAGTAAATTTTCAAAGTTTTTTGCAGTCAGGGCACCCACTTCCTCGCTACTATAGCCGTACATCTGAGCAAGATAGCTTGCCACGTATGGCACATATGCGGGCTCATTGGGCCTGCCACGTTTAGGTACTGGTGCCAAATACGGGCTATCCGTTTCGATCAGTATTCTATCTTTGGGCATATTTTTTGCAGCATCTTGAATGATTTGTGCACTCTTAAAGCTAACAATGCCTGAGAACGAGATATAAAACCCTAAGTCTAATGCCCGTTTTGCCGTCTCCCAGTCTTCGGTAAAACAATGAATAATACCGTGTTCAGCGCCTTCCGCTTTTAGGATATCAAGCGTATCTTCTTTAGCGTCACGCATATGCACGACAAGCGGTTTCTTTAGGTGTTGGCTGGCATGAATATGACGCGCAAGGCTCGCTTGCTGCTCTTTTTTATTGTCCGTCGACCAGTAATAATCCAGCCCCGTCTCCCCTATCGCCCACACGTGCTCAGCATCAGCCATTTCTATCAAGCGCTCGACCGTCGCTGATTGTAATACACTAATATCTTCACAGGGATGAATGCCAACGCTCATGCCGAGATTTAGCGCCTCGTCATTATAAGTGCTAACAATATTGGCAACCTCATCGTATTCAGCAAAATCACACATAATGGCCATCGCGCGGGTGACATTGGCTGCTTTCATTGCAGCAATTGCACCGGACAATTGACCATCATACTTGGTTAAATCCAAACGGTTTAGATGGCAATGCGTATCTGTAAACATAAACAATCTCGTTAATAAAAAACAATAAATAGAATTATCTTAAAATATGAATTTGGTAATAGTAATAGTATTAATTGCTCTGATAAGCTGGCTTTTCAAGTCGTGTTTAACAAACGTCTATATAAAGGCTTTTTTATCCGAGCATTTTTTTAAAGAATAGTTTTTTGAATGAGGTGTATTTTAGAGACGTCCTTTAATGCAGCGGCACCACACGCATCACCTCTTCTATGGTCGTTAACCCTTCGCTAATACGTTTTGCTCCCGATAAACGCAGCGGCTGTACGCCTTCGCGGTACGCTTGCTGCTTCAACGTATCCAAATTGGCATCGGCTGCGACTAATTTTTTTAGCTCATTGGATAATGGCATAATCTCGTACAGACCAACGCGGCCTTGATAGCCCGTATGGCGACAGTGCTCACAGCCCTGCGCCTTATAAACTTGTGCTGGTACAGGCGCGCGCCAAGGTTGCACCAATTCTTGCCATTGGATAGCAATCTCGCTATCTGGCGTAACATCAACGGCTTGCTTACAATGCGGGCATAATGTCCGTAATAAGCGCTGCGCCATGACGCCCAATATCGTTGCTGAGGTTAAAAATGGCTGAATACCCAAATCATGTAAACGGGTAATAGAGCTTGGTGCGTCGTTGGTATGCAACGTTGATAGCACTAAATGCCCCGTCAAAGACGCTTGCACTCCCATATTCGCCGTTTCGGCATCGCGAATCTCACCAACCATAATAATGTCTGGGTCTTGACGCATCAAAGAGCGGATACCATCGGCAAAATGCAAATCAACCCCTGGATTGACCTGCATTTGATTAAAAGCTGGCTCAATCATCTCAATCGGATCTTCAATCGTACAGACATTGACCTGCTCGGTGGCGAGCTGCTTAAGCGTACTATACAAAGTGGTGGTTTTACCTGAGCCCGTCGGACCGGTAACCAATATAATGCCATTAGGATGGGCAGTCAGCTCATGCCACGTTTCAAGCTGCTTACCCGACAGACCAAGCTGGGCAAATGAGCGCACCAGCACTTCTGGGTCAAATACGCGCATGACAAGCTTTTCACCAAAAGCAGTCGGCATGGTAGAGAGACGTAGTTCAGTTTCTAAACCTTTGGGTGTACGGGTTTTTAGGCGTCCATCTTGCGGCTTACGCTTTTCTGCGACATTGAGCCGTCCCAAAATTTTAATACGGGCGGTCACTGCTACTATAATGGCAAGCGGCATCTCATAGACACTATGCAGCACCCCATCGATACGAAAACGCACCTTGCCTGTTTCGCGGCGCGGCTCTAGATGAATGTCGCTTGCGCGCTGCTCAAAGGCATATTGCAATAGCCAATCGACCACTTTGACGATATGTTGATCATTGGCATCGGGATTGGTGTTATCGCCCAGCTGTAATAACGCTTCGACGTTGGTGACGTCCGCCGCTGCGCGCTTATGTAGGGAGTTCGCGCCCGCAATCGCTTGTGTGACCTGATAAAAATCTTGCCGATAGCGATTGATTTGTTCAGGATTGATAAAGACCGTACGATAGCTTTTTGATTTAATGAGCTTTTCAATATTGCCATGCCAATCGGTATAAAACGGCTGATCGGTACCGATAACCACTTCATCAAGCGTCACTTCAATCGGTAAAATATGCTGCGAGCGTGCATACTCAAACGACATCAGCTGCGTTACCGCCGGTACATCGACCTTTAACGGATCAATACGCACAAGCGGCATATCTGCTTTGGCAGCCAGCCACTGATTGAGCCACGCCAGCGTCAATTTATTCTCAGAATTGCTATCAAGCGCGTGACCATTTGGCAGCCCAAATTCACTAATCGTAATCAGCGGATGCTGCACCTTATTACGGCGACTGGTAATAACAAGGTTATAGCCGCGTTGATCAATCACCCTATCTGCCAATAATTCATCTAGGCACCAACGCAAATCAATCACTATCGAATATTTTTGAGCAGACATAGTTATCTTCTTTTATAGTTTTATTCTTATAAGATTTAAGGCATTTGGCAGCGGCGATGTTTACTACGATTCTGATACTTACTTTCATTCTACTATAACGATACTTGTTATCTGTAATTCATCTGATTCCAGCAACTGGAAACTGACATCAACAGATTTATAACGCATGACAAATGACGTATTTATCTCTGTACGCCGATAAGCAGGGCGTGGGTCTTGGGCTATCAAGGCTTTAATCGTATCGAGATCAGACCTTAATAACCGCTTTTGGATTTTATCAATGACTGTCTTGACGGACGATTGCTCATTTTGCGCATTTTCTTCCGCTGCATTATCCGCACTTTGATTGGCGATAATTTGCCCAAATTGCTCATAAGCTAATTTAGTAATACTCACATCCAACAAGTGCGGCGCCGAAGGCGCAAAACCGCTTTGGGCATCAGGCAAGGCGTCACTATAAGCCACATAAGGCTTGATATCGATAATCGGCGTCCCATCTATCATATCAGCCCCGCTAATAATAAGTAACACCCGTCCTTCGACAATCTCAATGCGCTCAAGCTTGACCACAGACAACCCTAGCGCAGATGGACGATACATACTGCGACTGGCAAATACACCTATTTTTTGATTGCCGCCCAAACGCGGCGGACGCACCTGCGGACGAAAGCTACTATCATTTTTATCTTGCTGCTTATTATTGAGTGAATGCTTGTGTTTATCCAATTTGTCTTTATATAAATAGTTATGATGAAACTGCCAACTGATCCAAATATGACTAAAATCCTCCAGTCCGGCAAATGCCGCTGGCGTATCATATGGCGCGAGCATTTCAATGACACTAGTCATAGCTACTAAATTTGGCTGCCTCGGTGCGCCAAACTTTTGCGACAGCGGCGCACGGTGGTAACCGATAATGGGCGATATATGATAGTTAATAGCGGCGGAAGTCTGACAAGTCATAAATCAAATCCCAAAAGTAAATAGCTGATAATACATGGCATGCGGCAATGATAGAAAATTACTCGCTAACGATATTCCATTTTATCATGGTACAGACAGGCAGCTAGGCGGATTTTTATTTTAAAGTTTGTTATGATGAGCGAGAAATTTATTGAGAATGGCTTGCATTCATAAAGGGCAGGTTTATAAAGTACAAGCAGCAAAGTTTACTTTTACGGGCAGCGCTGTTGTTTGCTAGAATCTGACGCCTTATAAAACCTGATAATAATGTTAAAATAACGGTTTTTTATCCGTGTCATTTGCTTAACATATCATTTGCTTATTAGCCTGAACTGATAATTGATAAGCGCTTAATCTTATTCACACTTTTTATTACTTTAAAAATTTTTGTTTACCACCATTTTTAATGGGCGAATACACATTACCACTTACTAACGAGGGCTTTATGTCAAAACTCCGCACCGAAACGGTCACTGAGGTTCATCATTGGAATGACTCTCTATTTAGCATCAAAACCACGCGCGACGATGGCTTACGCTTCCGTAATGGCGAGTTTGCGATGATTGGTATCGTTGTCGATGGTAGACCGCTATTGCGCGCTTACTCGATTGCCAGCCCCAACTACGAAGAGCATTTGGAATTTTTCTCTATTAAAGTTCAAGACGGTCCGCTAACCTCGCGCTTGCAGCATATCAAAGTGGGCGATGAGTTATTGGTCAGTAAAAAACCAACGGGTACTTTGGTACTAGACGATTTATTACCGGGTAAGCATTTATATATGCTATCAACCGGCACGGGACTTGCACCCTTTTTAGCCTTATCACGCGATCCTGAAGTCTATGAGCGTTTTGACAAAATCATTTTGGTACACGGCGTGCGTCAGGTGAAGGATTTGGCTTATCGTGAAATGTTTGAAGAAGAGCTGCCAAACGATGAAATCTTTGGTGAAGAGTTCCGTGAGAAGTTTATCTACTACCCGACTGTTACCCGTGAAGAATTTAGAAATACTGGCCGTATCACTGATCTGATGAAAACAGGCAAATTCTTCGAAGATATTGGTCTACCGCCAATGAATAAAGACGATGACCGCGTACTTATCTGCGGTAGTATGCCATTTAATGCGGATATCTCTACAATTTTAGACGACTTCGGTCTCACCGTTTCTCCACGTATGGGTGTGCAAGCGGATTATGCGGTTGAACGCGCTTTCGTTGGTTAAAAATAAAATTTTATCGTAAATAGTATAAATAATTCTTGACGGCTAAAAATAGGCTGCTATAATACGCAGCCTATACAGAGATAACCCTGTAGCCCAATTCGATATTGTCTAGCAATAAAGACTTTATCACCTAACACGCCGGTGTGATGGAATTGGTAGACATGACGGATTCAAAATCCGTTGCCTTTAAAAGCGTGTCGGTTCAAGTCCGACCCCCGGTACCATATACGAAACCCTCGCAATCTATCGATTACGAGGGTTTTT
>NZ_DAINDI010000001.1:99712-105106 GCF_036731945.1 Psychrobacter sp.
TGGTTTGCTGTTTAAAATTGCCTGTCCTACCAAAAAAAGACCACGCTAAATTGGCTTAGCGTGGTCTTTTTTAACAGTGAATAGTGTATTAAATGCTACTCGGCTTCATCTAGCAGCTTATTTACCGCATCTGCCATGTCGTCATCTATGATGTTATCTTCTAAATAATCGACTAGCTCATGAATAGTAGTCAGATCCATTTCTCGAATACCCAAACTTGCCAATTGCTTATTAATAGACGCCAAGCTCTCAGTATCTTCAGGATTATCTAATAACTGCTCATCAAAGCTATCACTGACAAACCAATACATTTTTTCTAACACGCTCTCTCTTCTCGTCAAGGTAGAATAATTATCGCCATAGATAAACAAATTAAAATGATAAGGTATTTCTATCTCATTGATAGAAAAAGTACGCTTACACTCTAGGGTATAGGCTTGTACGTGTTGCTCTTCAGCGCCTTCTGCATCACTTGCATCTTCTGTAATCTCTTCTTTTACCAAGCCTTCTAATATCTCATAACGCCCGACTTTGACTTTGTGGTTATAAATAATACAAGCGTCCGCAATCGCATCAAAAATCACCGCACTAACATCCAACGTATGGTCGTCGATATCATAAAAGGCTTTTAAAAAAGGTAAGAACTCTGTGAGTTCATCTTCTGGCACTTCGGTCAAAAACTGCTGCTCGTAAATCGTAATCATATCTTCAGGTGAATAGGTATTGGCGGTATTGGTCTCATTTCTGCCCGTAGGTTGCAAGGGTATCAGGTTATATGGATTATTATGGGTCATGCAGGACTGCCTTTTTATTGAGGTAAACGAAAATCTATGTCCTCTATTATCTCTTATTCAGCCACTTTTAGATATATGGTTTAGGCGTTCAGATTAATCAAAAAAACCACTCTAAGCGATTTAGAGTGGTTTTTATGCAACCAATACTATCTCATTTTATTTTAAAATGAGTGTTCGCTAATTGGCCATTTGTACTTTTGGTTGCTTACGAATGCTAGAGCCATCTTTACAACTGATGGTGATACCTGTGAATCCAAACAGTATCGTAAGCAGCAGCGATAAATAACAGAAAAAGGCATAAGGTAAATATTCAAGTACCGGAACACCTAACGCTTGGCTGATAAATACCCCGCACACGCTCCACGGTACTAATGGATTGATAACCGTACCCGCATCTTCGATGGTACGCGATAGGTTTTTAGGGTGTAGATTCAAACGCTCAAAGGTCGGACGAAACGCAGTTCCTGATAATAGGATACTCAAATATTGCTCACCGATCAGCACGTTGATGCTTAAAGCCGCCATCGCCGCGGCAAAAATAGCACGGCCTGAGCTTGTTAGCATATTTCGAATACCTAACAATAATGCTGGCAAGATACCCAAAGCACGTAATAACCCCCCCAAACTTAACGCCAATATCACGATAGTCTGCGTAAAGAACATACTTTGCATACCACCACGTGAGATCATACCTGCCACTTCACCCAGCTCTAAATTTTCGGCGGGCGTATAACCGGCAAACAGATAGCCGCCCAGCTGTCCAATACTTGGCGTACTGTGCAGATAAGTAAGCACTAAAGCGGTCGCAATCGTACAAATGATAGTATAGATGGCATTGACTCGGCATAAAGCTAAAACCACTAGTACAACAAACGGCAGCACCGCATAACCATGGACTAAGCCGCTATCGACCAATTGTGATTGCAGTAAGGTCACTTGACCCAAATCACCCGTACCCGTCTGCCCAGAGAAATACCAAAATAGCCCAGCTGTAATAAGCCACGCCGGTACCGTGGTATACATCATATTGCGGATATGCTCAAACAAATCGATACCAACGACAGAAGAGGCAAGCGTACAAGTATCTGACAACGGGGACATTTTATCGGCAAAAAAAGCACCTGAAACCACCGCGCCAGCAGCAATGGCGACGTTGGCATCAAAGGCATTACTCATACCGATAAAGGCCACGCCAAGTGTCGCGGCTGTGGTCAAACTACTGCCGAGAGCGACACCAATAATAGAGGTCAAAACAAAAGCCGAAATATAATAATACTGCGGTGAGATGAGATCAAAACCATAATACATAATGGTAGGAATAGCACCTGACATCATCAGCGCGGCGACCAGCAAACCAATAAAAAATAGTAAATAAATAGCACCAATACCACTGACAACGCCCGATGACATCTGCCCCTGCATCTTCTCAAAGCTTAGACCTTTATACATACCAAGGCCTAATAAAACAACGATTGCAAGCATCAATGACAGATGCGGTACCCAGCCAAAGCCGATCATGGTCACACCCATAATCGCGATGACAACGCTGGCAATAATAAAAGCTACCTTGGGAGACAGCTCGGTAAGTACTTGTGGAGGCATAACACATCCTTATGGTGCCATCATATATATTCTGGCGTTAGGGTTGGTTTTGGGTGGGACAAGTTTAATGAGTTGCAAAGATTATTGCCAGTCTCATGACTTACCCAGTAGGCTATCGGTCTTGGCTGCCATGATAAAATCATTGCGATGCAGACCTTTAATGCTATGTGACCACCAAGTGACGGTGACCTTGCCCCACTCTACCAAAATACCCGGATGATGCCCTTCTGCTTCCGCAATGTCGGCAAGCTCGTTGGCAAATGCCATCGCTGTGACAAAATTTTTGAATTTATACTGACGCTGTAATTGCTTAATGCCGTCGACTTCGATGAGCGACCAATCAGGAATTTGTTGTAATAGCTCGCGTGCTTCTGTGTCGTCGACGGTTGGAGCACCGATACGGCAGGCTTCACAGCTGGCTTGTGATAATGTCGTCATGATAATGTCCTTTTAAGTTAACTATTATTTTTTTAATACCGTTAGGTTTAATACAGTTACGTCCGTGTTAATACTGTTTTTACAGCAACACTTTTACCCCATCGTTATTTTAACGATGCTAAATTTTTTAATGTATTAAGAGTTTTTTGGTGCATAAGTTGGTTCAAACAAACCAAGTGCCATTGCTTGTTTGACCTTGCCCATGATGTCGCTATCGACGATATCGAACAGCGTATCTAAATCATCAATGACATAATAAATCGGCTGAATATGGTCAATGCGATAAGGCGTACGCAGCACATCAAGCAAATCAAATGCGCGGTGTTCTGGCTGATTTTGTGGTTGCTGCTGATGCTGATGGTTGGATTGGTGCAACGTATCACTACCATTAAGCGCATAAATCGTTTCAGAAGGCGAGCTCAAGATACCGCCGCCATAGATACGGCGATTGTCAGGGTGACTACCTACCAAGCCAAACTCGATAGTAAACCAATAAAGCCGTGCCAAAAACCACCTTTCTTCTTTACTGGCATCAAGACCCAGCTTGCCATAGGTCTCATTAAAAGCGGCAAACGCAGGATGGGTCAGCAGCGGACAATGGCCAACGATTTCATGAAAGATATCTGGCTCTTCGATATAATCCATATCTTCAAAGCGGCGGATAAAGGTCGCTACCGGAAAGCGTTTATTTGCTAAAAGTTTAAAAAACTTACCAAAGCTGATAAGCGCAGGAACGGCAGCAGTTTGCCAGCCGGTGGTGGCTTGCAATATTTCGTCGATATCGTGGAGTTGCGGGATATGGGTCGATGGCAGGTTTAGCTTTTCTAAGCCTTCTAGATAGGCTGAGCAAGCTCGATTGGGTATTTGCTTGGCTTGACGTGTAAGCAGCGCCTGCCACATGGCATTTTCATCGTCACTATAGTGAATATGACCCTGACCGTCTGGCTGATGCGAGAGGTAAGGTTGCTTTTTAGCCGTTAAATCGCTATGGCTAGAAGCATCAGCGCCGAGAGCATTTGAAGACACACTCTTGGCACTAAGGGATTTTTGAATAGTATTGTTAGCTTGTAGGCGTTCCATGCCTGCGTTCCTTTTATTAGCGTTAGTACATGCGCTTGTCGTCAGTGAATCCTAAATTTAGGTATTTTGGATTTACCATCGCAAGCAGTACTTTGCTGATTAAGGACAAGACAAATTCCTTTTGCCCTGCCCATTTATTATACTTATAAACGATTAAGCTAAAACTATGGCGTTTCAGTTTCTGGCTGACCAATCGCGCCGCGTCGGACTTGGTCACGCTCGATTGATTCAAACAGGGCTTTAAAGTTACCTTCACCAAAGCCTTCTTCGTAATCGCCTTTACGCTGGATAAATTCGAAGAATACGGGACTACCAAGGATGGTTTCAGAGAAAATCTGTAGCAATAAGCGTGGCGTACCGCCTTCTGTGGTGCCGTCTAACAAGATACCGCGCATTTGTAGCTCAGCGACATTCTCGCCGTGGTTTGGTAAGCGCTCATCCAGCATTTGGTAATAAGTATCATTTGGCGCTGTCATCAGCGGAATACCCATGTCTCTTAATTTGTCGATGCTAGACAACAAATCATCACTCAATAGTGCGATATGCTGAATGCCTTCACCATTAAATTGCATCAAGTACTCTTCAATTTGCCCACCACCCTGCTTTGATTCTTCGTTTAATGGAATACGAATTTTGCCATCAGGCGCGGTCATCGCTTTACTGGTCAGACCCGTATACTCACCAGTGATATCAAAATAGCGGATTTCGCGGAAGTTAAATATACGCTCGTAGAAGTCGGCCCAATATGCCATGCGACCACGGTAGACATTGTGCGTCAGATGATCAATAACCTTAAAGCCAAAGCCTTTTGGATGCTTGTCGACGCCCGGTAGGTATTCAAAATCGATATCATAAATAGAGTTGCCATCGCCAAAGCGGTCAATGAGATAAATAAGCGAGCCGCCGATACCTTTAATCGCTGGCAAGCGCAGCTCCATTACTCCTGTCGGCACCTCTACTGGCTCAGCACCGTTTTCGATAGCAAGCTCATACGCTTGCTGGGCATTTTTTACCCGAAAGCCCATGCTACAAGCGCCCGCGCCATGCTCACCTAGGAAATAGCTGCCATGGCTTTTTGGCTCACGGTTTAAAATAAGGTTGATGTCTCCTTGGCGAAACAAAGCCACATCTTTTGAGCGGTGATTGGCAATATGAGTAAAGCCAAGGTTACGAAATAGCGTTTCGACAAGCTCAGGCTCAGGTGAAACAAACTCAACGAAATCAAATCCTTGCAAGCCCATTGGGTTATCAAATAAATCTGCCTTTAACTCTGACATTGTCATCATCCTTAATTTCAATTGGTGGTATACATCACTAAAAATTAGCAAAAAATAAGTTTCATCAATCATTCCTATTGACGAGTGATTTATATTAGATTAGCTTGATTTATAAGACTAATCGTTTTTTTTGATTTATTTATCAGGTTTGCTTATGAATATCAGTATTCGCCAATTGAGCGCTTTTATCAGCGTCGCCGACA
>NZ_DAINDI010000001.1:105116-108615 GCF_036731945.1 Psychrobacter sp.
TTTTACCCGCGCCAGCGAGCAGATGCATTTGACCCAATCTGCCGTCAGTGGTTTGATTAAAGAATTGGAGTCCAGCCTTGGTATTGTGCTATTTGACCGCACCACCCGCCAGCTGTCATTATCCGTCGTTGGTCATCATTTATTGCCGCAAGCGCGCCGTATTTTAAATGAGATGCAGCTATTTGAAAATGAAGCCAGTAGCTTGACAAGTTTGGCGCAAGGTCAAGTCAGACTGGCAGTATCACAATTTGCCGCCTCCTCCATGCCAGCCGTTATTGCTCAATTTGCTAAAGCATATCCAGATATCAGCGTGTCTTTACTTGATTGCTCAGCAGAAAATGTTTTAGAACACATTCAAAACATCGAGGTAGATTTGGGTGTTGGTACTGAGCGTGGTTTTACGGAGCCTGACGATGACATCAGCGCCGATTTGTTATATCAGTTGCCGTTTTGTGTGGTAATGCCAGATAACCATGCGCTGGCGCAAAAATCAGAAGTCATTTGGCAGGATTTAGTAGACACGCCGCTTATTACCTTACAAGGGCCATTTATCGAGCAAGTCACCGCTGAGCTTGATGAGGAAATCGCCAGTCATATTCAGCAGGCGCGCTATAAAGTCAACTTTATGTCCACCGCCCTTGAGATGACCCGCCAAGGTTTTGGCATTACCTTGTGCTTGCCTTATATGCCAGAGGTGATAGATTGGGTAAGCGCCAATGGTTTGCAAATGCGTCCGTTGGCACAGCCGGTTAAAATGCGCCGATTCTTTATTTATCAACGCTCGTCACGCGCTTTATCGCCCGCCAGTATTGCTTTTAAGCAATTTTTGCAAACTTACTTTGCCAGCCACTTTGACGATTTGCAGCGTGTTTAAGGGCAACTCAAGAACTTATTACTTCAATTTAGCAAAGGCTAAAGTCTGTCCAAAAACTTGCTAATAAACAAAAAAATGCGTTAATTAATCAGTATCGCTGAATCTAACATTGAGTTAATCGCCAAACTGGTTTATGCTTTTTAACGCCTTAACTCATCTCCCTTGTAAGGAAAAAAAATGTTTGAACGTATCGATTATTATGCCGGTGACCCGATTTTAGGATTGATGGACAAATTTGCCGCTGACACCAATCCAGATAAAGTCAATTTGGGTGTGGGCGTTTATTATGATGAGGATGGCAAATTGCCTGTCCTTGAGTGTGTCAAAACGGCTGAAGAGCGCATTGCTAACCCTATCTCTCCTCGTCCGTACTTGCCAATGGCAGGCTTACCAGGACACCGTAAAGGTTGCCAAGAATTGCTATTTGGTAAAGACGCGCAAATCTTACAAGACGGTTTGGTAGCCACCATCGCCACTATTGGTGGTTCTGGCGCATTAAAAGTCGGCGCAGAGTTTATCCATGAATGGTTCCCACAATCTAAATGCTACGTCAGCGACCCAACGTGGGGCAATCACATTGCTATCTTTGAAGGCTCTGACGTCGAAGTCGGTAAATATCCGTACTACGACAAAGCGACCAGCAGTGTTAAGTTTGATGAAATGATTGCATTTTTTGAAACTTTGAACAAAAATGATGTCGTCTTATTGCACCCTTGCTGCCATAACCCAACCGGTATGGATTTGACTCGTGAACAATGGGATACCGCGCTAACTGTTATTAAAGCGCGCGAATTGATTCCATTTATGGACATCGCTTACCAAGGCTTTGGCGAAGATATGGACAGCGACGCTTACGCTATCCGTAAAGCAGTCGAGATGGGTCTACCCGTATTTGTCAGTAACTCATTCTCTAAAAACTTATCGCTATACGGTGAGCGTGTCGGCGGTCTATCGGTCGTGTGCCCCAGCACTGACGAAGCTGAGCGCGTCTTTGGTCAGCTAAATGCAACCGTGCGTCGCATCTACTCAAGCCCACCATCACATGGCGGCCGCGTGGTCGATATCGTCATGAACGATGAAGCGCTACATGAGCAATGGGTTGGTGAAGTTTATGCCATGCGTGACCGTATCAAAGCTATGCGCTTAAAGCTCAAATCGGTATTGGAAGAAAAAGTCCCTGGTCGTAACTTTGATTACTTAACTGAGCAAAACGGTATGTTTAGCTTTACCGGTCTGACGCCTGAACAAGTTGAAAAACTCCAAAGCAAATATGGTATCTACATGGTTTCGAACTCACGTATGTGTGTTGCAGGCTTAAATACTAGCAATATCGATTATGTTGCTAATGCTATGGTTGATGTTTTAAAAGACTAACTCTCTAGCGTAATTTTAAAAAAACATGTGATTAAAAAGGCTGAGTCATGACTCAGCCTTTTTTATGTCTGCCACTTTCTAAAAAACACTGCACAAAAAACCTTGCAATCTAATTGGCTATAAATTACATTATACGTAAGTAGTTAACTATAACGTAATTCAATACACGCTTTAGCAAGGAGCACCTCATGTCAACGATTGACAAAAACCTCACCTCATTTATCGATATTGCCGCCGATTCCGACTTCTCTATTCATAACTTGCCTTATGGTATTTTTAGTGATGCTAAAGACGCTGCTAGTAACAACAACCGCCGCGCGGGTGTGGCTATTGGCGAGCAGGTATTAGACTTATCAATACTCGAAGCAGAAGGTTTATTAAGTTTGACTGGTGGCCCATACTTTGATCAGCCAACCCTAAACGCCTTTATTGATTCTGGTCGCGACAACTGGACCAAGGCGCGCAGCACCATTCAAACCTTATTGTCTGCTGATAATGACACACTGCGCGACAATACTGAATTGCAGGCAAAAGCGCTGTTTAAGCAAGCAGACGTCACTATGCATCTGCCTGTGCAAGTACCCGGCTTTACCGATTTTTACTCATCTAAAGAACACGCCACCAATGTCGGCACCATGTTCCGTGACCCAAAGAACGCTCTACTAGCTAACTGGACTGAAATGCCAGTCGGCTATAACGGACGCGCCAGCACCGTTATCGTTAGTGGCACAGATGTGATACGCCCATCGGGTCAGTTAAAACCTAATCCTGACGAACGTCCTATTTTCTCGCCTTGTAAGCGCCTGGATTTTGAGCTTGTCGTTGGTCGCGGCAATAACATCGGCCAACCGATTGCGGTAGATGAGGCTAATGATCATATCTTTGGCATGGTGTTACTCAACGATTGGTCAGCCCGCGATATTCAAAAATGGGAATACGTACCTTTAGGCCCCTTTAATGCCAAGACCTTTGCCTCTGAAGTATCGCCTTGGATTGTGACCATGGATGCGTTAGCACCTTTTAAGACTGCATGCCCAACGCAAGAACCAAAACCACTGGCTTATCTCAATGAAAAAGACAGTAACAATAGCTTTGACATCAATTTATCAGTCGAGCTATTGCCTGAGAATAGCGATGAAGCAACGGTAGTTTGTGAGACCAACTTTAAATATATGTATTGGTCAATGGCACAGCAGCTCACCCACCACACCATCACCGGCTGTAAAGTAGAAGTTGGTGACATGATGGGCT
>NZ_DAINDI010000002.1:0-12980 GCF_036731945.1 Psychrobacter sp.
CATGGTCGAGACTAGTTTGGGACGACGCTTGAGGCGGGCGCGGCGCAAGGCCAAATGCAATATCCATGCAGGGGTGCGCGAATGCACGTGAATGACATCAGGGTCGTATTTTTCAATCAAGCGGCGCAGCGGGGCGACTTGTAGCAGCGACAGCCAAGATTTCTTATTCATATACAGCTGATGGTAAATATTACCATCGCGCTTTAGGCGTTTGACCAAGTCATTTTCTTCATCGGCGCTGGCGATAATAATGGAAGTATGACCATTTTTAACCAAAGCGCGACCCAGATGAAAAATGCCGCGCTCGGATTCATCATGCTTTAAGGACGACAGTAAGCGCATAACTTTCATAATAGCGTCGGTCACCAAATAAGATATCAATCTGCTATTGTCAGTTAAAAGTGCCGAAAACTCAACCACCAAGGTAAAAAGATAAGGTCAGATTTGCCATGTTTTTTTTAGCTGAGAGTAAGATTTTTAGCTAAGTATAAGCAGTTGGCAGTAGGTAACGTTACTAAACTAGCGACGTTTTTGTAAATGCTCAGCATTTGGTAGCACTTGCTTTTCACTGAGATATTTCCAATAGCGCTGCGGCAGATATTGCTTATGTAGCCGTGGGTTTTTACGCTCTTTGATATTGACATTAGTAAAGTAGCCTTGCCAAAACTTTTGATAACGCTGTTCGTCCTTACTATGAATGCTGGCAGGATTACGCAGTACCGTATCATCTAGGTTAGTGATGGTTTGTAGGTCAGCAGGGCGCGACGGGGTACTTTTACTTTTGTCATAATAAATGCCATAGCCACGCGCCACATCATAAATCGCCCAATGCTGATCTTGATAACGCTGACGAAAATGCTCACCAATCAAAGGCAGTACATTAAAGTCAGGCTCAACGCGGGCAAAGTAGATATTGTCAGTGGTGTGCTCAAAACGCACAAAGGCTTCCATGCGGTGTTTTTCTCGGCTGACCGATTTGACGGTTTGTACCAATTCCAAAACATTCAAATTACCCAAATCTTGCATAATATGGCGGCTAGGGTAGTCAATGGCGTATTTAATTACTTGAAATAAAGTGGTGCCGATATGAGCTTTTTCTGATAAAAATCCCCAGAGGATATTGCGCATACCTGAACGACCTAAGAGTTTATGCAGCTTTATTAGTACGCGTTCGGCGTTGTCTGCATCCGTTGCTACGCTTGTTGCCTGTGCAATCAACGATGGTATATAGCAGTCGTGAGCAATTAGTTGTAGGGATTCATCGTCCTGTAACTTATTGGTATAGACATAAAATACGGCACTCAGCCAACCTTCAAAACTTGGCTCATAAAGCACAATACTGGGCGTTAAGTGACCGACAATGTAATCGTGACTTTGCATCAGCTGTGACATTTATGTTCCTATTTAAAATAGTGGCAATTAAAACCATGCCGACTAAAACCATGCTGATTAAAACAGCGCTAATTGACCGTTGCGTTGGTCTTTATATTTGGTCTGCGTTTGCGCCAGTACATATTGACGGAAATTATCACGGGTTAAATGCGCCAAATGCTCGTTTTTACCCGTTGTTGCGATAAAGTACTTGGCACGATTGACCGCCGCACCCATTTTTTTTAAATGATAAAGCGTTAACTGATTAAACTTACGCGCTTTGACTATCTTTTTAGCGGTTTTGGTACCGATACCGGGAATACGTACAATCATCTCGTAAGTGGCGGTTTGAATATTCACGGGAAAGTGCTCACGGTGGCGGATTGCCCAAGCAAGCTTTGGATCACAGTCCAAATCTAAAAATGGCGAGTCAGGCTCAACGATTTCGTGTGCGCCAAAACCATAAAAACGCATCAGCCAATCCGCTTGATACAGACGGTTTTCACGTATCATCGGCACAGGTGTCCCAATCGCTGGCAGGCGACTGTCAGACAACATTGGCACATAGCCTGAATAGTAGACGCGCTTCAAATCATATTGCTGATAAAAATGACTCGATAGCTGAATCACTTGCAAATCGGTCTCATTACTGGCGCCAACAATCATCTGACTGGTCTGACCTGCGGGCACAAATTTAGGCGTTTTTTTATGCGTTTTACGGCTCTCTTTGATTGTGATAATTTCAGTTTTAACGGTTTCCATTGGTGCTTTTAATTCATCATGTGACTTCTCTGGTGCGAGCAAGGCCAGCCCTGATTTGGTAGGTATTTCGATATTGACGCTAAGACGGTCGGCATAAAGTCCCGCTTCTAAGAGCAATTCTTTTGACGCGCCAGGAATAGTTTTTAGATGGATATAGCCGTTAAAGCGTTCACGGGTACGCAATATCTTGGCGACCTCGACCAAGCGCTCCATCGTATAATCGCCACTTTTAAAAATACCTGAGCTGAGAAAAAGCCCTTCGATATAATTACGGCGGTAAAACTGCATGGTTAAATCAACCACTTCTTCGACACTAAAAGCGGCGCGCGGGGTGTCATTGCTCTTACGAGAGGTACAATATGCGCAATCGTAGATGCAGTGATTAGTCAAAAGGATTTTAAGGAGGCTGACGCAGCGACCATCTTCGGTATAGCTGTGGCAAATACCGGTTGCTGAGGCATCACCAAGACCACCGCCTTGGTTTTTGCGCGTACCAGCGGAGGAGGAGCAAGAGACATCATACTTAGCAGCGTCCGCTAAGATATTGAGCTTACCTTGTAGTCGTTCATAATTGATGGTTGTCATAAGCGCGATTTACCAAATCATTTATTGGTATGTATTTTAGCAAAATTAGGCTTAAGTCATTGTAAAGGTAGGATAACTACATAAACAAGACGACAGCTAGTGTCGCTTGAAGACAAAAACTTTCAACAAGAGTAGTTGGAGATTCATACTTCTTTAAAATGACAAAAGCCTCGCGTTTGCAAGGCTTTAGAGTAATCATTTAGTAAAATATGACATTTTATAAGGTCGTCATTACTGAACCTTCGCACGTATAACGACGGTCTGAGCAGCATTTGGACTTAGATCAACCAAGTTCCATTTAAGACCAGAATAGTTTTCTTTTACAACCACGGTATTGCCCACTTGTTGGATAGTTTGATAGCTATCGCCACCAGTAGTCGCAAGCGTTGGCAATGGACTGTTTAATGATACCAGTTGCACGCCATTTGGCAATGACACCATCGCATTGACATCAGTAACAGGCTGCGCGGTGGTATTGGTATAAGTGGTGTGATATTCGATGACATCGCCAGGCGCGATATGATTGGCTGGTACGGCCACTTCACGACCGTCTTTATTTTTTAATATTTTCATGACTTTGGTTTGGGCATTAACCACACCAGGCGTGCTAAAAGTTGGGGTCAATTGCAGAGTATCTAAAGAGGTAGAAACGATTTGCGTCGTTGCCGGTTGATTAGTGACGACGGTGGTCGTTGGTGTATGGATGACGGGCAACTGGGTCACCGGCGTCACAGGCAAGACTTCGGTCACGCTGGTCGTTGGAACCGCTATGACGTCAACTCTGCTGGTTTGATTAGTGACTTGGTTGGTCACAGGTACGCTCGTGACCGTGGCATTGCCTTGAGTAACGACAGTATTAGCGCCTGAGCGAACCACATAACGGGGCGCAGTACTCACTTGTGTGCGGTAAAACGGCATACCATCTTGCATGGTGATGCCATTCGGCGTCGCAGTGATAACCGCTGTTTTGCCGTCTGAGTAACTTTCGACCACTGTGGTACTGCTGCTCACAGATGGTACGACCGTGACTTCAGGTGCAGCTTGGGCAGCAGTTAGCGTCAGAAAACTACCCGCTAAGACCATTGATATGGCTGTAGGAATAGTGTTTTTTTTAATGAAGGCGTGTTTAAGCGCTTTTTTATTCGTAGCCTGAAATGCTGGCGTATTGATAGGCGTGGTCATAATAGATTCCTTTAAAATAGCAGTAAATAAAGCCGCTAATGAAGTAGCAAAAAAACAAAATTTAAAAAATAAGGTCGAGAAAAACAACGCTTATATAAGAAAAAACCCCCGTTAAATGAGCATGTAAACCATGTCAAATAACGAGGGCAAAGGTACTTGAGATAGCCAACACTTGCTATCATTCCATCATTATTTTAGTCAAATACTTAGCATTTAATGTGTGAACAATTATGCGCTAAAACGAATTGAGTAAAAAAGCTGTATTGTGTAACTAATACTCTACTAATAATGACGTTGTGTACTATTTTTTGCATCTATCAGCTGCACTAAAAATATATAGTTGAATACAAATAAATCAGATACGTCGCTATCAAATCGTTCAATGAAAAGTTGTTTTTCTTGCGTGCTGTGCCTACGCCGACAGATGCTGCGAAAAACAACTTTTCATCTCGCTGTATCGTTTTTATATCTAATTAACTATACCTATCTACAAAAAAAGCTTTTGTTATCAAAAGCTTTTTTAAGGTGATCTATTTATCTACAAAATAACCAATATTAATCGTAAATCACTTTCATGATTTCATATTCGACTATGCCTTTTGGCGTTTCGATACGGGCTTCGTCGCCTTCAGATTTGCCAATCAAACCACGCGCAATTGGGGAGTTGACTGAGATTTTGCCAGCTTTAAAGTCAGCTTCGTCATCACCGACGATTTTGTATTGTTTTTCTTCTTCGGTATCCATATTTTCGATGACCACACTCACGCCAAATACCACTCGGCCATCATTTGGTAACGTAGTAGGGTCGATGACCTGTGCAGCGCCAAGTTTGGCTTCGATATCACGGATACGCGCTTCGCAAAAACCTTGCTGTTCGCGAGCGGCATGATATTCAGCGTTTTCTTTTAAGTCGCCGTGTTCGCGCGCCTCAGCGATAGCCGCTGTAATGCGTGGACGGTCGACACTTTTTAACTGTTTTAGTTCGGCTTCTAGGGCCGCATGTCCTTGTGGAGTCATGGGATAACGTTGCATGTTTTTTCCTTAAACCAATAACACGGGCACCATTTCATGATGAGATGGTGTCAGTGTTGTTGCAATGAGCATGTAATATAAAAAGAATGAGGTTGAGGCTGCGTCCTAAGTAACTGCACACTTAGCGATTAACTATCAGTACGGATACACTTACCGAAAAGACGCCTTAACCTTACGTAATAAAAAGCATAGTCGCAGTTCAGCCACTATGCTTTTTAGATTTATCTTTTAAAAACTTTGTTTTTCTAAAGTACAATTTTTTTAAGTACTATAGTCGTATAAAAACCAGACATAATTTTTGCCAACGCTTTTAAATAAGCGTCGCTATGATGCTTAATCTACTGAAATTATACCGCCAAGTCAATAGTGCTAAGCGATAGTCTTTGCTTGTTCATGCAAATCTTGTAGCTTATACACATCAAACGGTAGGTCAATCGCGTAAGATTTACAAACCGCATCTGCCGCGCCTAATGTCGTGACGTAGAATACTTTACCTTGTAGGGCGCTACGGCGGATAGAGAATGAATCCTCTTGCGCCTGTTTGCCTTCAGTAGTATTGATAATAAGGTCGATTTTGCCATTTTTCAAGGCATCGACGATATGTGGGCGACCTTCGGTGACTTTGTTAATTTGTTTACATTCAATACCGTTTTCCGCCAGTACTTTTTGCGTACCAGTGGTGGCAACGATGTTAAAGCCAAAATCGAGAAGCTGGCGAGCGATAGGAGTAACTTGTTCTTTATCGCTATCACGTACCGAGATAAAGACAGTTTTGGTTTCGCCCTCAGTTGGTAGACCTGGCAGGCGCTCATTACTACCGATAACCGCTTTGTAGAATGCTTCGCCAAAGGTTTTACCCACACCCATCACTTCACCAGTTGATTTCATCTCGGGGCTCAAGATTGGGTCAACACCCGGAAATTTAGCAAATGGGAATACCGCTTCTTTGACCGCATAAAATGACGGTACAATCTCAGTAGTAAAGTCTTGATCTTTCAATGACGTGCCAGCCATACAACGCGCCGCGACTTGTGCTAATGACGTACCGATACATTTAGATACGAAAGGTACGGTACGGGCGGCACGTGGGTTCACCTCTAGAATGTAAACCGTTTCGCCTTTTACCGCGAACTGAACGTTCATCAAACCGACGACGCCAAGCTCTTTTGCCATCGCCACGGTTTGCGCACGCATTTTATCGCAAAGCTCATCCGATAATGAGTAAGGTGGCAATGAACAAGCCGAGTCGCCAGAGTGGACGCCCGCCTGTTCGATATGCTGCATGATACCGCCAATCACCACGTCAGTGCCGTCACAAACACAGTCCACATCGACTTCGATGGCATCATCTAAGAAGCGGTCAAGGAGTACAGGCGCTTCGTTTGACGCTTGTACCGCCGTGCGCAAGTAATGTCTGAGCTCATCTTCGTTATAGACGATTTCCATCGCGCGACCACCGAGTACATAAGATGGGCGTACAACCAGCGGATAACCAACGTCTTTTGCTTTCACCAAACCGTCTTCTAAGCTTGTCGCTAACGCATTGGTTGGTTGCACTAGGTTCAATTGCTGAATCATATGCTGAAAGCGTTCGCGGTCTTCAGCACGGTCAATCGCATCAGGGCTGGTACCGATGATTTTGACGCCAGCAGCTTCAAGAGCGCGTGCCAGTTTCAATGGCGTTTGACCGCCAAATTGCACAATCACGCCATCAGGATTTTCGATACGGACGATTTCTAACACGTCTTCTAAAGTGATTGGCTCAAAATACAGACGGTCTGAGGTATCATAATCGGTTGAAACGGTTTCAGGGTTACAGTTGACCATGATGGTCTCATAACCGTCTTCGCGCATGGCAAGCGCCGCATGAACGCAGCAATAGTCAAATTCGATACCTTGACCGATACGGTTTGGGCCGCCACCGATAACCATGATTTTCTTATTATCCGTTGGATTGGCTTCACATTCGCTATCGTACGTTGAGTACATATAAGCAGTGCTGGTGGCAAATTCTGCTGCACAGGTATCGACGCGTTTATAGACTGGATAAACGTTCAAATCCCAACGCTTTTTGCGTAGTTGTTTTTGTGAGACGCCAAGCAGTTTTGCCAAACGTAAATCCGATAAGCCTTTACGCTTAAAGCTACGCAGATTTTGCTCAGTTAAACCGCCAAAACCTAAGGCTTTCACCTGTGCTTCGGTTTTGACGATGTCTTCAATTTGTACCAAGAACCATGGATCGATTTTGGTTAAGTTAAACACTTCATCGACGCTCATGCCGATACGGAAAGCATCAGCAATATAATAAATGCGTTCAGGCGTTGGAATGGTTAAGCGATTGTTAATCTCGCTACGGGCTTTCTCAATACTGACTTTTGATAAGTCAATTTGCTCATCAAAACCATCATTGCCGGTTTCCATGCCGCGCAGCGCTTTTTGCATCGATTCTTGGAAGTTGCGACCGATTGCCATCACTTCACCAACAGATTTCATCTGTGTTGATAACACACTGTCGGCTTGTGGGAATTTCTCAAAGTTAAAGCGAGGGATTTTGGTAACAACATAATCGAGCGCTGGCTCAAAGCTGGCTGGCGTTTTGCCGCCTGTGATGTCATTTTGCAATTCATCAAGCGTATAACCAATCGCTAGTTTCGCTGCGATTTTGGCAATCGGGAAGCCGGTTGCTTTTGATGCCAATGCTGATGAACGAGAAACGCGTGGATTCATCTCGATGACGACCATACGACCCGTATCTGGGTTGATGCCGAACTGTACGTTTGAGCCGCCTGTTTCTACACCAATCTCACGTAGTACGGCTAATGAAGCATTACGCATGATTTGGTATTCTTTGTCGGTCAAAGTTTGTGCTGGGGCAACCGTAATTGAGTCGCCTGTATGCACGCCCATTGGGTCAAAGTTCTCAATCGCACAAATGATGATGCAGTTGTCGTTTTTATCACGAACCACTTCCATCTCATATTCTTTCCAACCGATTAGTGATTCATCGATGAGTAGTTGATGGTTCGGTGATAAGTCAAAGCCGCGCTCACAAATCTCGATAAACTCGTCACGGTTATAAGCGATACCGCCGCCTGAGCCGCCCATCGTAAATGAGGGGCGAATGATACACGGATAGCCCATTTTTTCTTGGGTGGCAAAGGCTTCTTCCATGTTCTCAGCGGTTTCAGCACGTGGACATTCAAGGCCGATACGCTTCATGGCTTTATCAAACAAGTTGCGGTCTTCTGCCATCTCGATTGAGTCTTTGGTCGCGCCAATCAATTCACAGTTGTATTTGGTCAAGACGCCGTGTTTGTCTAGGTCTAAAGCACAGTTTAGCGCCGTCTGTCCGCCCATCGTTGGTAAAATAGCATCCGGACGTTCTTTAGCAATGATTTGCTCAACCGTCTGCCAGGTAATCGGCTCGATATAAGTCGCATCAGCCATGACAGGGTCGGTCATGATGGTTGCAGGGTTTGAGTTGACCAAGATGACGCGGTAGCCTTCTTCTTTTAGCGCTTTACACGCCTGCGCGCCTGAGTAGTCAAACTCACATGCTTGGCCGATGACGATAGGGCCTGCGCCAATGATAAGAATGCTTTTTATGTCGGTACGTTTTGGCATAGTTAGGGCTACCTTCGTTTGGGTGATATTTTGAGTAATCTGTATTTTAACGATATGTTCAATAACGCTTATCGTGTCTGCTAGGGTGCAGCTTGAACCACCATCTGTGCTTCAAGCTTTATATTGATTATTTGCTTACGGCTAATTATTGATAACTTACGCTTTCGCCGCTGCCATCATATCCGCAAACTTATCAAACAGTGGCGCAGCATCATGTGGGCCAGGGCTGGCTTCTGGGTGACCTTGGAAACTAAAGACTGGCTTATTGGTCAGCTCAATCCCTTGGTTAGTACCATCAAATAATGAGCGATGGGTCGATTTAACATTGTCAGGCAAGGTGTCTTCATCAACGGCAAAACCATGGTTTTGACTGGTAATCATCACTGTACCCGTGGCTAGGTCTTGTACTGGATGGTTGGCACCGTGATGACCGGTTTTCATCTTAATGGTGTTGGCACCGCTGGCAAGACCGATTAGCTGATGACCTAAGCAGATACCAAAGGTTGGAATGTCGGTTTCTTCAATGATATGACGGACCGCATCGATAGCGTAATCACAAGCCGCAGGATCGCCAGGACCATTTGATAAGAAGATACCGTCTGGATTCATTGCTAACACATCTGCAATAGGCGTTTGGGCGGGTACGACCGTCACATGACAACCGCGGTCTACGAGCATACGCAGGATATTGGTTTTGCTACCAAAATCGTAGGCGACAACGTTGTATTTTGAGTCAACATGGGTGCCAAGCTGTTTAAAAAAGCCGCCCGTACCGCTATCATGGCTGCCCGGTATATCGCGGTTGAGTAGTGTATCTGATAAATCCCAGCTGCCTGCTGTCCATTCAAACGTCTTCGGCGTACAGCATTCTTTTGCCAAGTCCATGCCTTCGATACCAGCGAATTCTTGCGCCAATTTAATCGCTTGCTGCTCATCTTCGCTGCTAATCGTTGCGCCGTTAGAAGCGGTCATGATACAACCGTTTTGTGCACCTTTATCACGTAATAAGCGCGTCAACTGGCGGGTATCGATATCAGCAATGGCGACCGTATCATGGTTCTGTAAATAATCCGTCAATGACTCTGAGTTACGGAAGTTTGAAGTGACCATCGTCGCGTCACGAATGATAAGCCCTTCAGCCCATACTTGATGGCCATTACCAGATTCGACATCTTCAGCGTTGGTGCCAGTATTGCCGATGTGCGGATAGGTAAGCGTGACCAGCTGGCGCGCGTAACTTGGGTCAGTTAGAATTTCTTGGTACCCTGTCATGGCTGTATTAAATACCACCTCACCGACACGATGACCAAGACTACCGATACTCAAACCGCGAAAAATAGTACCGTCTGCTAGTGCCAAAATTGCTTGTATTTCTGCCGATGAATTCAAGGGTTGCCTCCGCTGTTATGGGTGAGTGCCGTGATGTTTTATGATAAAAATTTTGTTCTAAAATGGCTTTTTAGAGGTATTTAAATAATGCTAAATACACATAAAAAAGGGCTGAAGCCAAATTTTTTCCACAAAAAAGCGAGAAGACATCATAGATGAAAAGGTACAGGATTCACTAAGGGTGAATGAGTAACTTGCATCATGTCCGCTCGCTTTGGCACAGATTTTGCGCATTATACTAGAGTTTTGCGTTAAGGGCTAGCATCTTATCTCTTCTGTTATTTCTAATGTCTGTATTTAGTGCTTTCAAATGGGATAAATAAGTGCTATTAAAAATTATAATGCACCGATACCCCATAATAGTCGGGTGCTAAATTGGTGGCGATGTGCACTTGGTCGTCATAATAGCTTTTGGTTAAATACATACTACTGGCAATTCCTAATGCTGCCCCTGCCACCACGTCGGCCACATCATGCTCATCGGCTTCAACACGACTATAAGCCACGAAACCTGCGCCAATATACGCAGGAATGCTATATTCTAAGCCATAGCGTTTATGGATAAAGCTGGCACCCTGAAACGCCATCGAGGTATGGCCAGAAGGGAAGGAATCCTCATCACGGCCATTGGGTCGCTCTTTGTCTATCACCGACTTTAGGACTTGCGTCGTAGCAACGTTGGTCGCAAATGAATAGTAAAATTGCTGACGACCCTCTTTATCATCCATATAATAAGTGCTACCGTAAGCAGCAGCTGGAATGGCAAAGGCCAGTACATCGCCTACCTTACTAGTAGTGCTACTGTCAGCGTGGGCAGGGATGGCAGCCATCAAGCTGGTCGATAATAAAACGATAGGGGCGTATTTTTTGCTGATCATCACTGCGATCCTAAAAAAGGTTGGTGAGCGTTGATTGTCTCTATAAAATTCTATAGTTATTTTATAGGGATAAATGGCATACGGCTTTATTCTAAATTCTAATTGCTCTATTGATTGGCGGCAGCATTATACTATAAAGTTTTTATCTTTCTTTACAACTATCATGCTTTAAGTCACATTTATTTGTGGCACGCTTTTTACCATATATAAACTTGTATAAAAATAACCACTAAGGATGGATGATGATTTATCAATATTTAGACAAAACGCCAGAGTTTGCCGTACCATTTAATGGTTGGGTTGCTGATACCGCACGGGTGATAGGCGATGTGTATTTGGGTCATCAAGCCAACGTCTGGTTTGGGGCGGTGATTCGCGGTGACAACGAGCGTATTCATATCGGTGATTATAGTAACGTGCAAGAAAACAGCGTCATTCATACCGATGCAGGGATTGAGGTTAAAATCGGCGATTACGTCACCATTGGCCATTTAGCGATGCTGCATGGCTGCGAAGTTGGTGATAATAGCTTGATTGGTATTGGCGCGGTGGTATTGAATAATGCCAAAATCGGTAAAAACTGTATCATTGGTGCCAAAGCTTTGGTCACCGAAGGTAAAGAGATTCCGGATAATTCGCTGGTGATGGGCGCGCCGGCAAAAGTGGTCAAAACCTTGAGCGATGAGCAGGCGGCAATGTTAAAACTATCAGCGCTGCACTATAGCGAACGTTGTCAGAAATTTAAAACCGGCCTAACAGAAATAGCGATGCCTGATTAATTGCTATAGATGTTAGAACAATAGGAGTCAGAGCAATTTTATAAAAAAGAGGATGGTTTTATAGTAACCCATCCTCTTTATAGATGTTAAATTATAGCTGTTTTTTTATGTTGTGATGCTTTTTATGCAAACGGTCGTTATGCCATTAGCATCATGATAAGCCAAATAACGGCAAAAATGATAATGCCAATAATCAGGCCGCGAAAGATATCATGGCGTATAGAGTGGTCACTAAGGTAACGATTATTACCCGTCTCGTCCATATTTAAGGCATTGACGCTTTCAGCACCGGCGCTTTTACCGACGATAAAACCCATTAACGCCCCCAAAACTAACATAAATGGGGTAAATAACCAAAATATCTCGCCATTGCCCATACCGGCGATTGAGCGAATAACAACGATGGCAAGGTCGATAAGTAAGCCGCCAAAACCATACATCAAGCCATTTAACAGCGCATAAAGCAGACGCTCTAAAGGCGATTGATAGCTTTTGCCTAACTGCCGTCGCCTGATTTCTCTGATGGAGCGGGCAGGACGTCGCGGTCGGTTGGACAAAGCAGTTTTATCATCAGGCGCTTTCATAAATTTCTCTATTGTTATTATCAAGCAGGCTAAAGATAAGCTAATGAGATATTAAAGTAAACAAGTTAGCATAATTATGTTCGGTAAACAGTAGACTTATAGCGCATGATGCAGCACATTTTATATTCAATATTTTTTCTAAAGCATTTTATAGTCAAAAAATTATCTCTTTAATAAACAAAAAATAAGGTTCCATTATGCAGGCAGCACCAGCAGAACAAGCGCCAAAAGAGTTGGCACTCTTTGATTTAGACCATACGTTACTTGACGTCGATAGCGACTATCTTTGGGGTGAGTATATCGTCAAGCACAATCTGGTTGACGAAGCCGAGTACCGTACCGCCAATCAAAAGTTTTATCAAGATTATATCGAAGGTACGCTTGATGCGACCGAATACAATGAGTTTGTCGCGCAATTTTTGAGTAGCTTGCCGATGGACAGACTGCATGAGCTACGCGAAGATTATATTAAGACAGAAATCGAGCCGCACATTCGCCCAAAAGCCATGGAGGCGCTCTGTCATCACGTTGAGCAGGGCCACGACGTAGTGATTATTTCTGCCACCAATGATTTTGTGGTGTCGGCGATTGCTAAGCGTTTTGGTATTGAAGATAGTAATGTACTATCGACACCACTTGAGATACAAAACGAGCGTTATACCGGTAAATTAACCGATAAGCCCAATTTTAAAGAAGGTAAAATCTACCATCTAGACAAGTGGCTTAATAAAAAGCAATTAGCGGGTATCACTTTTGATAAAACTTATGCCTATTCAGATTCCAAAAATGACATT
>NZ_DAINDI010000002.1:12990-48459 GCF_036731945.1 Psychrobacter sp.
CCATTACTCGAATGGGCGGATGTGGCTATCTGCGTGTCACCCGATGATGCCCTGCATGCGCACGCGCTGGCCCATCGCTGGGCAGTAGAAGATTGGTCGATTTAGCTGGTCTATAGCTATTTAATATAAAGGCAGTATTAATTAGCCAACTATTTAGCATCAATCTCATTTAAAATAGCGCCATATCAGTAAGATATTTATTTAAAAAGACAGGAAACTTTATGGAAATCAATCCCTATCAAGAGCGTATCAAAGATTTATCTGAGCGTGGACAGGACCTTCGGAGGTATCTTTGACTTCGATGGTAAGCAAGAACGCTTAGAGGAAGTTAATTTAGAACTGGAAAACCCCGAGCTATGGAACGATCCAGAGCGCGCGACCAAGATTAATAAAGAAAAAAGCCAGCTTGATGGCGTCATCGACGTGGTGGTTTCGCTTGAAACGACTTTGGCAGATGCTGCTGCCATGCTTGATTTAGCAGTAGAAGCAGAAGACGAATCCTTGCTTGCGGATGTGCAAGCAGAGCTCGACAATGCAGAGAAACGCGTTGCTGATTTAGAGTTCCGCCGGATGTTTAGCGGTGAGATGGATCCAAACAATTGCTACTTGGATATTCAGTCAGGTAGTGGCGGCACCGAAGCGCAAGATTGGGCAGAAATGCTGCTGCGGATGTACACGCGCTGGGCCGAGGCGCATGGCTTTAAAGTCGAAGTTATCGAAGTATCGTCAGGTAGTGTCGCTGGAATTAAGTCAGCGACGATTGAGATTAAAGGCGATTATGCCTTTGGTTGGTTACGTACCGAAATTGGCGTGCATCGCTTAGTGCGTAAATCGCCATTTGATAGTAATAATGGTCGTCATACTTCCTTTGCCGCCGTTTTTGTCTCACCTGAAATCGATGACAACGTTGAGATTGATATCAATCCAGCCGATTTGCGTATCGATACTTACCGCTCATCAGGCGCGGGTGGTCAGCACGTGAACACCACCGATTCTGCGGTGCGTATCACTCACGAGCCAAGTGGCGTGGTGGTCACCTGTCAAAACGAGCGTAGCCAACATGGTAACAAAGCGACCGCGATGAAAATGCTCCGCGCCAAGTTATATGAGCTTGAAATGCAAAAGCGCATGGAGAGCCAGCAAGCGGTTGAGGATAATAAATCTGATGTCGGTTGGGGCAGTCAAATCCGCTCTTATGTACTCGATGACTCGCGTATAAAAGACTTGCGTACTGGTGTTGAAACCTTTAATACTGGCGCGGTATTAGATGGCGACCTCGATCAATTTATTGTAGCAAGCTTAAAAGCTGGGCTGTAAATTTAGTCCATAAATACTATCGACTGCTATACATAAAAGGAACAGCAATAGCCTATTATAAAGGCGATTTAATAAAGATAAACGAGCGACTTTGAGAGTTTACGAACAACAGAGCCGAGTGTTCTTTATTAAATTGCTATGCTGTTATAGATAGCCTATTGCTGCTATTTAATCACTAATCAGACTTTAAACGAAACGACTTAAGGAAAATTATGCCAAGCGTTAATAACTATTTTGATAATAAAGTGACTTCTATCGCCTTTCAAACGGCAACCCTGCCAGCTACTGTTGGCGTGATGGAAATTGGCGAGTATGAGTTTGGTACTAGCGAATTTGAAACCATGAGCGTAGTCAGTGGAGCATTGACGGTAAAACTGCCAGAAAGTGATGAGTGGCAAACCTTTAATGCGGGCGAGCAATTTACCGTTGAAGCCAACCAGAAGTTTCAAGTAAAAGTAGACGTTGAAAGTGCTTATTTATGTACTTATGGTAAATAATCATTTTTAGTTTAGATTTGTGTCGTAAAAAAACGCCAAGTGCTTAACGCTTGGCGTTTTTTTGTGCGTATTATTCTGAATAAATTTAAAGATAGTAGACTGACAACATAGAGCCAATCAAAGTTATAGGTCTTTACGATATTGCACCATATCCGTTTTAGTAGCGATTGCATCATAGAGTTTGCGCGCCGTCGCATTGCCTTCTTGCGTCGTCCAATACACACGGTTGCAGTTTTTGTTATTGGCAAACTCATACACCTGTTCAATCAGTGCGCGTCCTACGCCTTGTCCGCGCACAGACTCACTAACATACAGATCTTCTAAGTAACAACATTCTGTCGTATTCCAAGTATTGGGATGTAGTACCACATGCGTGATACCTACTAACTTGTCGTCCTGCCACGCACCAAAGCCATAAATTGGCACATCGCTTTCAAGCAGGTTGCGCCATGTCTTTTCTGTGGTACTTGGCGGCAGACGAGTTTTATAAAAAGTTAAATAACTTTGCCACAATTTTAACCAAGCATCGTAATCAGCTTTAGACAGTGGGGCTATAAATAATGGGGCTATTTTTATCGAAGTATTTTCCATGATGTTTATTTAACTTAAGTTGTGGAGTTCAGCGAATTATGGCTTAAAATCTCATCGTTTAGAACCTTTTAAAGTGGTGTTTTACACATCGATTACACTTTGCTTGTGGCAAACAAACAGCAAAAATAGTCGCAATTCATTATGCTAAAACGACAATTTGATTAATTGAGTATTTTTTATGGCGAAGCTAGATGACCAAACGACCACGCAAGACGTACGCCATGATTATGAACATTTGGCGCGCTTGGCCAACTTACGCTACGTTAGCGATGATGAGCCAGGGTTTACGCGCAGGCGTTGGGGCCGCGGCTTTACTTATAAAGACGCCAGCGGCAAAACGGTCAAAAATAAAGCGTTACGCCAGCGTTTTGATGCGCTGGTGATACCACCGATGTGGTCAGAGGTTTGGATATGCCAAGATGATAAAGGTCATCTGCAATCGACAGGCCGCGATGATAAAGCGCGCAAGCAGTACCTATATCATCCTGAATGGGACCGCGTCCGTGATCAAGCTAAGTTTGCAGCGATGATAGGCTTTGCTGAAACCTTGCCAAACCTGCGAGCGCAAGTCGAAAAAGACTTGGAAGCAGCGCCACTATCACGCGCCAATGTACTTGCCGCCGTGGTTAAATTGCTGGAAACCACCTTAATTCGTATCGGTAATAGCCGCTATGCCAAGCTCAATAAAAGCTATGGCTTAAGCACCTTACGCAGCAAGCACGTCAGCGAAACGGATAATGGCTTGGCGTTTGATTTTGTGGGTAAAAGCGCTAAAGAGCATCATATTGAACTGCAAGACGAGCGTTTAATTGAGATTGTACAAGCCTGCTCTGAGCTTCCTGGTTATCAAATTTTTAAATATTTAGATGATAATAGTGATAAGCAAGTCGTCGATAGTAGCGATATCAATGACTATATACGGTCGCATACTTGCGGTCATGATAGTGAGAGTAAGACATACAGCAGCAATGTATATAGCGCCAAGGATTTTCGTACTTGGATGGCAAGCGTCCTTGCTGCCAGTTATTTATACGATGAGCTGCAGACTACTGACGGCAAAGACATATTAGCCAGTGAGCCTAATAGCAATGAGCGCCAGCAGCTGGTCGTTGATATGGTCAAAGAAGTCGCAGAAGAGCTTGGCAATACGCCTGCTGTTTGCCGAGCGTCTTATATCAATCCTATTATTATTGAGCGCTTTTTAGCAGGGCAGTTTTTTGAGTGTTATAAACAAGCGCGCCGTGGCCGTACCAAGCAATATCAAAGCTGTGAAGAGAAAGCGCTGCTAGGCTTTTTAAGTGCTATCCAATAAACTTATTTTTAGCAAAACTCGTATTAATTTATGAAAATGATACGTTATGTATTGATATAAATATTAAAATGCGTTACTAATAGAGCATACGCATTTTTATATGCGCAAACCATAAGAGCAAATGGTTACTAGGATAGGACTGTTTGACTTCTAATAAAGTGCTGATATCGTCTATTGTCAGCGACTCTCTATTGCTAAAGGATTAGCTTATGAACACCACATCTTCGAATCATTCGTCCGCAAACTCTGCTAAAGATACTGCCCATACACCAACGAGCTACAGCGATTACTATCATGACTTTGATATGAATGCGTTATTAGCAGAAATCTATGGCGAGCATTTAGATGACCGTTTAAATGCTTATATGGCCTGCTGCGGTCGTCATGTGCGTGATGGACGCGGCGATAATCTAGCCTTAGTGCATGAAGATACCGCTGGCAATGTGACGCGCATGACTTTTGCTGAGCTTGATAAAGCCAGTGCGCAAGTGGCCAATTTATTAACATCCTACGGCGTACAAGTTGGCGACCAAGTAGCGACCATGCTACCGCGTACCCCTGAGCTGCTCACCATTGTACTAGCGACTTGGCGGATTGGCGCAGTCTATCAACCCCTATTTACCGCTTTTGGCTATGATTCGATTAAATACCGCATGGATAAAGCCAATACCAAAGTGGTTTTTACCAATATTGATAATCGTAGTAAATTTGAAGACTTAGCCGAGCAAACCAAAATGGTCATGGTTGGCAGTAAGAATAATGCGCAAGCTGATAATGAAAGCAAATGGTCTGATGATAATTATGCTCAGATGATGGCGACCCAGCCGCAAACGCTAGAGGCGGTCTTGCTCAACGAAGATGCGCCGTTTTTGCAAATGTTTACCTCGGGTACTGTCGGTAAATCAAAGGGCGTCAGTGTGCCGTTATCAGCGCTATCTGCTTTTTATCTGTATATGCGCTATGCGATTGACTTGCGCGCCGATGATAACTACTGGAATATGGCCGATCCCGGCTGGGCGTATGGGCTATATTACGCGATTACGGGACCTTTACTGATGGGCGTCACGACTTACTTTAACGAGACGGGCTTTGATGCGGCTAATACTCTTGACTTTATGGTGCGTCATAAGATTACCAATTTGGCCTCTTCGCCAACGGCGTTTCGGATGATGAAATCTAGCGGTGTGTTTGAAGAAGCTCACAATACTGCTAATGGCAAATTATCACTGCGCTGTGCCAATTCAGCAGGCGAAACTTTAAATACTGAAGTCGTTAATTGGGTTGAAACCTATTTAAACTGCCAAGTAAAGGACCAATATGGTCAAACAGAGACGGGCATGACCTGCTGTGCGCACCATGCATTAGCACATGAATGTCCTACTGGTTCGATGGGCATGGCGCTACCGGGTCACACGCTCGTCGTATTAGGTGATGACATGCAAGTATTGCCTGATGGTGAACAAGGACAGCTTGCCGTAGTGGTTAGCCAATCGCCTGCGTTTTATTTCCGCGGTTATAGCTGGAATGAAAAAGACGCCTTTGTGGATGATTACTATTTGACTGGCGATGTGGTCGAGCGCCATAGCGATGGTAGCTATTGGTTTTCTGGGCGTGATGATGACATTATCATTACAGCAGGTTACCGCGTAGGGCCGACAGATGTGGAGAATACCGTGCTTGAGCATGAGGCAGTGGCAGAATCCGCAGCAGTTGGCATACCAGATGAGGTGCGCGGTCATACGATTAAGTCTTATGTGGTGCTAAAAGATGGCATCGAAGGGACGGATGAGATTGCTAAAGAGATTCAAGACTTGGTACGTAAACGTCTATCGACGCATGCTTACCCGCGTGAGGTTGAATTTGTCGCGGAATTACCAAAATCGACAGGGGTATAATGATGTGCGACTGGTATAAATTTTCCTTGCTTGCTACTACGGCAGAGGCTACGAAAAATTCATCCCAGTCGCACTGTATCTATTTTACAGTGAATTCATTATGGTTAGCTTAAAAAATACCAGTAAAAACCTCGATTAAAGGAATAATTATGCAAATTGAACAACACAGCTTTTTGGTTACTGGCGGTGCATCAGGCTTGGGTGAGTCGGTGGTTCGCGCTATCGTCGCGCAAGGCGGCAAGGTCGTCATTGCTGATTTAAACGAATCAACGGGGCAAGCTTTGGTTGATGAGCTGGGTGACAATGTACGTTTTGTACGTTGTGATGTGACCAGTGGTGATGAGGTACAAGCGGCTGTTGAGATGGCGGAAAAAGAATTTGGCGGTCTGCAAGGTTCTATTAACTGTGCAGGTATTGCTGTCGTACAAAAGCTGCTTGATCGCGAAAATAACCCAGCGGATCTTGATGCTTTTAGCCGCGGGGTTAATATCAATCTCGTTGGCTCTTTTAACGTGGCACGTTTGGTGGCGGCCAGTATTGCTAAGCGAATAGTAAATAGCAGTGGTGTAGAGAAGAATGCTGATAATGGTGTCATTATCAATACCGCATCTATCGCGGCTTTTGATGGGCAAGTAGGGCAAGCCAGCTATTCGTCATCGAAAGCGGGCGTCGTTGGCCTGACTTTACCGCTAGCGCGTGAGCTGGCACGTCACGGTATTCGCGTCATGACCATCGCACCTGGTGTTTTTGCCACACCGATGATGCAGAGTATCCCTGAAAAAGCGCGCGAGCAGTTAGAAGCAGGCGTGCCTTATCCGAAGCGTTTAGGCAAGCCAAATGAATTTGCCAAACTGGTCACGCATATCATTGATAATGCCTACTTGAATGGTGAGGTGATTCGCCTAGATGGTGCAATTCGTATGGTGTAAGGTGATTTTAGATTTTGATTGCAGCAAATTTAAGTTTAATTAATAACGTTTGCATAAACTTGGCATAGTCTTTTGCTATCTTATCAAAGATGATCTTATCAATGAACGCTTACCTTTAAGAAGCAAAAGCTATGTCTTTTTTCAATATAAATAGTAAATATTCACCTTGGTTATTTATTGTCATGGGTATTAGCTTCGCTATCATTATTAGCACGAGTGCCGTTGCTGCTGAGGGTGTTTCAGAGAACAAACAAGCCATGCTTAACAATATTGTGGTTGATAAAGTTTTTGTCGATAAATCCGCTCGTACCTTGCAGTTGTTAAGCGATAATAAGATGATTAAAACTTATCATATTGCGCTCGGTGGTAATCCTATTGGACATAAGCAGCAACAAGGTGACCAGCGCACCCCTGTTGGCAGCTATACACTCGATTATAAAAATGAAAAATCTGGATATTACCGCTCTATCCACATAAGTTATCCAAATACTACCGATAAAGCCCGAGCCAAATCGCGAGGCGTCAGTGCTGGCGGTGATATCATGATTCATGGGCAAAAAAACGGTTTTGGTGCATTGGATCTACTGAACCAGCAACGCGATTGGACGGAAGGCTGTATAGCCGTGACCAATGATGAGATGGATGAAATCATGGCTGCGGTAAAGGTTGGTACACCGATCGAAATTGTAGAATAAATAGTTTGTTAATCTCCCGCATTTGACTGTTTTAGTCGTCCGCTAAAATACATTTCTCTGTGTTTGTACAGTCTCAAGACTTCCTAATTTTTCTTTACTAATCTCTCTTGAAATCTCTTATAAATGTGCCTATTAATACTTTAACGTTATATCATTGTTATGAGTAAGGTTTAATTTTTTTGCAGATTTTGTTTTTGCTCATATATGTGCTGCATAGGTCGATACCAATAAGTCAATAAATACTATTGACAATAGTTAAAATAACATTGAAATATTACTCAACAAACCTTATATAGATAACAACGAAAAGCTTGCGGCATCTTAATACTTATAAAAAGCCGCAGCGACTATCAGATACAAACGACTATTAATTATTAAAGGACACACTATGAGATTCGAGAAATTTACCCAAAAATTGCAGTCAGCGATTCAAGAAGCCCAAAGTTTGGCGCTAGGTCGCGACCACACTGGGATTGACCCTGTGCATTTGCTGGCCGTATTGCTACAAGATGAGTCTAACTTATCTATCTGTCAGCAAGCCGGCGCGTCTATTCCAGCATTAAAAAATGGCGTGGCAAAGGCGCTCGACAATCAAGCGACAATTAGCGAGCCAACTGGTGACGTTAATCTAAACCCAAATTCGGTGAAGATTTTGAACTTGGCCGATCGCCAAGCGCAAAAAGAGGGTGATGATTTTATTGCCACTGAATGGGTGATGTTGGCACTTGCTGAGCAAGGCGACACCAAAAAAATATTTGAAAATGCTGGGGTGACGGCAAGTAAGCTAAAAGCGGTCATTGAGCAGTTGCGAGGTGATGAAACGGTGAATAATCAAAATGCCGAAGATCAGCGTGATGCGTTGAATAAATATACCATTAATTTAACTGAGCAGGCGGAGCTTGGTAAGCTCGATCCGGTGATTGGTCGTGACGAAGAGATTCGCCGTACCATTCAGGTGCTATCGCGTCGTACCAAAAACAACCCTGTGCTCATCGGTGAACCAGGTGTTGGTAAAACCGCCATCGTTGAAGGCTTGGCGCAAAAAATTATCAATGGCGATGTGCCAGAAGGACTACGCCGTAAAGAAGTGCTGTCGTTAGACTTAGGCGCGCTTATTGCGGGGGCAAAATTCCGCGGTGAGTTTGAAGAGCGTCTCAAAGCGGTTCTGAGTGATTTGGCAAAGCAAGAAGGTAATGTCATCTTATTTATTGATGAGCTGCACACCATGGTTGGCGCCGGTAAGTCAGAAGGCGCGATGGATGCAGGCAACATGCTAAAACCTGCGCTTGCGCGTGGTGAGCTGCACTGCGTTGGTGCGACAACTTTGGATGAGTATCGTCAATTTATCGAAAAGGATGCTGCCCTTGAGCGTCGTTTCCAAAAAGTATTGGTCGATGAGCCAACGGTCGAAGATACCATTGCGATTTTGCGTGGTCTCAAAGAGCGTTATGAGCTGCATCACGGCGTCGATATTCAAGACAGTGCTATCATTGCAGCAGCGCGCATGAGTCATCGTTATATCACTGATCGCAAGCTACCAGATAAAGCGATTGATTTGGTTGATGAGGCAGCAAGTCGTTTGCGCATGGAGATGGATAGTAAACCTGAATCTCTCGGTAAGCTTGATAGCCGTCTGATTCAGCTCAAGATGCAGCGCGAAGTACTCAAAAACGAAGAAGATGCGGGCGCTCAAGCAGAACGTAAAGTGCTTGATAACCAAATCGAGGAACTAGAAAAAGAATACGCCGATCTTAATGAGATTTGGCAAGCGGAAAAAGCGTTGGTTAAAGGCAGTCAGCAGCTAAAAGACGAGCTGGACAAAGCGCGTATTGCTTATGATAAAGCCAGCCGCGAAGGCGACTACGAGACCATGAGTAAGCTGCAGTATGAAACCATCCCGCAGCTAGAGCGCCGTATTACTGAATCTGATTTGGCAGAGCAAAAAGAACAGAGCGGTGAAGATAGCGGTGTAAAACTGCTACGTAATAAGGTTACTGATAATGAAATCGCCGAGGTCGTGGCGGCTGCGACTGGCATTCCAGTCAGCAAGATGATGCAGGGTGAGCGTGACAAAATGCTGGCGATGGAAGAAAAACTCCATGAGCGCGTCATCGGTCAAGATGAAGCAGTCGAAGCGGTAGCCAATGCCGTACGCCGTAGCCGAGCTGGTTTGTCCGACCCGAATCGTCCTTCAGGTTCGTTCTTGTTCCTTGGACCAACGGGTGTCGGTAAAACGGAATTGACCAAATCACTGGCGAACTTCTTGTTTGATAGTGAGGATGCAATTGTTCGTATCGACATGAGTGAGTACATGGAGAAACACAGCGTCAGTCGTTTGGTGGGCGCGCCTCCAGGTTATGTCGGTTATGAAGAAGGCGGTACGTTGACCGAAGCGGTACGCCGTAAGCCTTATAGCGTGATATTGTTTGATGAGGTCGAAAAAGCCCATCCTGACGTGTTTAATATCTTGCTACAAGTGCTAGACGATGGTCGTTTGACTGACTCGCAAGGCCGCGTGGTAGACTTTAAAAATACCGTCATTATCATGACCAGTAACTTGGGTTCGCATAAAATCCAAGAAATGGTCGGTGAAAGCTACGAGGATATCAAAGCGGAAGTCATGGAGTCGGTCGGGCAGCATTTCCGCCCAGAATTCGTCAACCGTATTGATGAAATTGTGGTCTTCCATCCGCTTGGCATGTCGCAGATGGCAGGCATTGCCGATATTCAATTGGATCGCTTACGTCAACGTATTCAAGAGCGTGAAATGGATATCGAGCTGTCGGCAGATGCGATGAATAAACTGGTCGCAGTGGGTTATGACCCTGTGTATGGTGCGCGTCCACTCAAACGTGCTATCCAGCAAGAGATCGAAAACCCATTGTCACTCAAACTGCTGGCCGGTGATTTCGTCCCAGGCGATATCATCAAAATCGATGTCGGCGCTGATGATAAGTTGACCTTTGATAAGCTTAGAATGAGCTAAAATAAACGTTCGTTTTAACGTGCATTGGTTAAATGTCATTTGCTGAACGGTAGAAACCAAAAATCCCTTATTTGCCTATTTTTATATAGTCAGGTAAGGGTTTTTTTTGTGCCGACATTATTTACCATTTGCGCGCTTTGATTATGGTATAAATAATGATAGCCCATATAAGAATATGAAAAAGTTAAGGGAGATGACATCAGGATGATAATCAATGAGAAATCAACAAATACGCCATTACTATTATCATTAGTCATGACATCACTGCTGTTTAGTGCTTCTGCGTGCTCCAATCCTGCCGCCGTCAATACCAATAAAGATTTGACCGAGTATAAAGAAGGGCAAGCTGCTGCTAATAACTCAGCATCAAATACTGAAAAACCCGCCTTTACAACCAAGACGGTCGCTAGCTTCGATGAACCTTGGGCAATGACCGCATTACCTCGCATTCATAATCAGCCACCCAAACTGCTTATGACCCAAAAAGCAGGCGAGCTTTTGATTGTTGATACAGCAACAGGTGTCAAGGCAGCGGTGACTGGCATACCAAAAGTAGCGTATGGCGGGCAGGGCGGACTTGGCGATATCATTCTTGCACCAGATTTTGCTACTTCTAACAATATATATCTTAGCTATGTCGAGGCGGGCACAGGCGTAGATAGCAATAAATTTGGGGCAAAAGTTATCAAGGCTACATTAACGGGCTTAGATACTGACGCGCCACGCTTGCAAGCCGTAACGCCCATCTGGGAGCAAACCCCGAAACTAAAAGGACAAGGGCATTATAGCCATCGCTTGCTTTTTTCACCTGACGGGCAGTATTTATATATCAGCTCAGGCGAGCGTCAAGAAAAAACACCAGCACAAGATATGAGTGTGAATTTGGGTAAAATTATCAGATTACATGCCGATGGTTCAGTGCCAGCCGATAATCCATTTGCGCAAAATGGTAGCGACATTGCTACCCAATTTTGGACGATTGGTCATCGTAACGTACTTGGTATGGCGTTCGATGATAAAGGTAGGCTGTGGGCGCATGAGATGGGACCGAGGGGCGGTGACGAATTTAATCTGATAGAAAAAGGCAATAATTACGGCTGGCCCGTGGTCTCGAACGGACGCAATTATTCCGGGACGGATATCCCTGATCATGATACGCGCCTTGATTTTGCTGCGCCAAAGATATCGTGGACGCCTGTAATATCACCGTCGTCGATGAGCATTTATCAGACTGGTAAATATAATGATTTCCCAGCGTGGCAAGATAATGCGCTTATCAGTGGTTTATCCTCAAAAGCGCTTATCGTGGTTAAGTTTGATGGCAAGAACGGCGCTGCCGAACGCTACCGCTATAATATGGGTGAACGAATTCGTAGTGTCTTAACTGTCGATGGGCAAGTTTGGTTATTAGAAGATGGCGATAAAGGTAGGCTGCTGCAATTGCTACCTCAATAGCTATTTAAATAACTAGTTAAACTGCGAGTCGTATTACTAATAAAAGAGTCTAACCGCCCCTATCTTGTAGTAAATTGATAATTAAGGCTCATTTTGTTAAGGTAGCCTTTCTTAAATTTAAGGTTTTAGCCAATGAACGAAGTAAAAGTAAGTAAACTTGGGCCCTTTCCAAAGGTAAATAAACCGGTGTTTATTACCTCAAGTGTCTTAATAGTCGGCTTTATTATCTTTGGTTCGTTATTTTCTGAAACGGCAGCAACACTTTTTAGCTTCTTACAGGCTTTTATCGCCGAAAAATTCCGCTGGTTGTTTATCATCTTGTTTAATATGGCATTGGTATTCTGTATTTATCTGACTGCCAGTCGCTATGGCGATATACGTCTAGGCAAACAGACGGAGCGACCGCAATACAGCTTATTTTCATGGATTGCGATGCTTTTTTCGGCGGGCATTGGGATTGGGCTGGTGTATTGGGGGACGGCTGAGCCTTTATATCATTTTATGGCACCGCCGCTTGGTGAGGCAGAAACCTTAGAGTCGGCAAAACAAGCGATGAATCTGTCGTTTTTGCATTGGGGGCTGCATGCATGGGCAATTTATACCATCGTTGCGCTGTCGCTCGCGTACTTTCATTTTCGCCGTGGTTTGCCGTTATCGATACGCTCAACCCTTTATCCTATTCTTGGACAAAGGATTTATGGTAAATGGGGGCATACGGTCGATGTCTTAGCCGTATTCGGGACGATGTTTGGGGTGGTGACCTCTTTAGGTCTTGGCGTTATGCAAATTAACGCAGGTCTTGAAGGATTATTTGGTATTCCCTCTACTTTGACGATACAGTTTATTATCATTGCTTTTGTGACGTCATTGGCTTGTGGCTCGCTGATGCTTGGTCTTGATAAAGGTATCAAACGTCTTAGTGATATCAATATGGGGCTGACCGGTATTTTATTGGCGTTTATGGTGATTTTAGGTCCTACGCTATTTATCTTTGACAGTTTTATAGAAAACGTGGGTAATTATTTGGCAAACATTGTCACGTTGTCGACGTGGAGCGAAGCCTATAGTAATACCGATTGGCAAAAAGCTTGGACGATATTTTATTGGGCATGGTGGGTCAGCTGGTCGCCATTTGTCGGTGTCTTTATTGCGCGTATCAGCCGTGGACGTACCATTCGTGAGTTTGTATTTGGCGTGCTGCTGATACCGATGACGATTTTGTTTTTTTGGTTTACGACTTTTGGCGGTGTGGCGATACAGATGGAGCTGCTCGCAGGCATGAATCCTGAGGTGGTTAGCCCAGGATTGGTCGCGGCAGTGCAAGCCGATTACGGTAGTGCCATCTTTAAGCTGGTTGAATATTATCCATTGACCAAACCGATTACCTTATTAATCGTGGTAATGATTGTCCTTTGGTTTGTCACCTCATCAGACTCGGCCAGTTTTGTCATCGATATGCTGACGGCGGGCGGTGATACCAATCCACCCAAAATCCAGCGTTTGTTTTGGGCGCTGATGCAAGGTTTGATTCTTATATCGCAATCAGCAGCGTTATATTACCGATGAGTCAGCTGACCATAATTCGGCCAGTGAGTTTGTCGATGAGGACTTATTAAAAGGTCCGCCTAAAATTGTTAAAGGTGATTAATTAAGCTGCGTATAGTCGGTTTGAGATCAATAGATACGCGAGTTAGCACGTGCAACTGGTATAAATTTTTCTTGCTTGCCGCTATCACAGAGGCTACGCAAAATTCATCCCAGTCGCACTGATTGATTTAAAGCAAACCTACTATTGGCGGTTCTAAAAATATTGGCTTTAAAATCATTTTTATCAAGCCAATCATGTAGTTAGCTGCCGTTGGTTTTACTTAAAAACACAATATAATAATTGTCATTTAAAATCCTAAGATGCATCGTTGTCTTAGGGTTTTTCATTTTTACCATGAACGGATGACTGGCGCGATTTGATAGTTTGTAGATATCTTGTTAAGGTTGGCGTCCTAAAAAATTGAGACGACTGAATGGATCATGTTAAAGTTGGCCGATTGGGCCCTTTCCCGCGGGTAAGTAGACCTGTTTTTTTAACCTCAGCGATTTTAATCCTCGCGTTTATCATATTCGGTGCCTTTTTTAACGAATTGGCAAGCGAAGTGTTTGGCCAAGCGAAGGCATTTGTATCAATGCGCTTTGGTTGGTTTTTTATCATGGTGGTCAACTTAACGTTGGTGATGAGTATCTATTTGATATTTAGCCGCTATGGTGATATCAGGCTTGGTCACCAAAACGAGGATCCAGAGTACAATCTGGTGTCTTGGATTGGCATGCTGTTTTCGGCAGGTATCGGTATTGGTTTGCTGTATTGGGGTACGGCTGAGCCGCTCTATCACTTTATGGCACCGCCGTTGGGCGAGCCTGAAACTATTGCCGCTGCCAAGCAAGCGATGAATATCTCCTTCTTGCATTATGGCCTGCATGTGTGGGCGATTTATGGCATGGTGGCGTTATCTTTGGCGTATTTTCATTATCGCCGTGGCCTGCCATTGGCGATTCGCTCGACCCTATATCCCCTCATCGGTAAGAAAATCTACGGCCCTATGGGTCATACGGTCGATATTTTGGCGGTATTTGGTACCATGTTTGGCGTAGTCACCACCTTAGGGCTTGGGGTGCTGCAGATTAACTCAGGGCTTGATAGTCTATTTGGTATTCCAAATAATATTACTGTGCAGATTATCCTAATTGTCATTATCACCATGCTAGCAGGATTGTCACTATTGATGGGGCTTGATAAAGGCATTAAGCGCTTAAGCGATATCAATATTTTCTTTACCATTGTGCTGTTAAGCTTTGTGATTATCTTGGGTCCTACCCAGTTTATTTTTAACAGCTTCTTTGAGAATATCGGTAATTATTTGCATCAAGTGATTCCGCTGGGACTTTGGACAGAGTCTTATGAGGGGGAGGCCAATTGGCAGTCCTCATGGACGGTGTTTTACTGGGCGTGGTGGATTAGCTGGTCGCCATTCGTTGGTGTGTTCGTTGCCCGTATTTCTCGTGGCCGTACCATTCGTGAGTTTATTCTAGGGGTGTTATTAATCCCGATTACTATTTTGTTTTTATGGTTCACCGCTTTTGGTGGTTCGGCCGTCCATATGGAGCTGATGGCAGCGGTTGACCCGAGTATCGCAAATCCTGGACTGGTTGAAGCGGTACGCGCGGATACCGGTAGTGCTATTTTTAAATTAATGGAGTCTTATCCTCTGACTGCGGCGCTAAATGGCCTTATCGTGGTAATGATTGTGCTTTGGTTTGTCACTTCATCAGATTCTGCCAGTTTTGTCATTGATATGCTGACTTCAGGCGGTGATAGCAATCCACCAAAAATCCAGCGCTTATTTTGGGCTGGCACAGAAGGGGTTATCGCGGCGGTGCTGTTAGCAGCAGGTGGCTTAGGCGCCCTGCAAGCTGCTTCTATCGTCTCGGGCTTCCCGTTTGCCGTGGTCATCGTGATTATGATGTATTCATTGCTACGTGGTTTGAGCCGTGATAGATTGATACTTTATCGTAATCAGCAATGGTTTATCACCGAAGAATCTGCTGAGCACAACTCTGCCAATGAGTTCCGCGATGAGGAATTATTAACCGGACCGCCGAGCATTGAGAAGATTGATGAGTAAGTGTTTAGTTAACTAAAAAATCAATCTTCTGAAAAATATAGGTAGTTAAAGCTATAAAAAATCCCAGTTTTTGAGCTGGGATTTTTTATGGGTATTTAATAGCTTATAGATTTTAAACTGGTAATTTTAACAGTGACAGTTTTAACAGCAGCATTTTCACAACGACAATTTTACAGCCACACTGTCACTATAAACATTCACCTTTGACATAGCTGATGGCTTCAGGGGTGCTACAAGCTGAGCAAGCATTGCCCGCCGTACGATAGCTTATCACTGAGCCGACTTGCGTTTTTACGCAGACTGGATCGTATTGCGCTGTACACATGGTTTTTGCAGGGTCAAAGGTTGGACATTGGGCAACCAGACCTTTTGGAGGTTGACTGGTGTTAGAGGCGGGCGGCTGAATGGGCGTGCTATCAGGCATCGGGTTTGAGTTAGAGTTAGAGCTGATATTGTTACAACCTGCTAAAGCTAGCGTAAAGCTTATGGTGACTGTAAGTTTGAAAGTAGAGAGCGCGCTCATAATAAATATCCTTATATCGTTTTTATCATTTATTTTTGCATTAAACGCCAGTTTTAAACAAAAAGCAAATGTGCTATTCGTTTTTTAATTCGTCGCTGATATTTAATAAGCATATTATTAGAACAATAAAAAACCCAAGCTACGAAGGCTTGGGCTTTTGATATTAATTCTTATACGTTTCTTGACTGAGCTTCTATAAACTTTGAGCTTTTATAAACTTACTGCGCAGGTTTATCCTCTTTATTAAGCTGCACATATTTATCAAAGTTTTGTGCGTAATCAGTCAAGTTGTCACTTAACATTTGGCGATATTGTTTGGTATAAAACTCAACGATATCGTCTTTTTCTTTGGCAAAATCATCGCCTTTTACAAAGCCAATCGAGGCAACTGACGCACTATAACGCGCTGCTGCATACAGCAATGACGCGCCGACTTGACCTGAGTGAGCGTTAGGGCCCAATTGACTGTTGGCGACGCCAATGATTTCGTCGGCACGTTGATAGAACGCTTGCATTTCAGGAGTGATTTCAAGAGCGGTATCAATTTCGTCATTTTGGCTATTATTTAAAGCGTCATTTAAAGCGTCGTTTAGCGCGTCATTTTGAGCATTGTCTGGCATATTATCTTGAGACATAAGCGACTCCTAAGAATGGTAAGTAAATTTGAATATATCATGGCGGTCTTTAAACTTGATAAGTATAAAGACCGAATACATCTAAAAAATGGAAACAAGTAAACAGTCTTATAAACCTGCATCGGCTTTTAAGATTTCCGCTTTGTCCGTTTTTTCCCACGTAAAGGCAGTTTCAGAACCTTGGCGACCAAAATGTCCAAAGGTTGAAGTTTGCTGATACATTGGCTGCAATAAATTGAGCATACGTGTAATACCATAAGGACGTAGGTCAAAATGTTTACGAATCAAGCTGATAATTTCATCGTTGCTGATTTTGTTAGTGCCAAAAGTATTAATTGAAATCGAAGTCGGTTCAGCAACGCCAATCGCATAACTGACTTGTACTTCACAGCGATCGGCAATACCGGCAGCGACAATATTTTTGGCCACATAACGCACTGCATAGGCAGCGCTGCGATCGACTTTTGAGGGATCTTTGCCACTAAAGGCACCGCCACCATGACGCGCCATACCGCCGTAAGTATCGACGATAATTTTACGACCAGTCAAACCAGCATCGCCGACAGGGCCACCAATGACAAATTTGCCAGTTGGGTTGATATGATAGCGCGTACCAGCGTGCAATAAGTCTGCTGGCAATACTTGTTTGATAATCGATTCCATGACTGCTTCTTGCAAATCGGTTTGCGAGATGCTTGGATCATGCTGCGTTGATAACACCACCGCATCAATGGCAATCGGTTTATTGCCGTCGTATTTGAGGGTCACTTGTGCTTTGGCATCCGGACGTAACCAAGGCAATTCACCAGCGCGGCGCAGCTCAGATTGACGCTCCATCAAGCGGTGCGCATATTCGATAGGCGCGGGCATCAATACTTCAGTCTCATTGCTGGCATAACCAAACATCAAACCTTGGTCGCCTGCCCCTTGTTCTTCAGGACTGCTACGATCGACCCCTTGGGCGATTTCTGGCGACTGCTTACCGAGCATATTAATCACGGCACAAGTCTCACCATCAAAACCCAAGTCTGAGTGATGATAGCCAATGCCATTTACCGTGTCACGGACGATACGCTCAACGTCGATATTGGCAGTCGTGGTCACTTCGCCTGCCAAGATCACAGCGCCTGTTTTAACCAAGGTTTCGCAGGCAACGCGGGCATGAAGGTCTTCACGTAAGATGGCATCAAGAATAGCATCTGATATTTGGTCAGCCATTTTGTCAGGGTGACCTTCGCTCACAGATTCTGAGGTAAATAAGTTGTATTCGCGCATAATGGGATCGCTTAATTGCAGGGACTGTAATATATAAACTCAGTCATTATTAAATGTTAACGGAAAATAGAAGATAAAAGTGAATCAAAAAATTATGGTATTTTACCGTGAATCGAGGTAAAACTCTAGTGTCAGCCATGACGGCTAACTATTGTAGAAATCATCGAGTCGGCTATCTTCTTGCCAGCGGTATTCTGTATAGTCAGCAACTTCTTTTGCGCTATCGCGACCTTGTCTGTCAGCAATAAAGCCGAGCGCCATATCCATGCCCGCCGTGACGCCTGAAGAAGTGTAAAACTTGCCATCTACGACCCAGCGCGCCTGCTTTATCCAATCCACCTGATCTGATTGTTCGGTCACCCATTGCCAAGCACGCTTGTTCGATGTCGCTCGTTTATGGTCCAAAACACCTGCCTTCGCCAATAGAGCGCTACCTGTACATACGCTAAGTACCCAGTCGGCATTGTCAGCGAGCATGGTCAAGGTCTGCAAAAAATGACTATCATTAATCAGTGGACGTGTACCTTTACCGCCGACGACCAATAGTATATTCGTTTGATGGGTTAACTTTGCTACTGCGACAGTTTGTAAGGCAACACCATGATGGTTATGAATAATACCACCTTTCATTGACGCAAACTGAATGTGAAACTCGTTAGGTAAGCTACCAAATAGCTCAATAGGCCCAAATAAGTCTAAAGTTTCGAAGTCGTCAAATACGAGTGCGGTCAGGGTTTGCATCCTGCTTCCTTAAGTTAAAGCTGAAGTACTTAGAAAGAAAATCTTTAAAAGTCTTTAAAGCTCTAAAAACTTGGCTTTATCTTTAAACATACATTCTTCATAAACAGGACAAGCGCCGCATTTTGGCGTGCGAGCTTGACAAGTATAGCGCCCATGCAAAATCAAGTAATGATGCGCATCTACGATAAAGTCATCTGGGATACGTTCGAGCAGTTTTTTCTCAACGATTAAGACGTTTTTACCTGTGGCAAGTCCCGTACGGTTGCCAACGCGAAAGATATGGGTATCAACCGCCATCGTCGGCTGTCCAAAAGCGGTATTTAACACCACGTTTGCTGTCTTACGCCCGACACCTGCTAGAGACTCTAAATCTTTACGGTTATCAGGAACGGTGCTATCAAACTTCTCAATCAAGTCACGGCAAGTTTTGATGACGTTTTTGGCTTTGGCGTTATATAAACCGATGTTCTTAATATACGCTTTTAGTCCTTCTTCGCCTAATGCCAAAATGGACTCAGGCGTATTCGCTACCGGATAAAGCTGATTGGTGGCGATATTGACGCTGACATCGGTCGCCTGCGCCGATAATATGACGGCGATAAGCAGCTCAAAGTTGCTGTTATAATTGAGCTCAGTCACTGGCTCATCAATCGTCGCTGCCAATTTTTCAAAAAACGGCCGCACATCACGATTGGGCATGCGCCTCGATGGCGGCGTATCGGCAGTTTTATGTTTAACGGTTTTACTCATGGTATTGTTAGCACTGTTTTATTCATTATTTTATTCATTGGTTATTCAAAATTAGAGATGAGCTATTAAAGGTGGGCAAGCTCAGCTTGTAATGCTTCAAGCTCCGTCTGTTTGCTCTCATTTGGACGCACGCTCAGCTGCTTTTCTAACTTCTTGATTTTACTGCGTAGTTTAGCTGCGGCAATGGTATTTTTTGCTTCTTCTTCGCTGATATTTAACGATTGACTGGCGGCATTATTTAGCTTGGCTTCTACCATGCTGACCACCGGCTTGCTATTGCTGCTATCCGCTAGCTGCTTACTAACGCGTCTTAAATGCGTATGGTAACGTTGGCGCAAATCCTCTTGTTCAAGCGTGCGCTCAGCTGCCGACAGCGTGCGCTCAACGGTGACTAAGTCTATGCAATCAACTGGGCAGGGCGCGATACATAGCTCACAGCCCGTGCATAAGTCCGTAAAAATAGTATGCATATGCTTGCCAGTCCCGACGATGGCGTCAACTGGGCAGGCGGGGATACACTTGGTACAGCCAATACAATCATCTTCTCGAATCACCGCGCGCACTTCTACTGGACGCTGCGAGCTGGCATCTATCGACCATTTTGACGGCTCAGCGTTAAGCGGTTGTGTATTGCTGCTATCTTGATTGATGATTTGCGCAATCGCATCGGTCACCGGCTGACCGCCGGGCACACATTTATTATAAGGCTCATTGTCGATAACAATTGCCACGGCATACGGCAAGCAGCCATCGGCATGGTCACAAAGCCCGCATTGGGTTTGCGGCAAGCAGGCGTCAATACGCGCAATCTTTGCTTGGGTTGCGGCAGGCAAGCGCTCTATGTCCAAGCTATCGAACAAGATAGGCAAATTGGTGAGACGGATAAGAGTGCTGTTGTTACTGGTAGTGCTTTGCATTTAATGTAAAACCTTTATATTAGTACTAAGTGCTAATATGAAAAAATAGGGTAATAGCGTTATTTATTAAGGGCATTGATATTTAATAAAAGGCATCTTGGTCTTATAAATTAAATATCAATTAGAGTGAGATGCCTTGTTCATGAGCAATTTGCGCAATCAGCGCATAAGCAATACTGCCTTTAAACGGTATTTTTGGTAAATTTGTCAAGTCAAAGAAATCGGCGTGTGACAGCTCGTCTTCTTGTATGACGATGTCACCACCCGCATGCGCCGCCCGAAAGCCGAGCATCAAATTAGACGGAAACGGCCAAGGTTGACTGCTGACATAGCGAATATCTTTGAGGCTAATATTTACCTCTTCTGCCACTTCGCGTACCACGGCATGTTCCAAACTTTCACCGACTTCTACGAAACCGGCAATCAAACCATATTGTAGTGCTTGCTGAGGGGTTTTTTGTTGTCCATAACGATGATGGTGCGCCAATAAAATTTGCATGACGCCGGTTTGCGGATTGGGTCGGGTAATAGCGGTGATGATACACGGCTGCACGCGTGGATATTGGCGTAAGCGGCAAACAGGACAGACCATCGCACGCTCACCGTGCGCAGCAGAGACGACTGGGGTAGCGCAGCGACTACAAAACTGCGTGTCTGCTTGCCAGCGTAACAACTGTATAGCTTGGCTAAGTTGGTCAGACAAGGCAAATGGCAGCTGTGTAATAAGCAGACGATAAGCAATAAAAGCACACTTGTCATTACCTAAAGTATTTTTTTCTTTATTATTGTTTGTTAAACCGTGGCTTTCTACCTCGGTATGTTCTAAGATTTTAGGCAACGTAACATGATGAGCTATCGCATAATCATAAGTCATCGCTATGGTAGCTTTTGCCGTAAAAGCATTAGCATCAACTTCGACCAAACTATCTTCATTTTGACGGCTAGCATCATTAGGTAACCAATGAGTCGGCGCTAAGCTTTCAAATAGCGTGACGCGTCCAACTTGATCAGTTGGCTGCGTGCTATGAGTGTCATGAGTGTTTAACGCTGAGTTATCGATATCCGACTGTGGTAACTCAACCTGCACAGGCCACCACCTATCTAGTACACTAAAATTACGCCGCAAGCAGTTGGCTTAAGCTTTGTTGCCCGACATCTAACGCTTGCTTACTGACCGGGCGATTGTTTTCAAAGCCATCTAAATGATGGTCAACGGCCATAATGACATCGGCAATATAAGCCAAAGTGCCATCATCTAGACGTGAGCCATTAGTGATACGCTGCTGTAAATAACTTGCCAATTGGCTAAGCATACTGGCGGGTGTTGGCAGCTGTAAAAAGCGCACCGCACCTGACACTTGACGCAGCATTTCAGGAATATTTTGAATATTTAATACGTCGCGCTCAGGCTCAGCCAAATAATCGGTGATCGCTTGTTCGGCGCTGGCAATCGCCGTACGACTTTCTTGTATCAAGGTATCATAGGCAGTATTCAGCTGATGCAATGAGATATGCGGATTATTCAAAGGTAAATAGATTGCCCCTGGAGTATGCATCTCTGCCATGGCGATAGTGGCGTTTTCTGCGTGCATCAAAGCGAGTAATAAATGGTCAAAATCTTCTGGGGTAGGCGCGCGCCATTTTTTCACCGCTTCTGCGGCAGCATTGAGACTGTTTGCAGCATTTGCCAGACCTAATAACTGAAAAGCTGAACGCAGCTCAGTCAGCTGCTCGGTAATTTGCGAGGTTTGCATATCGACAGGGTTGATAGAATCACCGCGTGCGTAGCTATCGACATTTTCTTTGATGGTGTTAATTTGCGCTTGAATAATGGTGTTTAAGGTATCGGTTAAAGCACGATTGGGTCCAAATAAGAACTGCGCCATTTGTTTGCGCTGTGAGTCTTCCAATTGATTGGCGGCATATAGTTCACGCAGCGTTTGAGCTTCTTTGGTATCGCGCTGGCAAGCAAAGCTGACCAAGTGCGCAAAGCGCGTGTCCATTACTGGCAGATAGCTTTGAAACTGCTGCTCTAAATAAATAAGCGTGTGTTTTTGGCTTAAGCTTAGCGGCAAAATGCTGGCAATATCCGTAACGGCAGCGGTGGCTGCTTGCCAAAACAGGCTGTTGGTATTTGCTGCTATCAAGGCGCACGCTGCCGACATCGCATCGAGCTTTTGCTGCTCATCCTCGCTTACCTTACCGTCTTGATTTAATAAGGCAACGCCAAGTCCACTACGATAAGCATAAGTTAATAATTCGCTATCAAGATTGAGCTCGTTAAGCGGTTGAAAATTGTTTTCTGGGTTGGCAATAATGACGCTGCTATGACCAAACGCGGCAAAATAATCGGCATCGATCGGTGCTGCTTGCCCATGAGCATTGAGTTTATTGATGATAGGCAGGAGTAAAGTCGGCTCTACCGATTCGGTCAGCAAAATAAATTCAATATAACGATCAAGCGTCATAATGGCTTCTGATAAATCCATAATTAAAGCATTATCATTATTATCACGGCTGTCATAAAGTTTTTGCAAGCCATTGACGATGGCGTTATTGAGCACTTCTGCCCCGACCGAAGATATCAGCTGAAAAATACAAGACAGCTGTTTTAGGACAATAATGGAGTCTAATAATAAAGGCGCTTGGCTATCATCATCATTAAATTCGCCCAAATGAATTTCAGTATCTTTTAAAATAACCTTAATTTCATCGTGCAATAAATGCAGCGATGGTAGGTTAAAATCAGTCACACTCAAGGTCGGGGCAGTTAATTTCATTTGTGTAGAAGGATTCATAGTTGTTTTTTTCCATGACGTACTGATGAAAATAGCAAAGGTTTAGATGAGCATTCGAAAATGTCTATAAATAAGGTTTTAACGCTTATCGGCATAACAATCAAGATTTACTTACTTAACGGTCAGTATAAGGCGTTATGTCCATATAAAAAACCGTTTTAATGACTTATGCTTCACGGATTACATTTTATCTTTAAGCGCAGGATAATCGTCCGCAAGCGACGCATACCAGCTTTGATTGGCGCTCTCATTACTGCTTGACTCGAGCAATAAAGCTGCCAAATCGGCAAAGTTTGCATGGGCAGTATGTCCGCCATCGGCTTGGGTATCTTCCTCAATCGCCAGCGTGACTTGCCCGCCGGTCATCGCCAGATAAACTTCCGCCAAAATCTCCGAGTCAAGTAACGCGCCGTGGAAAGTACGGTCTTGCTTACCGACATCTAGGCGGCGAACCAGAGCATCTAGGGTATTTTTTTGCCCCGGATATTGCTGTTTTGCCATCATCAGTGAGTCAGTCACCCGTACGCGTTCAGCAAAGTCGTGCATGCCAACTTTGGCAAACTCCATATTTAAGAAGTTCATATCAAAGGTAGCGTTATGAGCGATGATTTCGGCACCGTCCATAAAGTCGTACAGCGATTGAGCCACTTGATCGAAGGTTGGTTTATCGGTTAAAAACGCCTCAGAGATTCCGTGAATACGAATCACTTCCTCATCCATACCGCGCTGCGGATTGATGTAGACGTGCAGTTTTTCCCCAGTAAATTTACGCCCGACTAACTCTACGATACCGACCTCAATAATGCGGTCGCCCTTCATTGGATCAAGACCTGTGGTCTCCGTATCCATAATAAGCTGGCGGTCAGATTCATAACGGTGGATAGGTTTGGGTAGCAAGGGTATAAAATGCGGATTGGCTCGGCTGGTGTCACCATCGAATATCGGTGTGTCCGTGTCTTCTATGCGAGCTTCCGTTTTAGTTTCTACTTCAGTATCCATATTCGTATCTATATCTGACATAACAGTATTTCTCATGGGTTCACTAGCATTATACGGACTGTGATTCTCTTCTACTAACATATCTGTGTTTGCCATTGTATTTGATATTGTATTTACCATATCGTCAGTAAGATTTCGACTATCTAATAGCGACTCATCAAGCTCATCATCTATCATATCAAAGCCTAATGGATCAAACTTTAACCAATCATCGCTCAGACTCTGTTTATTATCAGCCATCAGTCGGTCTTTTTTTTTAGCCGCATCTTGCAAGCTAGCCGTTTTCAAATCTTCACTGCTAGACGTCACGCCCAAGTTTGCTAGCTCGTCCGCTTTTTCATTGCCTGCGTGTCCGGCGTGACCTTTCACCCAGTGCCAAGCGACATCGCGCTGCTGGCAAAGCGCGTCTAATCGTTGCCAAAGGTCTTGATTGGCGACCGGTTTTTTGCTGACCGTTTTCCAGCCGCGTTTTTTCCAGCCTTCAATCCACTCGGTGATACCCTTTTTCACATAGCTTGAATCTGTCCAAATCTCAAGGGTCTGCTCACGCGGACTATGGGTCAATGCTTGTATCGCACCCATCAGCTCCATGCGATTATTGGTGGTTACTTTTTCACCGCCGTACAAATCCTGCGTTTGCCCATCGCTAAATATTAAGTGCGCGCCCCAACCACCAGCACCTGGATTGCCTTTACAAGCGCCGTCGGTATAAGCAACCGTCGTATTTGCTTTGGCAGCAAGCGGATTGCTCGTATTAAATGAACGCGCTGAAATAGAGTTTTCTGACATAAAAAAGTATGAGCCTAATAAGTAATAAACATCGAGCAAAGAGGGTTTCTAGCGTTGATTTTATGCAAGCTAGCACCGTCTATTTTAGGGTTGAGTATAACAAATCTTGCTTGTTTATGGTCGCTTATCTATCAGTGACTGCTAGGAATAAAAAGCATAAAAGGGCAAAAGCACATATCATAGCGGTAACGCTGCCGTTTTCTGTTAAAATAGCTTTGATTGTACGGGCATGCCTTAGCGCAATATGCACAATATAAGCTTTTATGTACCAATGCAGGATAAATCGATGATGTCCGTAAGCTCGAGTGTTTTTAATAAAAAATTAACGCCTTTAATGATCGCTCTAATGGCAAGTAGCGCGCTGTTTTTGAGTGCCTGTAATGACAGTAATACGCCAGCTGATGCCAAAAAATCTGAGGCGCCAGCGGATTTATCCATATTTGCAGGCTGCTACACGGTCAGTCATGATGAGCCAGCGCAAATAAAAGTCAGCCAACAGGGCGGCGGCTGGGTCATGCAAATGAAAGAGCCGGCCAGCGCTAAGCGCGTTTGGGATGACGCTGAACCGTTAGAAGTGCTTGCAAAAAGTGATATCCCGACGTATTTTTCTATCGACCCTGATAATGTCGACGCGGTGATTGGTCGTCCAGATAGAGTGCTGGTGTTGGCGCATGTGAAGCCTGTTTATGCCAATATCGATCCGCTACTAGATAGTGAGTACTTGTCTTATATTTATCGCGGTGCCAATACTATTTATCGCGTCGAATGTGATGACGTTAATACCGATATCTTAGCCAATCCTCACGCTAATATTGTGTTTGATAACGTCAATGACAGTATGTAATTGGCCTTTATAAAGCAGTATTTATGATAAATAAACCTCTAATCAGAGTCGGGCAATATGAATTTTTTTAGTTATGTGGTGTTAGGCGGATTTTGTTACGCGGCCGGTTGGGCAGTAAGAACTTATATCCTGGATAAAAAGCCAAAACCTGAGCAGCCTTATCATCTCAAACATCCCACTATCTTGGGCTATCTCGGCGCATTTTTCATAATTATGCTGATTGTGTCGTGGCTCATCGGTCGCTATTTACTCGGCCATGTCGCTATTGATTTGCCATTTATTATCATTAATAGCCTTATAGGAACCTTTGTGTATTCGTTTGGTCTAAATCCAGAAAAGCCAAGCTATGATGTGCCTGATTAATAAAAAATTAAAAGGCTGAGTGCTTAAATACATTTAAAAGGTTTCTATTTTAGGCCTATAAAAAACACGGTCAGTGCATGCGTCATTGTCCGTGTTTTTTATAGAATTGCTTACCAGATTATTTATCTGTTTTCTTTAAGCTTTTACTTTTATCCTCCACCTTTTTATCGCTAGGCTTTGAAGTTTCATCTTTCGACACTGTTTGTTCATCTTTCCAGCTTTTGTATTTTGCCAAATCCTTTTCCATGAGTTTCAGGCAAAATCTGAGCACCAAGACGTCATCGATATGACCGATAAAGGGGATAAAGTCAGGAATGATATCGATAGGGTTGATCACGTAAAGCAGACCAACGACGGCTGCTGAAATGGTTTTATAAGGGATATTGCGATAGTTGCCTTTATAGTAGTCTTTGACTAAGCTCATCAGCAGTAGCAAATCCTTAGCATAACTCTCAAGACCTTTTTCTTTTTCGATTTGATCCTTCAGCTTATCTTCTTTACCTAAGATGATTTTAATACTATCGATCAGACTTTTATTGTCTTTCTCTTTTGCACTTTCTTGCTCAGCCATCTTTATAATCCTTTTATATCTATCATTATTGTTTGTTGTTCAACGCGTTTTACTATAGCAAGAGTCGGGTCTGTAGCCAAATAAGACGGCAAGTAACTCTGTATCGTTTTGTTGTCTATTAAAATGCCAAATGCTCCTGACTTAAGCGTTCTATACTGCTCGAGTACTAAATAGTATCCCAACCTGCGTTATAATACGCGCTTTGTTTCAATAATGGTTGCTAGGGTAAGCAGCAATTAAACGGTAAAAAAGGTAGCATCATGACTAAGATATCATCCAAGTTAAATCGTCGCCAGTTTTTACGTCACGTTGGTATTGGTGCCGGAGCAGGGCTTCTAGCGACGCAAAATATCACTCGGGCGTTGGCTACAAATGCTATTGAGCAAGATAGCGGTACGCAGCTTACCAAGGATGATTTACCAACAGCGTTTTCAGATGAGCATTTGTCTTTTAAAGGTGAGGCACAACCAGCGCAAGCAAGATGTATCGTCCCAACGATTGAAACGCGGCTTTTTGCTAGCTCTAATGTCGGTGGTAGTGACGAACGTAATGAGTTGGCGTTAGAGCGTTTAGCCTGCGCGGGTTTTAAAGTGGATAATCCGGCAATTACCAAACGGCAGTATTTGCGCTTTGCGGGTACGGATTCGCAGCGTGCCAGTGACTTGCAAAACATCGCTACGGGTGCGATAAAAGCACCTAAACTGCTACTTGGGGTACGTGGTGGCTACGGTGCAGTGCGAGTATTACCAATGGTGGATTGGTCAACGCTTGGGCGTATTATGAAGGAGCGCGGTACGATACTGGCGGGCTTTAGCGATGTGACGGCGATCCAGTGTGCGCTACTGGCAAAAGGTAGCATGAGCTCGCTTGCGGCGCCAATGCTTTATAGCGAGTTTGGCAAAACCAAACCGGATCAAGTCAGCTGTCGCCAATTCGTAGAAGCATTAACCAATTCTAATTTGACGATTAATATAGCAGATGCGTCTTTAACCAGTGTAAATTTACCCAGTATTTTGACAAACACTGAACCTAAAACCTTAACTGGCACCATTTGGGGCGGCAATCTCAGCGTAGTATCGGCACTGGCAGGGAGTGAGTACTTACCACGGATCAAAGATGGTATCGTATTTTTAGAAGACGTCGGCGAGCAATCTTACCGCATCGAGCGCATGCTATATGATTTGTATTTGGCAAGGGTGTTTAAAGGTCAGCAAGCGATTGTATTTGGTGCGTTATCGGGTAGTGGTGAGGACAGTTATGATAAGCGTTATGATGTCGCCACCGTGATTCGTCAATTGCATCAGCTGACAGGATTGCCGATTTATAGCGGCATGCGCTTTGGTCATATTGGACAAAAGCACAGCTTTCCACTTGGCGCGAGGTGTCAGATTAGTGCCAATACAGTTGGTGGCTATCAATTGGTATTTAGCGATTATCCAACGATTCGATCTGATGCGATTCATGTCGAAGGCTTGTGGCAATAAAAATTAGGTCTATAGTTGAATCCAAATAAATCAGATACGTAGCTATCAAGTCGCTTAATGAAACGTTGTTTTTCTTGCGTGCTGTGCCTACGCCGACAGAGGCTGCAAAAAACAACGTTTCATCTCGCTGTATCGTTTTTATATCCAATGAATGATATAAAAATTGTTGCTGTGATAAATTTATTGCAGCCACGTATGACTTCTAAAAAGTCTACTATCAAGTTAAATCGCCAATCGCGAAAACTTATCCTGATATTCTTTTGGGGTCAGCTCAGTCGCGCGTTTAAACAGCCGCGTAAATGACGAGATATCATCATAGCCGACTTGTTGCGCCAGCGATTTTATCGTGACATCGCCTGATTCTAATAGACGTTTTGCCTGCTCAATACGCACTGCTTGAATATATTCAATCGGGCGCATCGTAACGGCGGCTTGAAAGCGTCTGTTTAACGTGCGCGGGGTGATATTGACCATGTCTGCTAACTGGTTCACCTGTATCGCTTGCCTAAAATTTTCCTCGATAAATTCTTGTACTTGCTGAACCAGCTGGTCTGCATGCGGTTTATGCAATGTCACATTAGTATAGCTGTTTTGATTACCGCGTTTACTATCAATAATCTGAGTTTTTGCCACTTGGGTAGAAATTTCACGCCCGCAATAACGCTCGATTAATAACAACCCCAAGTCGTAAAATGCACTACCACCCGCCGCACAAAATATATTGCCAGATTGTTCTTTTGATTGGTTCTTTGAGTGAGTGACAAACTGGTTTTCTTGTAAATCAACCAATGGAAAATCTGCCTTAAACTTACTGGCATAGCCCCAATGGGTTGTCGCTATTTTGCCATCGAGCAAGCCTGCCTTTGCTAAAAAGAAAGCGCCGCTGCAATTGCTGGCGATATCAGCTTTGGTATTTGCCAGTCGCTTAATGTGCGGAATTAGAGCGCTATTTTGACTCAAGACTTTATCGATGGAATCGCCAATCGTTGGAATTAATAGTAAGTCGCACTCTGTGACTTCCTGAATATCGCCATGCGCTTGCATGATTAAGCGGTTGCTACATCTGATATCAACGCCGCCAAGACTGGCAATTTGCACGTTAAACCTTGGTTCTACTTCTTCATCCAAAAAGCGCTGCCAACTCACTCCGGTAAACGAAAATAAATCTAACGCGCCCGTCAAAGCGCTGCCAAGCACGCCATCGAAGCCAACGATGATGACTTTAAAAGGTTTGAAGTAGGGCATGATTGTGTAATTTCCTATGAAAAGACGTATTTAAAATGTCAGTTTATTAGCAGTTTTTCCCAAATTTGCCTATCATTTTTGTCTTATTTGACCATAATTATGTCATAAATGACAATACGGTAAGGCGATAAATTAGATTAATATCAATGCATCACTTATTCATCACCGCTTATTTATCATTATCATAATAGGAAAATGACTATGGCAGCAGATACACTGATCAACGACTTTGAATTACCGTTCCAACTTTACGATGTATTGGGGGTTGAGCATTTAACCGAGCATGCAAAGTTTGTAGAACATAGCCGTGAAACTTTTGATGCGGTATTAGGCACTGCCAATAAAATCGCCACCGATTTGTTTTTACCGCACAACCCCGTGGCGGATAAAAACGAGCCGCAGTTTGACGGCAAAAAAGTCAGCATGATAGACGACGTAAAGGTTGCTTTTGATGCCTTTCGCGAGTCGGGCTTTATCGCGGGTCGTTATAGTTTTGACGATGGCGGCATGCAATTACCCGAAACCGTGATGACGGCGGTAGCAGGCTATTTTATGGCAGCCAACCCATCGACCACCGCTTATCCGTTTTTAACCACGGCGGCGATTAATGTCATTTCTCATTTCGCCAGTGATGAGATTAAAAATGCCTTTATGCCGCGTATGCTAACCGGTGAATTCACTGGCACCATGGCATTAACAGAACCACATGCAGGCTCGTCGCTTGCCGATATCAAAACCACTGCCGTGAAACAAGAAGACGGATCATACCGTATCAAAGGCAGCAAGATTTATATCTCAGCAGGCGATCACGAACTGTCTGACAATATCGTGCATTTGGTATTAGCCAAAGTGCCGGGTGGACCCGCTGGCGTTAAAGGTATTTCGTTATTTGCCGTACCCAAGTATCGTTTAAACGATGATTTATCAGTCGGCGAGCGTAATGACGTCCATTTAACTGGACTTATTCATAAACTTGGCTATCGCGGCGCAACTTCTACGGCGTTAAGTTTTGGCGATGCAGGCGATTGTCACGGCTATCTTATCGGTGAAGAGCATTTTGGCCTGCGCTATATGTTCAAAATGATGAACGAAGCGCGTATCGCAGTTGGCTTTGGTGCAGCGATGATTGGCTATCGCGGTTATCAGTATTCGCTCGATTATGCCAAAGACAGAACGCAGGGCAGAATCGCACCGAATAATAAGCCTGAAGATGCGGCAACGGCAATCATTCAGCATGGTGACGTTAAGCGCATGCTGCTGGCGCAAAAAGCCTATAGCGAGGGCGGTATTTCACTCTGTCTATATGGCTCAAATCTGATTGACCGTATCAATACCTGTGAAGATGCCACGTTAAAAAATGAATTGACAGAGTTGCTAGACCTGCTGACGCCAGTACTAAAAGCATGGCCGTCTGAATACGGTCCAAAAGCCAATGATTTAGGTATCCAAGTATTGGGCGGCGCAGGATATACACGTGAATATCAAGCCGAGCAGTTTTGGCGTGATAACCGTCTCAATCCCATTCATGAAGGCACAAATGGCGTTCAGGCACTAGATTTGTCATTCCGTAAGTTATGGCAAAACAAAGGTCTTGGTATTCAAATTTTAAAACGTGAAATTACTCAAGACTTAGAAAGTATCAGTACACCCGAGACTGCCAAACTTGCCGGTAAATTGATGCCTTATATGGGTCATTTGCATGAAGTATTGGTGCATTTAAGTAAAATCCTGCAAACGGAAAAAGCACTAACGCTGACGGGTAATGCGCAGGCCTTGATGAATATCTTTGCCTCTATCGTGGTCAGTTGGATTTGGATTCGCCAAGCGAGTAAAGCGGAACAACTATTAAATGATACGGCCGACGTTGATAAGCAAAACTTCTATCATGGCAAAATCCAAGCGGCAAAATACTTTATCGACTGGGAATTGCCGTTAATCAATCGCGATATTGAGCTGCTAAATAATGACAATGCGGTCTGTACCAATATGCAAGCAGAATGGTTTTAAGAGACTGTTTGGTAAGTTTTCACCATAACAATATCTATTAATAGGATGCTAAAAGTGATGCTGGGATAAATTTTTCGAAGCCTCTGGAGTGCAAAGCGCACAGCAAGCGAGAAAGAATTATACCAGCATAACGCTCCTTACTATCTTTATCTTATTTTAAACAAACGATTTTCGAGCAAACGATACCAATAACTTTTATACAATTTTAAAGGAATAAATAATGACAGCTGATAACAAACAGATTAATAAACAATGGCGCTTAAAAGCAAGACCAGTTGGCGCACCGAGTGCCGAGACTTGGGATTACAGTGAGTCAAAACTGCCGACTATCGCAGATGGTGAGCTGCTGATAAAAATTGAATATATTTCGATGGATCCTGCAATGCGTGGTTGGCTAAACGATGCAAAATCTTATATACCGCCCGTACAGATTGGCGAGGTAATGCGTGCAGGAACGGTGGGTAAAGTCATTGAAAGTAAGCATGAGAAGTTTGCTGTTGGCGATTATGTCGTAGGTCATAACGGCGTGCAGTCCTATGCAGTCAGCGATGGTACAGGGCTACATAAAGTCGATCCAAGCCTTGCGCCATTGTCTTATTACTTGGGCGTGCTCGGTATGCCAGGCATGACGGGCTACTTTGGTTTATTAAAAACCGGCGCACCAAAAGCTGGCGAGACTGTGGTTATTTCTGGCGCTGCGGGCGCGGTTGGTAGCTTAGTTGGGCAAATTGCCAAACTCGAAGGTTGTCGCGTCGTCGGTATCGCTGGTGGTGCTAAGAAGTGTAAATTTTTAGTCGATGAGCTAGGTTTTGATGCGGCGGTAGATTATAAAAATGAAAATGTGAAAAAAGGCTTAAAACAGGCCTGTCCAAACGGCGTCGATGTCTTTTTTGACAACGTCGGTGGCGATATTTTAAATGATGTGCTGACGCAAATTAATTTGCATGCCCGTATCGTAATTTGCGGTGCGATTAGCCAATATAACACCACCACAGAAGTCAAAGGGCCATCAAATTATCTGTCGTTGTTGGTCAACCGTGCGCGTATGGAAGGCATCGTCGTCTTTGATAATATCAAAGAATACCCGACGGCGATGAAAGACATTGCTGGCTGGATTCAATCAGGCGATATTAAAGTAAAAGACCATATCGTCAAAGGTATCGAGACGTTCCCAGATACCTTGATGATGCTCTTTAAAGGTGAAAACTTCGGCAAACTGGTACTTAAAGTAGAGGGATAAATCATGACATTGAATACAAATGGAATTGCATCAGACGTCACTGGTAAACGTATTTTAATCACCGGCGGCGCGTCTGGCATTGGCGCTGCCAGTGCGCTACTGCTCGCCAGTCGCGGCGCGAGAGTCGTCATTGGCGATTTGGCAGAAGAGATGGGCGCAGGCGTTGCTCAGCAAGGGCAAGACGCGGGCAACAGTATCGTCTTTAAAAAAGTCGACGTGACGAGTGGCGATGAAGTACGTGCCTTATTTGTCTTTGCCATGGAAACGCTTGGTGGTCTTGATGTGGTGATCAATAATGCCGGTATTGACCATAAGCCAGCGCCAATGCACGAGCTAAGCGATGAGGATTTTGATCGTAATATTGCGGTTAATCTAAAAGGCGTCTGGCATTGTATGCGCGCTGCTGTTGCTTGCATGGCGACCAATGGCGGTGGTCATGTGATTAATGTGGCCTCCATTGCTGGTTTGCGTTCTGCGCCTTTATTGTCAGCTTATAGCGCTGCTAAGCATGGCGTAATGGGGCTGACCAAATCTGCTGCTCATGAATATGCGCGCGTCAATATTCGCTTCAATGCCGTTTGTCCAAGCTTTATCGATACGCCGATGGTGCGTAATACCATGGCAAAAATGGACGAGCGCGCCCAGCAAGCGACCATCAAAGCCAGCCCAATGCGCCGTTTGGGAGATGTCGATGAAGTATCTGGCGCCATTGCATGGCTGGCGAGTGATGAAAGTAGCTTTATGAATGGTCATGCCTTTACCCTTGATGGCGGCATGTTGGCTTAACATCAAAAGTATTTATTAAAATATTTAAAAATATAAGGAATAATGATGAAAGATTTATTTGATTTAACAGGCAAGATTGCTTTGGTTACCGGTGCTAGCCGTGGTATTGGCGAATCTATTGCGCGCTTATTAGCGTCAAGAGGCGCGCATGTGATTGTCTCTAGCCGTAAGATTGACGCATGCCAAGCGGTCGCGGATAGCATCATCGCTGATGGTCATAAAGCCAGTGCCTTTGCTTGCCATGTCGGCGATATGGCGCAGATTGAGGCGATTTTTGAGCATATCAAAAGCGAATTCGGTCAAATTGATATCTTGGTCAATAACGCTGCTGCAAATCCTTACTATGGCCATATTCTAGATACCGATTTAGCCGCTTTTGATAAAACTGTGGAGGTCAATATTCGCGGTTATTTCTTTATGTCGACGGCGGCGGGTAAGATGATGCGCGAGCAGGGCGGCGGAGTGATTTTAAACACGGCATCGGTCAATGGCTTGGTCGCGGGTGATAAGCAAGGTATCTATTCAATTACTAAAGCGGCGGTGATTAGCATGACTAAAGCCTTTGCCAAAGAATGTGGTCCCTTAAACATTCGCGTTAATGCGCTGCTGCCAGGGTTAACCGATACCAAGTTTGCTTCGGCCTTAACCACCAATGATAAAGTCTTAAAGATGGCGCTACATGCCATTCCGTTAGGGCGCGTGGCTAATCCTGATGAGATGGCAGGCACGGTGTTGTACCTAGTCTCTGACGCTTCAAGTTATACCACGGGTGCGACGGTGGTCGTCGATGGTGGTATGCTTGCTTAGTTAGCAATGCATGTTTAAAAAACCGATGTTTAAAAATAGAAAACCGCATGACTTTAATAGTGATGCGGTTTTTTTATATTGATATTTTTATTCAGCCATTTTACTTCTTGCATTACTATATTAATACTAACTCAATAAAAAAGGCGCAGTGCGACTTTTTTTGGATTTCGCCACCTCTTTAGGCGTGCCCGCGGCGACAATAAGACCACCTTCATCGCCAGCACCCGGGCCCATATCGATAATCCAATCGCTGTTGCTCGCGACTTGCATATCGTGCTCAACCATAATCACTGTATTACCGGTTGCAACCAGCCCATTTAACTGCGCCATCAGCATTGCGACATCAGAAGGATGGAGGCCAGTCGTTGGTTCATCGAGCACGTACAGCGTATCGCCGCGCTGGGTACGCTGCAGTTCGGTGGCAAGCTTGATGCGCTGTGCTTCGCCACCAGACAACTCGGTCGCTGGTTGTCCAAGCCTTAGGTAGCCAAGCCCAACTTTTAGCAAGGCATCTAAGGCGCGCATGATTGGGGCATCATCAATGAAAAATTCAGAAGCCGCTTCGACCGTCAAATCGAGTACTTCAGCGATATTTTTACCTTGATAAGTAATTTCTAAGGTTTCGTCATTGTAGCGCTGACCATGGCACACTTGGCAAGGCGAGTAAACACTCGGCAGAAATAGTAGCTCAACGCTGACAAAACCGACGCCTTCGCAATTTGAGCAACGTCCTTTTTTAACGTTAAATGAAAAACGTCCGGCATCATAGTGCCTTGCTTTTGCTTCTTTGGTGGTGGCAAATAATTTGCGCACATGGTCAAACAGTCCAGTATAAGTGGCCAGATTTGAGCGCGGTGTGCGCCCGATGGCTTTTTGGTCAACGGTGACTAAGCGTTTTATATATTCCATACCACTGACTATCTCTCCACCTATTGGCGTTTCTTGTTCTTGCTCCAGTAAAGCCGCTTCATCGGTGGGCGCTTCAATCACAGTTTTTTGCCCAAGCGCATTGTAGACCAGTTCAACAAACGCTTGACTGACCAAACTCGATTTTCCCGAACCTGAAACGCCCGTTACTGTGGTTAATACCCCTAAAGGAAATGCCACATCTAGCCCTTGTAAATTATTACGCTCGATATTAGCAAGTTTTAGCCAATGAGTAGGTCGTCTTGGTTGCTCGGTTTTTAACTTTTGAGTTGCTGTGTCTTTACTAAAAAGATATTGCCCTGTGTAAGAAATAGATACATCTCGCAATCCTTCGACAGGGCCGCTATACATGATTTCACCGCCATGACTGCCCGCTTTTGGTCCAACATCGACTATCCAATCGGCGTGGCGAAT
>NZ_DAINDI010000002.1:48493-50350 GCF_036731945.1 Psychrobacter sp.
AGTTCATCTAGAGCGCCTAATAGCGCCCGAGTATCGGCAGGATGCAGGCCAGCGGACGGTTCATCGAGCACATAAACCACGCCAAATAGTTTAGAGCGAATTTGGGTGCCAAGTCTTAGGCGCTGTAGCTCGCCAGGCGATAAGGTAGGTGTGGTGCGTTCAAGTGATAAATAACCTAGCCCAAGTCTGGTTAACGCTTCTACACGCGATAAAATGTCGCTGGCAATACGCTTGGCGACGATGGCTTTTTCACGATCGGGCATATCATCGCTGAGTTTTTTATTGGCAGCGTCGTGAAGTTTTAGCGCCAGTTCAGTTAAGGTTAATTGTGATAACTCGCCAATATCAAGCCCTGCAAATTTAACCGACAGCGATTCTTTTTTGAGTTTTTTGCCATGGCAGCTTGGGCATTCTGAAATTTGCATGAACTGCGCCACGCGTTTTTTGGTACGTGGACTTTGGGTCGTAGCAAAAGAATGTAAGACGAAATTTTTTGCGCTGGCATAGGTGCCTTTATAATTGGGTTTTTCGCCTTTTTTAATCGCCTCGCGTACTTGCTCGAGATTGTACTCTGGGTAAACGGGCACTTCTGGGGTCTCATCGGTAAATAAAATCCAATCGCGGGTTTCCTTGGGCAAGGTATCCCAAGGTTTGTCGATATCGTAGCCCAGTGTGGTCAATATCCGGCTCAGATTTTGCCCTTGCCATGCTGGTGGCCAAGCAGCAATGGCGCGTTCTCGAATGGTTTTTGTCTTGTCAGGCACGAGCAAATCTTCTGTGACCTCAAACACGCGGCCAATACCTGAGCAAGTAGGGCAAGCACCTTCTGGCGTATTTGGCGAAAAGGCATCGGCATACAGCATATCTTGCCCAGCAGGGTATTCGCCCGCTCGCGAGTACAACATACGCAGACCATTTGAAATCGTCGTCACGCTACCAACTGATGAACGTACCGACGGCGTACCGCGCTGCTGTTGCAGGGCGACGGCGGGCGGCAAGCCTTCTATCGAATCGACATCAGGCTCGCCAACTTGGTCAATCAAGCGCCGTGCATAAGGCGATACCGAATCAAGGTAGCGCCGTTGCGACTCAGCAAACAAGGTACCAAATGCCAGTGATGACTTGCCTGAACCTGATATGCCAGTAAAAACAACCAACGCATTACGCGGTAAATCCACATCGACATTTTTGAGGTTATGCACTCGTGCGCCCCTGACCTGAATGCTTTCATCAGCGGCAAGGTTGTGATTTTTGAGAGAAGTGTTAGATTTTTTATGATTAGATTTCTTACTATTGGTTGTCATACAACGCTTATTCCTTTGACTAAAATCAGCTCATCAACGCTTTGATTCAACAATACCGTATTTATTTAATACGGTGTTCTTTTAATATCGTGTCTGCTTAACGTCATCCTATCACCTTAAAATCAAAACCCTGCGCAGGCTTACGCTTTATAGACAGAGGATAGACACAGCAACGTCAAACGATAACATTTATAAGGTTTACCCGACAAATTGCGGATTATAGAGGTTAAAAAATATGACGTTTTGACCGCTATTAAGCGGGCAAGTAGCGTGTTAACTGCGAATGCTTTATCATTAACCTTATCTATTAATCATTTATAAAAGTGTTTTATGATTTTTATCAGCAATAATATCAGTCTGAATGACAGCGAAGTGGACATTAGCGCCATACGCGCGCAAGGGGCAGGCGGGCAAAACGTCAATAAAGTGTCCTCTGCGATTCATCTGCGTTTTGATATTCATGCTTCAAGCTTGAGCGATGTCATTAAGCAGCGCTTATTGGACAGTAAAGACAGCCGAATCACCAAAGAAGGCGTACTTATTATTAAAGCGC
>NZ_DAINDI010000002.1:50360-61105 GCF_036731945.1 Psychrobacter sp.
TCGTACCCAAGAACGCAATCGAATTGATGCGCTTGAGCGGCTGCAAAGCTTTATTATTCAAGCCACTCATGTCAATAAAACTCGCAGGCCGACCAAACTTAGTAGAAATGCCAAACGTAAACGCGTTGATGAAAAAACTCAGCGCGGCAAAACAAAAGCCTTGCGCGGTAAAGTGGATTATTAAATAAACGGCTTACTCGGTATTTTTAATAAAGCAAACAGCAAAATGCCAGCCCATTTAAGTGGCTGGCATTTTTTATGCTTATTTACTATCAAGTTTTTAGCTATCCAAGCCTTCTAATTAACCAAGTCTTCTGCTTAATTCGGGAAAGCGCTTTATCATAAATAACATCAAGAGCAGCGACACACCAGCGATAGCGGCGCCGACATAGCCGACACTTGATATGGAAATATGCGTCACTGCATAACCACCGAATAGCGCACCTGCGCCAATGCCTAAGTTAATAATCCCTGAGAACATCGACATCAACATGTCTTGGGCAGTGACATCAACCATAATGACTTTGGCTTGCATAGAGATAATCAGCAGCATCAGCGCCGCGCCCCACAGTAACGCAATGAAACTCAGTGCCCAGATGGAGGTCACGGCAAACAATAGCACTAGCATAGATAGCAGCATTAATATGATCGATATCAGCATCAATCTGGTATTAAAACGATCACCCCAGCGGCTGAATATCACACTGCCCGCAATCCCAGCGATACCAAACAGGAGCAGTATAAAAGTAGCTGAATTTTCACTAATAGCACCGACTTGGCGCATAAAAGGTTCGATATAAGAATAAGCGGTATAGTGAGCGGTAAAGACCAGTAAAATAAGCAAATACAAACAGACCAATAATGGGTTTTTGAGCAATTCTGGAATTTTTCTAAACGAGCCTTCAAACATACTCGGTAGCGTTGGCAATAGCCTAGCTTGCAAGAGAAAGACGATAAAAGCAATCACGCCAATACCGCCAAAGGTTGCCCGCCAGCCGAACCATTGACCGACCAAGCGCCCTAATGGCACACCAAGTACCATCGCCAATGAAGTACCGGTCGCAAGCACACTAAGCGCCAGTGCTTTTTTGCCTTCTGGTGCTACGCGTATCGCAATCGCGGCGGTGATGGACCAAAATATCGCGTGTGATAGCGCAATGCCCACGCGGCTAATCAGCAATACATCAAAACTCCAAGCAAATACGGATAATACATGACTGGCAATAAACACCACAAACAAGCCCAAAAGTAAGCTTTTACGCTCAAAGCGGCTGGTGAGCAGCATCAATGGCAATGACATCGCCGCGACAATCCACGCATATAGCGTCAACATCCAGCCAGTCTCAGCCGTGGTAATTGAAAAATCTTGGGCGATGTCACTTAATAGGGCAACGGGGACAAATTCGGTGGTATTCATAATAAAGGCGCTGACGCCCATCAAAAATACTTGGAAATACTGAGTGCGGCGAGCATTTGCGCTCACCTCAAGGTTATGTTTCATATGATCCAATACAAATAAAGAAGGCGCTAATACAGCAAAGTGGCTTAACAATCACTCATTAGCTTAATAAGATGGCAAAGATACGTCGTAGTGACAGAAAGAAGGAGAGCAAGATACCAAGTCAGAAGCAGCAGTTAAAGTAATTTTTTGATAATTAGCAAGAATCTTGGCAGGATTGTTCAGGTTAAGCATTTATGCGCTATAAACTTACTTTGAGCCGCGTAAATACGATTTTTTAATAATAAGAACAGGGTCTTGTTTGTCAGCCGCTGTAAATCAGGGGATAATCTACAGCATTAAATCTAAACTCGAGAAACTATTTTATGCTGATTAATGCAGATTTTACTCGCCGTGCAGCATTGGCACCCGAACACTATCAATGGGTGCCATCACCGCAAAACGGCGTCGAGCGTGTCATGCTCGACCGCGTCGGCGCAGAAAAAGCCCGTGCCACCAGTATCGTCCGCTATGCGCCTGAGTCCTATTTTCCACATCATATGCATCCAGGCGGCGAAGAGATTTTGGTTTTATCGGGAACTTTTTCGGCAGATGATATCGACTATCCAGCAGGTTGGTACTTACGCAATCCACCAAACTCTGGCCATCAGCCCTATAGTAAAGATGGCGCAGTCATTTTCGTCAAAATTTGGCAAATGCCAGCCACCGAAACACGTTATGTCGCTATCGATACTAACGATGGGGCAAATTGGCAAATACAGGACAATCGTGAGGTCTGTCAGTTATTCTCAGATGACAGCGAACAGGTCAGCTTACAGCGATTAAAGGCCAATGAAGCTCTATTTACCGACACAGTATTTATAGACACAATATTTACCGACACAATCAAAGGCGGCGCTGAGATACTGGTGCTAGACGGCGAGCTGATAGATACTGAACTTACAGATGACGCTAAAACCTACACTCGCGGTAGCTGGCTACGTTTGCCAGTGGGTGAAAAACTGCAAATAAAAGCAGGCGCGCACGACGCTACGATTTATCTCAAAACGGGTCATCTGTCTAAAGTCATTGGCGCTAAAGTAGAAAAAAACAGTACGTAAGGTTAGCTTTAACGATTAACAATGTTGTCTTAAAGGGTTTATAGCCTATTGCTTCACTATAAAAAAGGCGTCAGAGCTATTTTTCTGAAAAATAGATTTGACGCCATTTACATATAATTAGCTATAAAATATAGAAGATTATTAAAATAATGTTCTGTAACTGCTCATTGCACATCCGCTCTTCACATTGCTGCTTTATTTCTGTAAAATACCAACCGTACGGTTTCTTTATAAGAGAATATTCTTCTTTTCAAGAATAATAGAACACGTTCTTTTAAAGCCCAAATTATTTTTAGTTAAACTGACGCGCTAATATCGAGATAAAAATGGAAACTCAAAACGCTCATAAACGTAAAAAACAGCCAGAGCTTATACGGCGGGCGCTGCTTGATGAGGCAGCGCGCATCACTTTGGAGCAGGGCTTGTCTAAAGTCACCTTCCAATCGGTAGCGGATGCCGTCGGCGTGACCAAAGGCGGGGTGATGCATCATTTTGCCACCAAGGACGCGCTCATCTTAGAGGTGTTTTATGACGCGATGGCTAAGTTTGAGGCGGAAGTCAATCAAGCGATGGCAAAAGATCCAGTCAGCTATGGCTCGTTTACCCGCGCTTATATCGATGCCACCATCAGTTTGGGCGAAAAAGGTCAAGCCGAGTTTAATAGCCAAGCCACGCTATATGTCTTGATGCTAGGAGATAGGATGCTGCGCGAACGCTGGGCTGAATGGTCAAACGAGCAGCTAAAAAAACACGCTGCTACGGATAATAGCGAAACGCTATGTATGGTGCGTCTGGTCGCCGACGGTATTTGGCTCTCTGACTTTTCAGGTATCGATATCTCGGACAAAGCTTCATTGCGCACGCGCTTGATAAAAATGACGCAGCAAGACTTTGACAAATAAATTTGATAAACAGTGTTGATAAATGGCACGCACATAGAAAATTTTATCTTTAACCTATGACGGCATGATTGACTGAACGCTTTTTTATAAATCCTCAGTCGCCTTAAGGAAAACTTATGACAACTACTCAGACAAACGTAAATAATTTACAAGACATTATCGACTTAACACAAACGCAGACCGCTTATATTAACGGTCGCTATCTGGCGGTCGATGGAACGCTGACTACCTTTGACGATATCAACCCAGCGACAGGTGAAGTGCTGGCGAGCATTCAGCAAACCACTGCCGAGCAAATCGATGAAGCGGTAAAAGCGGCGCAACAAGGGCAAAAAGTGTGGGCGGCAATGACCGCAGTTGAGCGTGGCCGTATTTTATTAAAGGCGGTTGCGATATTGCGCGAGCGTAATGATGTGCTGGCATTACTCGAAACCAAAGACACGGGTAAAGCGCTTTCTGAGACCAAGTATGTCGATATCGTCACTGGTGCTGATGTCGTTGAATATTATGCGGGTCTTGCACCAATGTTAGAGGGTCGTCAGATTCCGCTACGTGATAGCAGTTTTGTTTACACCCGCCGCGAGCCACTCGGCGTGGTCGCTGGTATCGGCGCGTGGAATTATCCAATTCAGGTTGCGATGTGGAAGGCAGCGCCAGCATTGGCTGCTGGTAATGCGATGATTTTTAAACCATCAGAGGTTACGCCGTTAACCGTCTTAAAACTGGCAGAAATATTTACCGAAGCAGGCTTACCAGATGGCGTGTTTAACGTTGTGCAAGGCGATTATAAAGTCGGCGAAGCATTAACCCAGCATCCTGATATCGCCAAAGTCTCATTCACAGGCGGCGTACCAACGGGTAAAAAAGTCATGGCAAGCGCCGCATCATCGTCGCTTAAAGACGTGACCCTAGAGCTCGGTGGTAAATCACCATTGATCATTTTCGACGATGCCGATATCGATATGGCGGCGGATATCGCCATGATGGCGAACTTTTATAGCACAGGTCAGGTCTGTACCAATGGCACGCGTGTATTTATCCCCAAAGCCTTACAAGCTAAATTTGAAGAAGCCATCTTAACGCGTGTCAAACGTATCAAACTCGGCGATCCGATGGATGAAAATATCAATATGGGACCGCTAGTGAGCTTCCCGCATATGGACAGAGTGCTTGGCTATATCGAGCAAGGTAAAGCGGGCGGCGCGCGTTTATTAACTGGCGGCGAACGTATCACGGCAGGCGAGCTTGCCAATGGTGCATTTGTCGCGCCGACGGTATTTACCGATTGCAGTGATGATATGACCATCGTACGTGAAGAAATATTTGGACCAGTGATGTCGATATTGACTTATGAGAGCGAAGAAGAAGTGATTCGCCGTGCCAATGATACGGATTACGGTTTGGCAGCAGGAGTGGTAACCGCTGATTTGACCCGCGCGCATCGCGTGATTGCACAGATTGAAGCTGGTATTTGCTGGTTAAATACCTGGGGCGAGTCGCCCGCGCAAATGCCAGTGGGCGGATATAAGCACTCTGGTATTGGCCGCGAAAACGGCATCGAAGCCCTTGAGCATTATACGCAGACCAAATCTATCCAAGTAGAGCTTGGCAAGTTTGAATCGGTATTTTAAGCAGTTGTACGGTAAAAATTTTTAAACAGTAAAGTTAAGGCGTGAGGACTCATTTTTCCTTTTCGCGCCGCTTCACTGCTATGAAATGATGGATATTTTTAATTTTATGGAGCGTTTTATGACATCAACCACACCTGAATATGACTACATCATCGTCGGCGCAGGTTCAGCAGGCAATGTGCTAGCCACGCGCTTGACCGAAGATGCCAACATTAAGGTGTTGCTATTAGAGGCGGGTCGTCCGGACCATCGCTTAGACTTTCGCACCCAGATGCCAGCGGCGCTCGCCATGCCGCTACAAGGCACCACATATAACTGGGGCTACAAAACCGACCCTGAGCCCTATATGAATAACCGCGTCATGGACTGTGGCCGCGGTAAAGGGCTTGGCGGCTCGTCACTCATTAATGGGATGTGCTATATCCGTGGTAATGCGCTCGATTTTGATGATTGGGCGAAAATCAAAGGCTTAGAGGACTGGACGTATCTCGACTGCTTACCTTATTTTAAAAAGTCAGAAAATTGTGACGCTGGCGAAAATGACTATCATGGCGTCGGTGGTCCAGTTGAAATGACCACCTCAAAACCTGGCGTCAATCCGCTGTTTGAAGCGATGATTGAAGCGGGCGTGCAAGCTGGCTATCCGCGTACAGAGGATCTAAACGGCTATCAACAAGAAGGCTTTGGGCCGATGGATCGCTTTGTAACCCCTAATGGTCGCCGTGCTTCCACCGCGCGTGGTTATCTTGACCGTGCAAAACCACGTAGCAATATCACCATTTTAACGGGCGCATTGACCGATGTGATTTTATTCGATGGCAAGCGTGCGGTCGGTGTCAAAGTCGCCCATCAAGGTCAAATCAAAAAATTCTATGCGTCTCGTGAAGTGATCGTCTCATCGGGTGCGATTGCCTCGCCGCAGTTATTGCAACGTTCAGGGATTGGTCCTGGTCAATGGCTTAAAGATGTGGGCGTGACTGAAATTCTAGATTTACCGGGCGTCGGTAATAACCTACAAGACCATCTAGAGCTGTATATGCAGTACGAATGTAAGCTACCAGTCTCAATTGCGCCTGCCAATAAATGGTGGAATAAGCCGGCGATTGGAGCGGAATGGTTATTTATGGGTACAGGCCTTGGCGCGTCAAATCAGTTTGAAGGTGGCGGTTTTATCCGTACCGATGAGAAATTCACTCATCCTAATATTCAGTATCATTTCTTACCGTTAGCGGTGCGTTATGACGGCCGCAGCGCGGTAAAATCGCATAGCTTCCAAGCGCATGTGGGCTCATTGCGCTCGCCTAGTCGAGGCCGCGTCAAGCTAACTTCAAAAGATCCAAGCGCGCATCCGAGTATCTTATTTAACTATATGTCGCATGAGCAGGACTGGCAAGAGTTCCGTGCGGCGATGCGTATCACCCGTGAGATTATGCATCAGCCAGCGCTTGACCCGTATCGCGGCCGCGCCATTGCACCAACTGATGATTTGGTCACTGATGCGCAGCTAGACGAGTATGTTCGCAACCATAGCGAAACGGCTTATCATCCCTCATGTACTTGTGCGATGGGCGAGGGTAACGATTCGGTGGTTAATGGCGAAGGGCTGGTACACGGTATCGATGGCTTGCGCGTGGTCGATGCGTCGATTATGCCAAATATCATCAGTGGTAATCTGAACGCAACCACCATTATGCTTGCTGAAAAAATCGTCGATAAAATGCGCGGTGTGCAGTTGCCACGTTCAATAGCAAATTATTATGTTGCCAATGGCGCACCGCTCAGAGCCGAGCCGATGCGCGTTTATAACTCTGTCGTTTAGACGTCTTTCTACATGAATGCCTAAATGAGTATTTAGGCAACTGAGCGAACTAAAAAACAATAAATAATATAAGTCCATTTCTATCAAAAGGCCTTTAGTAGTAAAGGTCTTTTTTATCAGCGCTTATGTTTATAGAGATGAAAACCGTTGAGGTTAAATTTACTTAGCATTTGCGTCGCTGTTTTTCTAATCGTTTATCTTTCAGTTTTTATTAATTGGTACTGCTTTGTGCGTCATGCGGTGATACATATCTCATCTGGCTATCAGTCATAAAATTATGACGGACAAAGCAATATCAGACCCTGTTTCATTTACCTATTGAGGTCTTTTATGTACAGCTCGCCATCAGAAGATGCGACGAAACCCCTGACTCTAAATAAGACGGTTTTTTTAGGTTCAGCTATTATTTCTATTTTATTAATTATCTGGACGATTGCCTTGCCAGATTATAGTGAGGCATTATTAAGCGCCAGTATGGCATGGGTATCAGAGAGCTTTGGCTGGTATTACATGCTAGTGGTTGCCGCTTATAGTATTTTCGCTTTGTTTGTTGGTTTTTCTAAATACGGCGATATCAAGCTTGGGCAAGATCACGAAAAAGCTCAGTTTCCTTTTTTAGCGTGGGCAGCGATGCTATTCTCCGCCGGTATCGGGATTGATTTATTATTCTTTGGTGCCTCTGAGCCGTTGATGCATTATTTGACACCGCATACGGGCTTAGAGCCTGCCAGTGCTGAAGCGATGCGTGAAGCGCTTTCGCAAACCTTTTTACACTGGGGTCTGCATGGTTGGGGTATTTATGCGCTCATTGGTATGGCATTGGCGTACTTTGCGTATCGTAAAAACATGCCATTGGCGCTACGTTCACCGCTCACACCGATATTTGGTGAGCGCTTAATCAAAGGCTGGCTTGGTGATGGTATTGATACCTTTGGTGTCGTCTGTACCTTGATGGGTATCGCCACCAGCTTAGGTATTGGGGTATTGCAGGCTAATGCCGGCTTGACTCATGTTTTCGGTATCGAATCGAGCAAAATGGTGCAGAGCCTGATTATCTTAGGCGTGGTTGTTGCTGCCGCTATTTCTGCGATGACCGGTGTTGAAAAAGGTGTGCGCCGTTTATCCGAATTTAATATGTTGTCATCGATATTGCTACTATTGGCCATATTGGTGCTGGGTAATACGGTTTATTTGCTCAATACCTTTACCCAAAATATTGGCCAATACTTCCAAACGATTATTTTTAAAACCTTTGATGTCTATGCTTATGATGGCAGCGCTGGCGCTGATTGGAAGTCAGGTTGGACGATATTTTTTTGGGCATGGTGGGTCGCTTGGGCGCCCTTTGTCGGTTTGTTTATCGCGCGTATTAGCCGTGGTCGCACTTTGCGTGAGTTTGTCTTTGGCGTGATGTTTATCCCGCTTGGTTTCATCTTTGCATGGTTCTCTATCTTTGGTAATTCAGCGATAGATTTGGTCGCCAATGGTGCCAATGAGCTCGGTGAAATCGCCGTTAATGACGCCGCAATGGGTATGTTTGCCTTGTTTGAATACTTCCCTTATAGCGATATTTTCTCATTGGCAGGCGTATTTATTGGTCTGATATTTTTTGTGACCTCAGCGGACTCAGGCGCTTTAGTGCTTGCAAATCTAAGCTCAAAAGGTATGACCAATGATACCGACGCGCCTGTTTGGTTACGCCTGTTTTGGGCGGCAGCCACGGGTTTGATTACTTTAGGCTTACTGTTTGCGGGTGGTTTTGCCTCGCTACAATCGGTTTCTGTCATTGCTGGTCTGCCGTTCTCACTTATTTTGCTGCTTTACATGATGGCTATGTGGAAATCATTAAAAGAAGAGGGTAATAAGCGTAAAGCCAGTACGGTTGGCACGGCAAACGTGCTCGATAGTGGTAAAGGTTGGAAAGCGCGCTTGCAGCGTATCGTCAGTTTCCCAAGTCACAAGCAAGTCGAACGTTTTTTACAAACAGTCGTTAAACCTGCCATGATTGAGGTCGAAAACGAGCTAAAAGCAGGTGGTCTTAAGACATCATTGGATATCCGAAATCTGGCCAGTATTGGTAAAAATATCGATGCTGCAACGGACGAAGATGACGGTCAGATAGATGGGGTAAAACTACGCGTCGGGCATGGTGATGAAGATGATTTTATTTATGAAGTTAATCTCATCAAAGCTGAGCGACCAAACTTTACCCTCAATACTTCCAGTAAGCAGGCCGAGTTTTATTATCGTGCTGAGGTGTTTTTAAGTGATGGCTCGCAAGAGTATGACTTGGTTGGCTATACCAAAGAGCAAGTGCTGGTCGATATTCTGCATCAGTACGAATGTCATATGCAGTATCTGCATTTAGAACGTTAATTCATTCATCAAAGGCTAGTATATATAGTTAGTTCAAAATAAAAGCGAGAAATTATAGCTGTGTGTGCGACTGGTATAAATTTTCCTTGCTTGCTGTTATCACAGAGGCTACGAAAAATTAATCCCAGTCGCACTGTATCGATTTTAAAGTAATACTACTATAACTTGCTAGATGTTAGAGATGTGATTAATCATTTGGCAAAACATAATCCCATAAGTTGCATGCAGCTTATGGGGTTTTTTATATAAATTAGCTCAATAAATAATAAGCTTAATGATAAATTTAATGATAAACCTAGTAATAAGTGATTGGGCGACAGCGGTTGTCGCACAGTCTTTTTAGTCGCTTTATTTTCATCAGCTTTTATATTATAGTTATTGAGTCAGGCAAAAATAACATGGCAAACAGTTAACCCTCGGAGCGCAACGCTTCACTTCTTAACTGATTTGTCTTTAGCAAACACTTTTAACAGTGTCCTTTTTAGCAATGTTATTTTCGTTTAATCCTAAACAATCACGCCTGCACAAATCCAAACTTAAACCCCCAAAAAAATATTGATTAATAAGCAGAATAACTGAACAGAAAAACGCCCGTTAATGTTAGTTTTTTAAAATTTATAACGCTAAAAAATAGCGCGACGATAATGAGAAACTACGACTAAACAATTATAAAAAACACCCAATCTTACATTCTAAAACCAATTAACTTCACTAATTTTATAGCCAATAACGTTATTTAAGCAAATGGCGAACAGACTCGGCTGGCTTAAAATTGCGCTTAACAAAGCCTAAAAAATAAGAAAACCGTACGAAAAAAAATACGAAAAATACTGCGACGAGCAAACTAAAATCAAAATAATAAGGATAAAACGATGACAAAGTTAACGTATCAATTTGAGCAAAAACGCATAGACAATGTGCAGTGGTCGGATGGCGCAAAACTGTCTGGAATAACGGCACTGGCGAGTGATGAGAAAGGGCGGGTACGAAACAGCCCATTGTTTTATCTTGAGACGGTTTCTGTGGACGATTATGAAGATGATGTGTATTTTGTCAATAATACCGATGACACACTGAGTTTTGTCGCGCCGTTTAGGCTGTGCCGAAACATAAATGATGCAAGGGCTAAGCTCGGTGATGCCAGTGCTGAAAATGTGAAAAAGGTAAAACTGTATAGCGATGATATCGAGTATTTATATACAGACATTTTACCGAAACAAGCGGTGCGTATTGGCAGTAGGCATATCATTTATGATAGCGATGCGCTGATACAGTGGTTTATTAGTGTGCCTTATAAAGGCGTTGATACGCATTATGGTATTTGGCAGTTCAATGTGGTGGAGAAGGGCGAAATAGGTGGATCTTATCCATTGCTGTGGGAGGATTTTAGCAAGCCCTCGCACGTAGTGAGCAGTGAGTATATGACTGAGCGCAATGAGATGCCAATAGAGCCTTTAC
>NZ_DAINDI010000002.1:61115-71429 GCF_036731945.1 Psychrobacter sp.
GATGTTAGAGCAATTTATTGAACAGTATGGCGTGGCTGAGGCTATATTTATCTTGGCCATTAATGAAGTGCTCTATCGCTACTCTGTGGGCTGGAGTGCGCCCTACAGTGAGTCTGATATTCAAGCAAAAGATATTGCGCGTAAATTAACAGCACAAAAACCAAAAAATGCTGAGGCGGTAAAAGCTATTATCCAAACGGTTTATGATTTTTGGTTTGGTAAAGGCTTTGCAAAAAATACTTCAATGCAAGCTTGTGAGGAGATTTTGAGTTTATACCAAGCGCAGATTGTTAGCCAAAAAGCGGTTTAAATAATAGACCAAATTAATAACAATAACGCTAAAAAATAATGAAAAAAGGAGAGAGCTATGATGTTTCCTATCGAAAATAACGAGACGTTTTTATTGTTTTTCCATGGTCTTGATTCAAGTTGCGAGACCAGTAAATACACGTGTATCACACGTGAGCCGAAATATTGTCAAATGGTCAATTATCGCGAGAATTTTACAGAAATTTTTGAAATTTACGATGCTTTAATTCGTGAGAAAATGGCACAGTATCCACGCGTGGTGCTGGCAGGGCATTCGCTTGGTGCTTGGTTTGCCAATCATTTTGCCCATAAATATAACTTGCGGGCGCTCTTGATTGCGCCTTGCATTTATCCAAGTGACGTTTTAGCGGACCGTATTCCGGCAGTGGCCGATATGAAATTGTCTTTTCCAACGTCAAACACTGAGATGGTACGAGTCATGGTGGAAGTCGACGATGAAAGCTTGGATGTAGCGGTTGCTAGGCGAACTTTGGTTAATCTACCGGATAGCTGGGAAGTCGATTATTTTGACGGCGGTCATCACCGTATCGCCCGTAGCAGTGATATTTGGTATCACTTGGTCCATCTGTGTGAAGACCCTATCGTTTGGATGGATGAGGCGACGTGTCATGGTGAAGATTAGGATATTTGCTGATTAAAAAGAAGTCATGATCGCGTATTTATTTTCTATGGGCTGATGTGCTATCATCATTGGATAAACTATCGTGGGTTTAACAGTTTTGTCCTCGTCATTTATTGCAAATCATCAAGATTGCGATTGGTGGCGGCGTACAAACCTTGCAACTTCCAGCACGATATAAAACAATCCTGGTAAAGCGCATGAGCCTGTACTCCGACATCCTCATTTGTGCCTGATTTTATACTTTTTCGTCGGAGTTATAGGAATATAAGGTCTTCATCATCATGAGCCAGTCTGCCCAGCCATCCAAATTTACCCGCCGTTTTCAGCCGTGCCATCCTCTCGCACAATACGTCATCGCGCAAATAGATACGTTAGAATATCGCGCGCAATATATTGTCAAAACCATGGGTTACCCACTAAAGCATACCATGCCTGCTTGCGAGCGCCTGCGTCATGTGCTGTCCAATAAGCATCTCGGACTTGATGGTAGCTATATGGATAAATACTTTACCGCCGATGAGTTTTTAGCAAAGTTATTTTCGGTACTCGATTTGCCTTATGAGCCATTTGCAGAAGATATTGCCCAGATTAAAGATGAGATAGCACAGGGTGCTGTGCCGCAGCCTCGCTATCGTTTATACGCCGATGTTGATTTTAAGTTCGATGATAACGCCAATTGGCTGTCTCGTTGGGGCGCTGCACTTTGGACTCAGGTAGATTTGCCAAGCGGATTTGCCAAACTGGATGAAGCTGCGCGTAAAAGTATTATTAAAGAGCGTATCCGCACGCATTATCAAGAGCGTGGATCTAACGTGCCGTACGATGGCGCTATAAAAGGCTATTGCTTGATTATGGAACTGCAAGATAAAGAATTCGAGAGAATCGAGTACGACCTGCCAAAATCTAAAAGTGTGTAATAGCCTAAGCAAAATTAAAACCATTATTTTAAATAAACTATCCTTACAATGCTATAAGCTAAAAATATTCTTAAACATAAGCCTCTCTATCCTTTTATGATAGCGAGGCTTTTTTGTATTAAGTAAAAGTTTTTAAGATTAAAGCCTACCATTGAAGGCAAGTGTGGTCATTGTTATGATAAGCCAAGCTATACATAATAACTTTTAAGCTTAAAACGATAAAGATTAACCAAACTGCGAAACATCCCTATGACTCCCTCGACTTCCTCTTATCCTCGTCTGTACTCTTTTCGGCGCTGTCCTTATGCCATGCGTGCTCGCCTTGGGTTATTGTTTGCGGGGTTGCAGGTCGAGCTGCGCGAGATAACATTAAAAAATAAGCCGCCGCAAATGCTCGCGATTAGCCCCAAAGGTACGGTGCCTGTGCTGCAGCTTTTAAATGGCTCAGTGATTGAGGAGAGTAGAGAGATAATGACATGGGCGCTTGAACAGCAAGATGCTCAAGGGTTGCTTGCTGCCCAGACTCTGCCGCAAGCAAATGCGCTGATTGATAAAAACGACAATGAGTTTAAATATTGGCTCGATCGCTATAAATACGCCGACCGGCATCTTGAGATGAGTCAAGCAGAGTATCGACAACGGGGTGAGGTTTTTTTACAAATGTTAGAGGAATTATTAATCAAAAATCCTTGTTTGCTAGGGGAGCGCATCACCATTGCTGATATCGGTATCATGCCGTTTGTCCGTCAATTTGCGCATGTGAATCGCAAGGTTTTTTACGATTTACCTTACCCAAATTTGCAGCGCTGGCTACAAGACTGGCTCTCCAATCCGCTTTTTTTGCAAGCGATGACTAAGTTTGCGCCCTGGCAAGAAAAAGATGACGTGGTGGTTTTTCCTGCCGCTTTCATCGAGCGTCATTAGTGCTATGATAAAATCTCTCAATTATATATAAGAGGTTGCCATGACCGTTGATCTCAATAGCCGCTACGGCTTGAATCCTGCTCATAGTGAAGTCGTAGAAGCGTGCCAAATTATTGAGCCGTGTGCTGCGCTCGACATGGGCTGCTCAAATGGGCGTAATGCTTTGTATCTTAGCCAACTTGGGTTTAATGTGACGGCGATAGATGCCAATCCTAGCGCTATCAATATGCTACAAGACATTGTTGAACAAGAAGGCCTTACAAACCTCAAAGCCGAAGTGTACGATATCAATCGTGCAAGCCTTGATGCCGATTATGGTTTTATCAGCTGTACGGTGACTCTGATGTTCCTTGACCCCGCGCGCGTTGACGCTGTCATTGCTGATATGCAGGCGCATACGCTGGCTGGTGGTTATCATTTGGTTGTGTGCGCTATGAACACTCAAACCTATCCATGTCCGGTTAATTTTCCATTTACCTTAGACGAAGGACAATTACGCGACATGTATCAGGGCTGGGAGTTGATTAAATATAATGAAGACGTCGGCACGATGCATAACGGCGCGCAATTACAGTTTGCGACCATGTTGGCACGTAAGCCCAGTTAAGCAATGTTAAGTGATGTTAGACAAGAAATCTTAATCAGATCACATTAATCATACTGTCAATTCAAAAGGTTGTTTACGTTATATTTACCATAGCGTTAGCAGCCTTTTTTAATGGATGGCTTACAGGTGTGGTAGTCATATACTTTGTTGTCTTTAAGAGCAGAATTTCACAAGCATATACAGCAATAACAAACGCGCTATAGTTAGTCCTAAATAAAGTTAATACAAGTATGATAACGCGCTACTGGTATTCATTTTTCTTGCTTGCTGTGCCTACGCAGACAGAGGCTGCGCAAAATGAATACCAGTAGCCCTGTGTTTATTTTATAGCAGCCTGCCTCTATACATCAGAGCAGTTGTCGTTTTAATATACTCATACTTAGAAAAATGACACGATAAAAAAGCATAATGGAAAATAACATGGATTGGTTCAGTATTTTTATTTATGACACCACCTGGTCTTTTGCGGCAGAAATCGCCATACGTACCATCATCATGTTTTGCCTGATTATTTTATTATTACGCTTTACGGGCAAACGCGGCATCCGCCAACTCTCTATTTTTGAATTAACCATTATCTTATCATTGGGCTCTATCGCGGGCGACCCGATGTTTACAGAAGATTTGCCGCTGATTCAAGCAGTGCTTATTATGAGTATTGTCTTGCTGCTTTATCGGTTTTTTACTTGGTGCTCGACAAGGTACAAAATTTTTGAGCTTATCTTAGAAGGTAAGCCGACTTGTATCGTAGAGGACGGTTTGCTGGTCTTAGAGGACGTCAAAAAAGGTAAGATGTCGCACGATGAGTTCTTTTCAGAAATGCGCCAAAAAGGCGTGCGTCATCTAGGCCAAGTTCAAGTAGGGTTGCTCGAAACAGATGGTGATTTTAGCGTGTTATTATTTGAGCCTGAGAAAACGCAGTATGGGCTACCCATTTTTCCTAAAGAATTTCAGGCGGCAAAAGTGTTAGAAAAGGGACAGTCTTATGCCTGTATGCATTGCGGTTATATCGAGAATATCTCAATGCTAGATGAAGTCTGCCATCGCTGTCATCAGTCAAAAGGATGGGCGAAAGCGCTCAATACCAAGTTTGTGAATTAAGCAGTATGATTGCTGACCACCTCGATAATACTTTTACAAATAAGGCTGTTTATACTACGTAGCTTTTGCTCAGGAGCGCCGTGGCACAGGCTGCGAAAATCATAAATCTCGCCTTTATAGCCGATACAATAAAAAAACGTGCCGACGGGTTTTTCTTCGGTTTCAGAGCCACCGGGCTTTAATAGCCCCGTACAGGCAACATGTAAGTCGGCCTCAAACATTTTTTTGGCTTTGATGACCAGCTCACGCGTCACTTCTAACGACTCAGGCGTACAGTCCTCAATTAATTGGCTAGGTACTTTTAATACCTGCTTTTTTATCGAAACGTCATAACATACTAGGCTTCCCATCAATACATCACCAGAATATGGACTGACAGAAAAGCGATGCGCTAAGTAGCCCGCGGTCGCGCTTTCAATAAAGACCACCGTCAATCCTTTATCAGCGAGTAATTTTGCACAACTATCGGTCACGCCTGCCTCCTTTTCTTTATTAAAGCTCGTAAAATAAAAACAACCACTATTCACTTAAACTATTACAGTACTTTGCTCGTAATTATTCAATTTATGGATTGATGAATTTGCGTAACTATTATTTAGAACTTACCTTTCTTCACTAAATGTTATTTAGCTTTAGGATTAGTTCTTGTAATATCTTTATATAGTATAAAAAATTTGATAGGAAATCGGTTTTTAGCTTAGTCTGAAGAGACTGGGTTTTAAATAAGATTGATGACCCTTTAAACGGACTTTTAGGCGATAGCTATGTTTGCATTTGATATCAGTATGAAGATTTTAACCTACCATGCTTTTCAGCTTGGCATTGCTTTTATACTGTCGCTACCGATTGCCCTTAATCGTGAGCTTGAAGACAATGGTGCGGGACTCAGAACCTTTCCTTTGGTGACGATTGCCTCGTGCGCTTTTATGTTGGTAGGTATGGATATTTATCAAGGCTCGGACGCAGAAGCTCGTATCATGTACGGCATCATAACTGGTATGGGTTTTATTGGTGGTGGGGCTATTTTTAAAAACGAGAATGGGGCAAAAGGCACGGCAACCGCCGCTGGGCTATGGAATACAGCAGCAATTGGTATCTCGGTCGCCTATGGACGCTATGAGATTGCCATTATCCTCTCAGTCGTTGGATTTATCATTCTGCAATTCTCCAAACCCTTTAAGCCAAAGCATAGGCGCAAGGACTTATAATTCTGCTAGCCATAGGATTAGACAAAAAATAAGCGAGAACCATGATGGTCTCGCTTATTTTATGCCTATGTTGCTGTGCGGTTTATTTATTGCGTATAGTAATGCGATTTACAGAATGAAATTTATTGCACGCCCTCTGCCGGTGTTTGATCGAGATTTGGATTGTTTTCATTAACAACCACAGCATCAACACCTTTTTCTTCATCTTCTGCACCATCTACACCAGAATAATAGGTTTCATCTCCATCATTCTCGGTCGCGTCAGTAGAGGTGGTTGTAGTGTCTGTAGGCGCCATTTCGTCAGCTTGCGTATCGGTAGACTGGACGTTGCCATTGGTCGTGGTCATGTCGGCAGTGTCAGGCTCTGTACTAACATCCGTTGCATCTTCTCTTTCGTTGCTGCAAGCGCTAAGCCCAATCACACTGGCTAATAAGGCTATCCATAGTTTGTTTTGAAGCTTTTTAGGCGTTACTGATGTTTTCATTTTTATATCCTTGTTATTGTTTTTGATTGCCAGCTTACAATAAGATTTAGCCAGTTTAGAGGTTTATTCCTATATCCCTGATAATTAAAATACCTGACAATTAAACTGACAGTATGCCTAAATATAATAAAGAAACTTAAAAAACTCAGGTGAATAAAGGTAAAGGTTTGTCAATCTGTGTATCATATACTCTTTAAAATAATTTATAAGTATCTAAAAGAACCAATACATTATGAAACCCGATATCAAAACCCCACTTGCTTTTAGAAGGTATCCTTCGACCACGGCGCTGCAATGTTTTGAGACGGCGGCTCGGCATTTGAGTTTTACCAATGCGGCGCAAGAGATGCACATGACGCAAAGCGCTATCAGTAAGCAAGTCGCGCAGCTTGAAGAAATGCTGAATTTGTCGCTGTTTTATCGCACCCCGCATCGCATCTCTTTAACGCCGGCTGGGAAGACTTACTATTTAGAAGTGCTCGAAATTCTCAAACATATCGAGGCGGCGACTACCAGCTTAATGTCAAACAGTGATAATTCAGAAGTACTGAAAATCGTCTCGCATCCAACTTTTTGCTCGCGCTGGCTGATGCCTGCATTAGGCGGCTTTGGTACAGCGAATCCACTGATTAATTTAACGATTAAAGAGCTGGCTGGACCGTTTTTTTCTGAAGATCAAAACGTTGATGTGGCGTTTTTATATGGAGATGGGATTTGGGGCGGCATGGAGTCGATTAAGTTGTTTGATGAGTATAATGTGGCCGTCTGTCATCCGGATTATTTAACAGACAAAGCCGCATGCATGGGTGATATAGGCAATATAGATAATTGCACATTATTACAACTTAGCTCACGCCCTAGCGCTTGGTATGAATATTTTAGACAGCAGGATATTCGTATAGATGGTACCTTTGTCGGCCCGCGCTTTGATACTTTTCATACGACTATTTCGGCGGCACTACTCGGCTATGGTATCGCACTGGTGCCACTGCGTTTGGTTGCGCCAGAGCTACAATCAGGCGCTTTGGTAACAGCATGGCGCTATGCCTCAAAAGGCAGGGGTGCTTATTATATGTCTTACCCTTTAGCCATGGGCAACTCGCATAAAATAAAGGTCATTATAGAATGGGTTTCAGCTTATCTTGCTAAGTCAAAGGAGCCTACGCCAGACTTGGATTTTATCTTGTAATGTAAAGCTGATTTGAACTTTTTAACTACGAAAATTTTAACTATGAACCTTTTAAGCTTTTAGCTATTAACAAGTTTAAAAAACAAAGTTTGCAAAAGTTAGGTTTGCAAAAGTACAGTTTGAAAGATAGAAACGCACCGGCCTTGAGCCGGTTTTTTTATCAATGTTAAATATGGCAATGATAAGCATGGCAATAATAAGCATGGCAATGACAAAAAGGAATGACGGCACAACTATTATTCGTTTGCTGATAGGGGAGCAGTTTGCTCAAATGATTCCTTAATCAAGGAAGATAAGAGACCTCTATGGAACAGCTATATAACGTCACCGATGCCTTTACGATGGTGCATCCGCTGACACTAACCAAAGGTAAAAATGCCAACGTTTGGGATGATAAGGGCCGTTGCTATATTGATTTTGTCGGCGGTATTGGCGTCTTAAACCTTGGCCATTGTCATCCTCACATCGTCAGCGCGATTATCTCTCAAGCGCAGTCGCTGATTCATTATGCTTATAACGCCGCCGCTCATCAGCCGTATCAAAATTTTATGCCAAGACTGTGTGAATGGATTCCTATTAAAGGTGAGCTTGCAGGCATGCTCACCAACTGCGGCGCAGAAGCCACCGAAAATGCCATAAAAATTGCCCGTATGCAGACCGGACGCACTGTTGTGATTGCCTTTGATGGTGGTTTTCATGGGCGTACACTGGCGGCGGTTAATTTAAATGGTAAGGTCGCGCCTTATAAGCGCGGGCTTGGGCCATTGTCCGGCGGCGTCTACCATATTCCTTTTCCCAGTCCTGATAACGATATCAGCGATCAGCAGGCGATCGCGGCTTTAGAGCGTCTATTTGCGGTGGAGACTGATGTGGCTAATATCGGTGCCATTATCGTCGAGCCCGTCCAAGGTGAGGGCGGTTTCCAACTGCTGTCCGCGACGTTTGTCCAATATCTACGCAGCTTTTGTGATGAGCATGGCATCTTCCTCATCATGGATGAGATTCAGTCGGGGTATGGTCGCACAGGTACGCCTTTTGCCTTTACGCATTTAGGGGTTGAGCCTGACCTGCTATTGCTCGGTAAAAGTATCGCCGGCGGCTTACCACTTGGGGCGGTAGTCGGCAAAGCTGGCGTGATGAATGGTCTGCCAAAAGGGAGCTTGGGCGGAACCTATTCAGGTAATCCAGTGGCGTGTGCGGCGGCAAATGCTACTTTGGATATCATGCAGGACGATAAAGTCTGGCAATCAGCTAAGCATTATGCCAACAGCATTGAAAGTACTGTCAATGAATGGCAGCAGCAAAACCTCTCTGCATGGCTATATGGACTGACAGGAGTTGGCGCGATGCGTGGTATCGAGCTGCGTCACCCAACTTATGGCACGCATCCAAGTGTGATGGCGTATGTCTTAACACAAGCGCGCGAGCAGGGCTTGCTGTTGATGCCAAGTGGTAAGCATCGACATATTATTCGCTTATTGCCGCCGCTGACGATTGAGCCTGAAACCCTAACAGCGGGTCTTGATATTTTAAAAGCGGTGCTAAGCGGTATTCCTAATGAAATGCCAAAGCTGTAGATGCTGAGAGCTACTGAAAGTTGCTGTGAGCTACTGTGAATTTTTGTGCTTTGCTAAGAATTTCTGAGACGACTATTTTTATCTAAAAATATCTTAATTAAAAAGGATACATACTTGTGAACCCTACCTTTATCAATAGCGATGATATTCGCCACGATTTCTCTATCGCCATGTCAGAGATGTACCAAAAAGAAGTACCGTTATATGGTGACCTCATCGATTTGGTGAGCGAGGTAAATACTGAAGTATTAAATAAAAAGCCTGATATCAGACAGCAACTTGAGCACACCGGAGAGATTAATAGGCTAGGTATGGAGCGCCACGGTGCGATTAGATTAGGCACCGCCGCTGAGCTAAGCATGATGCGCAGGCTGTTTGCGGTGATGGGCATGTACCCTGTTGGTTACTATGATTTGGCACCTGCTGGCGTGCCTGTGCATTCTACGGCTTTTCGAGCGCTTGACACGCAGTCTTTAAATAAAAGTCCCTTTCGCGTTTTTACTTCTCTATTGCGCCTTGATTTGATTGATGATGAAGCATTAAAACAAGAAGCGATGGCGGCGCTAGATAAGCGCAAAATATTTACAGATGATGTTATTAGCTTGATTGAGCGCTTTGAGGCGCAGGGCGGGCTAGTGGCTGAAGACGCTAAGCAATTTGTCAAAGAAGCGTTAGAAACCTTTCGCTGGCATGACAGAACACCCGTGTCTAAAGGGCTTTATCAGCAACTATTAAGCCAACACGGACTTATTGCTGACGTCGTCGGTTTTAAGGGCCCGCATATCAACCATTTGACACCTCGAACCTTAGATATCGATTCGGTACAAGCAGGTATGCAGGCAAAAGGTATCCCGCCAAAAGCCATTATAGAAGGGCCACCGAGACGGCGATGTCCTATTTTATTACGTCAGACCAGTTTTAAAGCGTTAGAAGAAGCGGTTAGCTTTAAAAACCCTAACGGCGGCTATGAAACGGGGCATCATACTGCGCGCTTTGGTGAGATTGAGCAGCGCGGCGTGGCGCTGACGCCCAAAGGCAGAGCGCTTTATGACCAATTGCTTAGCCAAGCTCGCCGCCAGTTAGCTGTGACGCCAAATACCGATAACGCCTCAGAGTACTATCAGATTTTAGAAAGTGCATTTGCAGCGTTCCCTGATGACTATCAAACGCTACACGATGAAGGTTTGGCGTATTTTTACTATCAAGCGGTCGATAGCAATACAGATAACGAGCAAACGCTCGATTCTATAGATGTAGAAAATGTAAATGACCCTTTATCAAAGCAAGTGATTACTGATTTGCTTAAGCAAGGAATGATTCGCCTAGAACCTATCGTTTATGAGGATTTTTTACC
>NZ_DAINDI010000002.1:71439-74837 GCF_036731945.1 Psychrobacter sp.
AGTCCAATCTGCATGACGATAGCACAAACGACAATGAAAACGGCAATGAAAATGGCGGCAAACACAGTAAAGGTGAAGTTCATGCCAATAAAGAAGCGTTTGAGAATGCTTTGGGCGCTCAGGTTTACGATGAGCTTGCGCTTTATCAAACGCTGCAAGCGCAAAGTCTCAAAGCGTGTTTGGGACAACTAAATAGTAAAGTTTTAAAACGCGTTATCTAAAACCGTGATAGATAATTGGAACTATTAATGAGCATTCCAAAAAGGAATGGCAGTACGAAATTAATTATTTTGCAACTTAGCTGGGTGCAAGTTAAGTTAATAAGTCTTCAAGGAAGTATAAATTAATAAAAGGGATGGATTATGATCAAGCAGTATATGGCCGCGATGGGCGTCGAAGAAGCGCAATATCAAAATGGTGATTTTGACGTCAATAGCCCGATTGATGGCTCGGTGATTGGCAGCATAACCTTGAACAGCGTTGATGAGGTCAATACCAAGATTGTCAATGCCAAAAAAGCTTTTAAAGAGTGGCGCGTGGTGCCTGCGCCAAGACGTGGCGAGCTGGTGCGCCTGCTCGGTGAAGTGCTGCGCGAGCATAAAGAAGACTTGGGCATGCTGGTGTCATTTGAGGCTGGCAAGATTAAAGAAGAAGGCCTAGGCGAAGTACAAGAAATGATTGATATTTGCGACTTTGCCGTCGGCGTGTCGCGTCAGCTTTATGGTTTGACGATTGCGTCAGAGCGGCCAGGCCACCACATGCGTGAGACGTGGCATCCGCTCGGGGTGATTGGTGTCATCTCAGCCTTTAACTTTCCCGTTGCGGTTTGGTCGTGGAATACCGCGCTGGCTATCGTCTGCGGTAACCCTGTGATTTGGAAACCATCAGAAAAAACCCCGCTTGTCGCTTTGGCCTGTCAGGCACTGTTTGAAAAAGCCTTGGCCAAATTTGGCGATGCGCCAGACCATCTATCGCAAGTCTTACTCGGTAAAACCGATGTCGGTAACGCCTTGGTGGAGCATAAATACGTGGCTTTGGTGAGCGCCACCGGCAGCACGCGTATGGGCCGAGAAGTCGGGCCAAAAGTTGCCAACCGTTTTGGTAAATGCTTACTTGAGCTTGGCGGTAACAATGCCATGATTTTGGCACCAAGTGCCGATTTAGACCTTGCGTTACGCGGTATTTTGTTCTCAGCAGTTGGCACGGCAGGTCAGCGCTGTACGACATTGCGCCGCCTATTTGTACATGAATCTATCAAAGACGATATCCTACCTCGTATTAAATCTGCTTATGAGACCGTCAGTATCGGTCACCCACTAGAGGGTAATCTGGTCGGGCCACTGATTGATGAAGACAGCTTTAATAACATGCAGGAAGCGTTAAAAAAAGCGCGAGAAGCGGGCGGCACCGTCACAGGCGGCGAGCGCGTCCTTGCAGACAAGTATCCTAACGCTTATTACGTAACGCCTGCCATTGTCGAGTTTGACGAGCAGAACGATGTCGCCAGAAGTGAGACATTTGCGCCGATTCTGTATGTCATGACCTACCAAGACTTTGATGAAGCGATTGAGATGCAAAACGATGTGCCGCAAGGCCTATCGTCATGCGTCTTTACCAATGATTTGCGTGAAGCGGAGACTTTCCTCAGTGACCGCGGTAGTGATTGCGGTATTGCCAACGTCAATATCGGTACCAGTGGCGCTGAGATTGGCGGGGCGTTTGGCGGTGAAAAAGAAACCGGCGGTGGCCGTGAATCTGGCTCTGATGCATGGAAGGTCTATATGCGCCGTCAGACCAATACCATCAACTACTCAAAAGAGCTGCCACTTGCCCAAGGCATTAGCTTTGGTTGATAAAAAGGTGAGTACAAAATTTTGCTAATTTGATGTATTTATCAATAAACTGCCAAGCGTACTTTATAGAAGCTTGGCAGACCAAAAATAATAAGCAATCAAGGATTGGTTGCCACTCCCATCGACGACTACTAAGGAAGGTAGAACTATTATGATCGATGATAAAACGCATAACCCCGATATAGACGGTTATGATCCGTCGTCTAGCTTTTTACTCGATATTGCGCCGCTTGTATTGACTGCCATCATTCTGATGATACAGTTTTTTGTCTTCAAAGATTTTACCCCTCATATACCCTTAGCCTGCGGTATTTTAATCACCGGCTTTTTTATGAAGCTACGTGGCCGCAGTTGGCAAGGTATGGAAGAGCGGTTTTTAAAGGTCATCAAAATCGGCTTGCCAGCGATGATTATCCTGATGGGCGTCGGTATGCTCATCGGCGCATGGATTATCGCCGGCACCGTGCCGACCATTCTGTACTACGGTTTTAGTATTTTCTCGCCTTCCTCGTTTTTATTTTCCGTCTGTCTTATTTGCGCCATCATTTCTGTCGCTACGGGTACCTCGTGGGGCACGGTTGGTACCGTGGGCCTTGCGATGATGGGAATTGGAATGGGACTGGGTATTCCCGCGCACTTGACAGGTGGTGCTATCGTCTCCGGTGCTTTTTTTGGCGACAAAATGTCACCGCTGTCAGATACCACTAACTTAACCCCAGCCGCGGCGGGTGTAGACCTTTGGGATCATATCAAAGGCATGTTGCCGACGACCGTGCCCGCCATGATTACGGCGTTGGCGCTCTATGCTTGGATTGGTATGGGTTATGGTGACGATAGCATCGATTTGTCTTCTATTCGTGCATTGCAGGATAACTTAGCGGCCAATTACAATTTAAGTGTCATCACCTTATTGCCAGCGTTAGTGGTCATTGTCGCCGCTGTGATGAAAATGCCAGCGATACCGACCGTATTAAGCGGGGTACTGGTAGGCTCAGTGATTGCCGTCTTTATGCAAGGGGTGGGCGTAAGTGATGTTTTTAATGTTTTACAAAATGGCTTTGTCAGTGAGACGGGTTTTGAAGTGGTAGATCAATTGTTGTCAAAGGGCGGCGTTATGTCGATGACATGGGTGATCAGTTTAACGATATTTGCTTTGGGTTTTGTTGGGGCGCTTGAGCACTACGGTACGCTCAAAGCCATCATGGCAAAAATTAACCATTTCGTAAAATCGCGTTTGGGGTTGGTTTTTACGACGTACGGCAGTGTTCTGAGTGTCGGAACGCTGATTGGTGATGTTTACACGACCTGTGTTTTGCCAGGGCGTTTATTACAAGATAAATATAAAGATATGGGCTATAAGCGCACAACCTTGACGCGCTCTATCGAAGACGCGGGTACGCTTTTGTCACCACTTATCCCGTGGAATATGGGCGGTAGCTTTGTGGCAGCGACACTTGGAATAGCAACATTGACCTATGCACCTTTTGCGTTTGCGTGTTGGTTGTCGCCTTTATTTGGGCTGTTATGGGCGTTCCTTGATAAATT
>NZ_DAINDI010000002.1:74847-81591 GCF_036731945.1 Psychrobacter sp.
TATACCGCGCGAAGAGCCTGAAGTAAAAAAGGTTGACGTTGCTTTTTCTGTCAATGAAGCGCGCTAATAAAGGAATATGATATGTTGCAAGAGCAGTGTTTATGGAACATGACCGCGCCGAATATTGACGCTTATAGCCAAATGAGTAGCGATACCCAAGCGGCGGTGTGCATCATTGGCGGCGGATATACCGGATTGTCAGCGGCGATTCATCTGGCTGAAAAAGGCGTCAAGGTTGTCTTACTTGAAAGCCAAACCATCGGTAGTGGCGGCTCGGGAAAAAGCGTTGGGCTAGTCAACGCCGGAACTTGGGCGCGCCCTGATGACTTGAATATCAGTCTGGGTGAAGTGGCCGGTGAGCGTTTGACCCAAGCGCTTGGACAAGCACCAAGTTTGGTGTTTGATCTAATCAAACGCTATGATATCGACGCCCAAGCCACCCAAGCGGGCAACCTTCACATGGCCCATAATGCCAAAGGTGAAATCGATGTCGATATCAGATACGAGCAGCTGCGACCGCGGTGCCAATGTTGAGGTATTGACTGGCAGCAAATGCCATGAATACTGCGGTACTACCAGTATCAATAAAGCCTTATTAGACCACCGCGCAGGTACCATCAATCCGCTGGCGTATGTCAGAGGCCTTGCCAAAGTCGCTACCAATCTTGGCGTGACGATCTACGAGCATTCTGGCGTTGAAACACTAGAAAAGGTGGACGGTCATTGGTATGCAAGAACCGCCAAAGCGCGCGTCAAGTCTGAGCGCGTCATCATCGCTACCAATGCCTATAGCGAAGGCGAATGGACAGAAATTAAGAAGACATTTTATTTGGTTTATTACTATCAAATCGCCTCAGAACCGCTGAGCGGCGCGGCGGCAGAGCGCATTTTACCTTATAAAACAGGGGCATGGGATACCCGCTTGGCGTTATCGAGTTTCCGCCGTGACGATGACAATCGCTTATTATTGGGCACAGTTGGTGGTACACAGATGAAACCAAAATCCTTTTATCAATCATGGGCCAATGCTGTGCAAAAGAGCTATTATCCAGATCTGCCTGCTTTTAATTGGCAGTATGAGTGGTGCGGTAGCTTTGGCTTTACCCAAGATCATATCTTTCGCGTGATGGAGCCGGATGAAGGTTTGCTGACAGCGACCGCCTATAATGGTCGCGGTATTACTACCGGTACGCTCATGGGTAAATGCTTCGCCGAGTATATATTGACCGGTAATAGAGAGAGTATTCCTATTCCATTTAAGACGTTAGAAGAAGCGAAAATCCCTTTTGCAGGCATTAAATCGGGCTTTACAGAGTTGGGGCTGACTTTGTACCATGCTGGTCAATGCCTTAAAATTATCAGATAGCATGTTTATTTACATAGTGTGGTTATTTACTTGGTTAAAATTCGACTAAACTTTTATAAATATCATAGCCAATATGGCCGTCGTTGTAAGTCATACATTTAAGCTTATCGTTAATATTATTTTTAAAATTATAAACCGTGATAAAAGCTTTAATAAATGGCGGGTTGCTTGTTAGGTTTTTTAATGTCACATTTAGGGATTGTTAATAATAAAATTACAGGACAGTTTAAGGAACATTATGCGAATTTTAGACATTCATACAGTAAAAAAACAGCTGACCATGTCGATGGCAATTGAGGCGATTGAGGAATTACTCAACGTGCAAAGCGAGCATCCGACGTGGGTTAAAACGCCTGAACGCCTTGTCATTCCGACTTTTGAGGAAAGTAGTACAAAGAGCTCCGGCAGCCATTTATCTATGCCGGCAGTGGTATTTGATGGTACTAATGAATATGCAGTCGTCAAGCTGGTCACTATCTGCCCAGACAATCCTAAGCGTGATAAACCAACCACCATGGCCAATGTCACGGTCTCAGACAATGACACAGGAGAGATGTTGGCCTTTTTGGATGGGGTATACATCACCCAAGTACGTACCGCGGCGCTGTCTGGCATCGCGACTAAACATTTAGCCAATCTTGATAGTCGAGTGGCAGCAGTGGTCGGCACGGGCGGTATGGCGTATGAGCAGCTTAACGCTATTCTTACCGTACGTCCAAATATCAAGCAGGTGAATCTTTGGAACCGAACCGAGCAGACCGCGCATAAATTTCAGGAGAAATTTAAAAAAGGCTATCCACAATGGGACGTTGATTTTACGGTGTGCGACGATATCGAAGGGGCGATTCAAGACGCCGATATTATCAATTTGGCAACGCGTGCGACGTCAGGTTTGTTCGAAGCGGCGCAGATAAAAGCCGACGCTCATATCAATGCCGTTGGCGCCTATCAAGCATCGATGAAGGAAGTCAGTAACTCGGTGATAGAAGCCAGTACGTCTGTCATTATTGACGACGCCGAGGGCGGCTTACATGAAGCGGGTGATTTGATCCAAGCTCATGAAGACGCTGATAGTACTTGGACGTGGGATAAGCTGACGGGGACGCTAAGTGATTTGGTCAATGAAAAAGTGCAAATTGACCTAAATGTCGATAAAGGTATCACGCTGTTTAAGTCGGTTGGTGCGGCAAGCTTCGATGCCGCCGTCGCTTTAAAGGTTGCTCAAAAGGCCAAAAAAGACGATTTGGGCCAGTTTGTTGCTTTATAAAAGCTGGCTGCTATTAAGGTAACAGTTTTTAAGACAACGATTTTTAAGACAACGATTTTTAAGGTAATAGTTTTATTTTGGTCTAACTGGCTTGAAGAGTATTGATATGCGCTATGACGTGATTGTGGTTGGGGCAGGCATCGTAGGAACCTCTATCGCGTGGCATCTGCAAAAAAACAACGCTCAGGTGCTGTTACTTGATAAAAAGCCCCCAGGAGAAGAAACCTCCTATGGTAATGCGGGCATTATCACCAGAGAAGCGGTCAATACCAAACCTTTTCCGCGAAGTGTTAAAGAGATTTTTAGTGTTTTGCCAAATAACCGTACCGATATTCGCTACCGTTGGTCGGCAATTTATGGTTTTCAGCGCCCTTTATTTCAGTACTGGCAGCACTCTTGTACAAAAAATGTTGAAGTCATCGATAAAGAATGGGCGACGCTGATTAAGCATTGTACCAATGAGCACGAGCCGATGATTAAAGCGGCTGGCGCAGAAGCACTGGTCAGTAAAATAGGCTGGATTGAGCTTCATCGTAACTCTATTCATTTTGAAAAAGCCATTAATAAAGCCGTAAAGGCTGCGGAGCAAGGCGTAGAGTATCAAGTGCTATCGCTAGTAGCGCTGCAAGCCCTAGAGCCCAATCTCAACGTTACCGATTATATTGGCGGTATCCACTGGAAAAACTCGTGGCAAATAAACAATCCCAGCGGTCTGGTAAAAGCCTATGCAAAAAGCTTTTCAGCGATGGCGGGCGAGATTAAGCAGTTAACCGTGACAGATATTATGCAAACGGCAGAAGGCTGGCAAGTTGTGTGCGGCGATGATACCTACGACTGTCAGCATGTCGTGATAGCGGCAGGGCCTTGGTCAGCTGAGCTTATCAAGCCACTGGGTTATAACATACCGATGTTTCCTATGCGTGGCTACCATCAGCATTTTAAGATCACGGCCAAAAACGCCCTTTCACATAGCTTGTTCGATGTCGATAAAGGGTTTGTGATGGGTGCAATGGAGCAAGGTATCAGAGTTACCACGGGTGCTGAAATGGCAAATTTAGACGCGCCAAAAAAATTCGCCCAACTAGAAGCCGTGTTGACTCATGCAAGAAAACTTGTGCCACTTGAAGATGCCGTGGAGTCTGAAGCATGGTGCGGAGCAAGGCCTTGTATGCCTGATATGAAGCCAGTTATTGGTCGTGCATCAAAACACGCTAACTTGTGGTTTGCGTTTGGTCATGCTCATCAAGGGTTGACATTGGGGCCCGTGACAGGACGTCTTATCGAAGAGATGATCCATAATAAGCCGTTATTTATCGATGCCAAGCCCTTTAGTAGTCATCGTTTTACTGCTAGTTTTTAACCGTTTTCTGCAGTAACTTTCTGCCTCTCCTGCTTCTCCTATCTTTCTTTTTTGTATCATGCATTTTACTTCTATTCCTACTGATTAATAAGCAAGATACGGTGCTCTATCGTAGCGCTTATGGCGTGCCGTTAATATTATTGATAGTCATTCAAACACCCTAAAAAAATAGAAATGAGGTAACATTAGGCTTAGGAAAGACGTGCAAATGTAAATAAAAAAGGGAGTTTAAAAATGAAAGGAATCACACGCTTCTCAAACAGCTTAATGGAGAAATATTTACCCGATCCATTTTTGTTTGTCATTATCTTGACCTTGGTTATTTTTGCCATGGGCTTAGGTCTGACCGATTCCTCACCGATACAAATGGTGGCGTTTTGGGGCGAAGGGTTTTGGGCGCTACTGGCGTTTTCAATGCAAATGGTGTTGGTGCTAGTCACAGGTTTTGTCTTGGCCAGTAGCCCGATATTTAAACAAGGGCTCGGCAAACTGGCAAGCTTTGCAAAGTCGCCCAGTAGCGCGATTATATTGGTCACCTTGGTATCCCTTGCCGCTAGCTGGATTAACTGGGGTTTTGGCTTAGTGATTGGCGCGTTATTCGCAAAAGAATTGGCAAAACGTGTCGAAAATGTGGATTACCGTTTGCTGATAGCCAGTGCGTATTCTGGTTTTATCATTTGGCATGCAGGATTCTCTGGCTCTATCCCATTATCCATTGCAACAGAAGGCCATCCATTCGTTGATAAGATTGGGGTGATTCCAACGAGTGCTACCATTTTTGCGAGCTATAATTTAATTATCGTCGCGGCATTGGTCATTATCGTGCCGTTATTAAATCGTCTGATGATGCCAAAACAAGAAGATACGGTGACAGTAGATCCGAAACTTTTAATAGACCCTATCGTTGAGGCGCTTCCAGCAAAGTCAGAGATGACCCCAGCGGAGCGTTTAGAAAACAGCTGGATTTTATCCATGGTCATCGGCTTATTGGGTATTGCTTTTATCGTTTACTATTTCGTGCAGAACGGCTTTGCTTTAACGCTCGACTTGGTGAACTTCATGTTTTTATTCCTTGGGATAATATTCCACGGAACGCCGCGTAAGTATTTAATTGCTATTCAAGAAGCGGTCAAAGGGGCGGGCGGGATTATCGTACAATTCCCATTTTATGCGGGGATTATGGGCATGATGACGGCTTCTGGTTTGGCCGGAGTGATGTCAGAAGCGTTTGTTAACGTCTCGACAGTGGATACGCTACCGCTTTTTGCTTTTTTAAGTGCAGGACTGGTTAACTTTTTCGTCCCCTCAGGTGGCGGACAATGGGCGGTGCAAGCGCCAATTATGTTAGAGGCGGCGGAGATGCTCGGTAGTGATCCGGCCAAAGTTGCGATGGCGGTAGCGTGGGGTGACGCTTGGACAAATATGATTCAACCGTTTTGGGCGTTGCCTGCCTTGGCAATCGCTGGACTCAAAGCCAAGGATATCATGGGTTTTTGTGTCATTGTGCTGATTGTCAGCGGCGTTGTGATTGGGCTGGGGTTGTTGTTTTTATAACTAAGATTGTAAGTGATGGCCTTGCCTAGTTTATAGGTAAGGCTTTTTTTTGTTTAAAAAACCATGAAATGAAGCAAACAGAGCGGCTTTTAAGCGGTAATACTTACTTTGTAAATTTTTTTTATAAAAAATTTCTCAGAGGTTATATCTGGTTTAAAAAATAAAATCTTATACAGCTTATCATTGAGGTTAATTGCGCCTAAAAATAGTTTAATAAATAAAAGTAATGATATGAAAAATTTTCTGCATTTTATTAAAAGTCATTAGAAGCGACATTGTTATTTTCGTTACTGCGAATATAAACGTCAGACTGTTGTTGTAAATGATCAATTTCCCGTTGATTGCGTTTTTTTACTTCACTAATAGCGTTGCTGAGTTGACTATTTATTTCTTCAACTTCAGTTTTCGCCAGTTCGTAATTCTCATCTGTAAGTATTGCTAATGGTTGCTTAGGTGTATCAATACTAAGTAATCCTGCCTCATTTTTAAATTCCTCTAACTTATCTTTTTTAATACCTACAAATTCTGCGTTGGAATCTCGACTTCCTTTTAATTTTTTGTCGCTTAATTGTTGTTTTTGAGTAGTTATAGTGTTTGATTTAGTTGAATCTATAACCATATTTTCGTTATTTGATACGTCAATTTTGAGCGAATTTCCAATAATTTTTGATTCAGGTTTATCAGGAAGAATTTTGTCTATTGCTTGCTTTTTATATGCTTGTGAAGGCGTTTTAGAATTATCTATTGTATTAATAGAAGATTGAGTATTAACCGAGACAAGTATACTAGGAGCACTGATGTGCTCAGTAGTTATGTTTTTGCTATGTCCCTTGTTATTTCCATCTTTCTCAGAGAAGCTGGTATAGAAAATAAATAAAACCACTATGTGCAAAAGCACTGCAAATACTATAGGGATGGACCATTTTTCAGTAAAACTAAGCATAATGAAAAATTACCTTTTTAAGTATAAAAACAGTTAACCTTCTTATATTCGCACTAAGAGATTAATAAGGTTAACTAAATCACAGGATTTAAATTAATAGTTAAATTAATAAGAGGTGTAAAACTAAAAATGATCCTACAGCTTTTATATAAGTTGAAAATTATATGAGATTTTTTGTTAGCTTATGGAGCTTTTATAATCATTTTTATCCGATGAGGCTCAATAAATTTTATCTATATTCTAATCTAAGCTTT
>NZ_DAINDI010000002.1:81601-85753 GCF_036731945.1 Psychrobacter sp.
AGATAAACTTACAGGATTGCATTATAAACACAAGAAGCTATAATAAATTTAACAACTCTGTAAGAAAGCATCAGTTTCTATATTAATAAAACCATAATTTAATTAAGGATATCCAGTCAAGCCCATAAAAAAATTGGGTATATATAACAATAGAAAAATATTTATTTACTGGATATTTCGTTAACTGGAAGAGGACGCTATGGACAGCAAAAACGTATTATTATCGGCGACATTTTTTTTAGCGCTTAGCCTCGTAGGTTGCCAGACGGTAAAAAGTGATCCGATGTTACCTGCTTCTGATGCCAGTCAGCAAGTTAAGCAGGCCACGTGGAAAACAAAAGGTGAGACGTTTAATTTACCTGATAATGGTGCTTTGACATCCAAAGAAAGTCGAATCGTTTTTTTTCAGCAAGCAGACACTGAGGATGCAAATGCTATCAATATCTCAATTGGTACCGATAATGTCTTTCAGACCACGCTTCAAAACGGCCAATATTCAGATGTCGTTATTTGTAGCGGACCTCAGATTATCCATGTCGGAAATTTAAATCAACAAAGTGGTGAAGTTTTAACCCACTCTGAAAGCTATCAGTTTACTCCTCAAGCAACGACGTATTTGCAAGTTGCTCTCTCAACGGCCGGCAATCCTGTTATACGGCAAATAGCAGCTGATAAAGCGCTACCGTTATTAAGTCAAAGTACGCGTCAAATTCATCAAATCAGTCGTGTTTTATCAGACTGTAACGCAACTCCAGAGCTACAACAACCTTTGGACACTGCTCAAGCCGATCAAAAAACAGAGATTAAAAACCCTCCTCAATTCAATATCTTATTTGACTTTGATAGCGCAGATATCAATAAAAATCACGCCGCGACGTTGGCTGGGATGGCCAATTTTATTAAATCTTACCCTAGAGCAGCTATCACGGTAGAGGGTCACACAGATAACAAAGGCCCTGAAAGTTACAACCTAAAGCTTTCTCAGTCCCGTGCAGACACCGTTAAACATATTTTAGTAGATCAGTATGACATAGAGGCGACGCGTTTGAGCGCTATAGGCTACGGAGAAGCGATGCCAATCGATACCAACGATACTAAACAAGGCCGTCAAAATAACCGCCGAGTGGTTGCTATCGTTAATAAAGAAAATAACTAACCTAAATCATAACTTTATATTGATATTTTTCTCATTAAGAATTAGCTAATCAAGGATGACTTCATGAGCACTATTACTGTTAAGGCAAACAATAAAGTACAAACTATCGCTGAACACAAAGTCGTTACAAAAGATGGCACGCCTACCATAATAAAAGCTGTCAATAACACTAACTACGAGATCCTCGATGAATCAACAGGTCGCGCGCCAAATCATATTATTACCAAACGTATAGATAAGAATCTTCATCTCTCTTTTGAGAATGATAGTGAAACTCCCGACCTTATCATTGAAGGGTTTTATGACGATGCCGATAGCGCGCTGATAGGCATGGCGGAAGATGGTAGCTACTATTATTATATTCCTGATTCAGGTGAAGTAGCAGACTATGTTACCGAATTAGAAATAGGCGACATACAAGGCCAAGCGCTGGGTGGAAACGCACAAGCTACACCTTGGTGGATAGGGGCTACGGAAACGGAAGGCTTTGATGCACTACCGTGGTTAGCGGGTTTGGCGGGTGTAGGATTACTAGGGGCAGCTTTAGGAAGCAGTAGTAGCAGTAATAGTGATAATAATAAACCGCCAGTAGACAACACGGCTCCTGATGCCCCAACAGATTTAGAAGTTAGCGCAGATGGTAGCATCGTCACAGGTAAAGGAGAGCCTGGCGCCAACGTTGAAATCACAGATCCAAATGGCGATGTGATTGGTGAAGGGGTGGTTAATGACAATGGTGACTTTGAAGTGGGTTTAAATCCACCGCAAGTAGATGGCGAAGAAATCGAAGCCACCTTAACCGACAAGGCTGGGAACGCCTCTGATTCTACAAATGTAACCGCTCCTGATATAACTGCACCTGATGCACCAACTGATTTGGTTGTCAGTGAAGATGGCGGCACAGTCACTGGTAAAGGAGAGCCTGGGGCTAACGTTGAGATCACAGACCCAAATGGCGATGTGATTGGTGAGGGCGTGGTTGATGAGAACGGTAACTTTAACGTTGATTTAGTACCACCGCAAGTGGATGGAGAAGAGATTGAAGCCACCTTAACTGACCCTGCGGGGAACACCTCTGATGCGACAAACGTAACCGCTCCTGATATAACTGCGCCTGATGCACCAACTGAAGTCACCATCGGTAATGGCGATGCCTTTATCACCGCCGATGAGATTGATGCCAAGGGTAACATTGATGTAGTGGTTGGCTTACCAGATAATGCAGAAGTTGGTGATACCCTTATCGTTAGTGGCAATGGAGAGGTGATAAAGCATGTCTTAACGCAAGTCGACCTTGATAACACTGAAGTCACCGTTCAACTACCAGCGCCAGATGAAGACGCAACACTTGACGTTACCGCCAGCCTGTCAGACCCGGCTGGAAATATGTCAGATCCTACTAATGAATCCTTTAAACGCGACACCATCGCTCCTGACGATACCAGTACATTTATTACTATCGACTCTTTAACCGATGACAACGTTATTAATAAAGCAGAGTCAGAAGGAAACGTAGCGGTTACTGGCACAGTTGAAGGCGACTTCACAGCAGGGGATATCGTTACAGTTACTGTCAATGGCCAAAACTATGAAAGCACAGTTTCAGCAGATGGTACATTTAGTGTTGCTGTTCCAGGTAATGACCTTGCTAATGACAGTCAAGTAGTCGTCACTGTTACAGCGACTGATGCAGCTGGGAACGTGGGTCAAGTGAGTGAAAACCAACCCTACGAGGTTGACCTCGTTGCTCCTGATGCCCCAACTGAAGTCACCATCGGTAATGGTGATGAATACATCACCGCCGATGAGATTATTAATGGCAAGGTTGATGTCGTTGTAGGTTTACCAGAAAATGCTGAAGCAGACGACATCCTGAACGTCAATGGCAAAGAGCAAGTCTTAACAGAAGAGGATATCATCAATGGTGAGGTAATCGTTAAGATAGAAGCACCAGCAGAAGGTGAGAGTCTTGACGTAAGTGCTAGTCTTAAAGACCCTTCTGGAAATACGTCAGGCTCGATTACAAATTCGTTTGAACGCGATACCACCGCCCCTGATGGAGAGAGTATCACCATCAACATCGACCCTCTAACCGATGACAACGTTATTAATAAAGCAGAGTCAAAAGGAGAGGTTACCGTTACTGGCACAATTGAAGGAGACTTCACAGCAGGGGATACAGTTACCGTTACCGTCAATGGCCAAGAATATGGAAGCACAGTTTCAGCAGACGGTACGTTTAGTATAGCCGTTTCAGGAAAGGACCTTGCTAATGACAGTCAAGTAGTCGTTACTATTACCGCCACTGACGCTGCTGGGAACGTTGGCAATGTGAGTAAATCTCAAGACTATGACGTTGACCTCGTTGCTCCAAGTGCCCCAACCAGTATCGTCGTGGGTAACGATGATGGCTTCCTCAATGAGGAAGAGATTGATGCGGATAATAACGTTGAAGTAGTGATTGGTCTCCCAGATGACGCTAAAGCAGGTGACACCGTTATCGTTAATGGTAAAGAGCAAGTCTTAACGCCCGATGACATCGCAAATAAAGAAGTCACCGTAAAAGTGCCTGCACCAATTGAAGGTGACTCGCTTGATATCACAGCGACCATCAAAGATGTGGCGGGTAATGAGTCACCAAAGCTCACAGAAAACGTGGGTGTGGTTGACACTACTGCGCCTGATGCGCCAACAAGTGATTTCATCATCACTGATAACGTCGCCAATGATGGTAGTGGCGATGTTTTAGATCCACCAGAAGTTATCCAGGCAGGTGATGTCACCAATGACAATACCCCAAGTATCACCATTCCTGCTGATACATTAGGTGCTGATGAAACTGCTCAATTGATCGTCGATGATGAAATGGTTGAAGCGACCATCGTAGAAAATGCAGATGGCAGCATCACACTTACTCCAAACGATGCCTTAACAGATGGGGCACATGACCTCAGCTATAACCTAAAAGATGCCGCAGGAAACACAAGTGCTAATGG
>NZ_DAINDI010000002.1:85763-96009 GCF_036731945.1 Psychrobacter sp.
CATAGCCATACCCGAAGCTGAGAACGGTGTTAACGCTGATGAGATTGCCGGTGGCATTCAAACCCAAATCACATTGCCTACAGGCACCTTAGACGGGGATAGCATTACTCTAACCGTGATCCCAGCGGGTGGTGGCACACCAATACAGATCACTCACGTTGTCACTGACACTGAAGCCACAGCTGGCCTCTCAGAAGTTACGATACCCAATGACCTAAATGGCATCACCGCTGACGGTGACTATAGTATCGTGGCTATTGTCATAGACAAAGCGGGTAACAGTAGTGCACCAAGCACCGCATTTGATATCACTGTAGATACTGTTGCATTACTAACAGTCGATAAGCCAATCGCAGGTGATGACATTGTCAATGCTGTCGAAGCTGTCGAAGGTTTTAATGTGACAGGTACCGGTACTGCTGGTGATAAGATTACCTTAACCAATGGATCAGGCGATCCAATTGGCACTGTTAAAGTTGGCGATAACGGTAAATGGTCTATTGCGGTCACTCAAGAAGATGTCAATAACATGGACCTAGGGCTAGAAACTTTGAAGATTACTGCTAATGATCTAGCAGGTAACGTTAGTTCTGAGACCGCCGATATTACCATTGTTCCCGCTGATAAATTAACCATTACTTCACCGATTGCAGGTGACAACATGGTTAATGCTGAAGAAGCGGATACTGGTTTTAATGTAACAGGTACTGGTACGGTAGGCGATACCATCACATTAACTAACCAAGCAGGCGCTACTATTGGTACTGCTAAGGTAGGCCTTGATAACAGATGGAGTATTAATGTTGATTCAGCGCAAGTGGCTGCGATGGGAGAAGGGGCAGAAACCCTGACGGCAACATCTACAGTCAGCTCAGATTTTACTAGCGCGATGATTACTATTGATACCGTTGCTCCTGATAAAAATACTACTGAGATTATCGTTGATAATATAACGGCTGATAACATTATCAATGCTATAGAAGCTGAAGGTAATATCGCGATTACAGGCACCGTTTCTCGCGATTATAGTGAAGGCGATGCTGTAACGATAAAGGTCAATGGTATCGACTATGCAGGTGCCGTAGATTTCGCTGGTAAATTTAGTGTTGAGGTTCCAGGTACTGAGCTCGTGGCAGACTCTGATAAAACCATTGAAGTTAGTGTCGTTGCGACAGACAAAGCCGGTAATACTGGCATTGTAAATACCACCAAAAACTATAACGTCAACACAGATGAAATCATCGCAGCGGCTGACAATTTTGTTGATTTCCAATTAGATGCTACGCCATTAGAGATAGTCAATGAAACACCATCAGACTTGAATAAGACAGGGTTTACCGTTGTTGGTGCAAGTTTAGGTCCTGTCCTTGGTGCAGGCGTTGCCGCTGATGTCGTTAAAAACTCAGTGGTGCTTGAAGTGGGTGAAGATCAAGTCCGAGAAGTAACCGTTAAAGGCAACGCAGGCGGTATTCAAGTTGCTGGTACCATGGATTTAAGCTTATATAAATTGAATGAGTCCACAAATGAATGGGAGCTACAGGAAGTCAAAGAAAACTGGGTGGTGTCTTATTTACTTGGTGGTGTGTCTAAGGATACGGACTTTAGCTTAGATGAAGGACAATGGTTATTTGTGATGTCAGGAGGGGAGGGTATCTCAGCATTAACAGGCTATACGCTCGAATTTGAAAAAGATGTCGTTTTAGACTATTCCGAAGCAACAGCGATCAGTGGTTCAGTGACAGGCAATATTTTAGCGGATGATGACTCGAGCTTTAGCTATGATGAATTGCCAAGTGGTACCACGGTTACCTCTATTACCTCACCTGATGGTATACAAGAGGTCGAATCAAGTAATACAATCGTTCAAGGGCAATATGGCACCTTAACTATCTCGCCTGATGGTAGCTACGAGTATAGTGTCAATGAAGACTTCCGCGGGCCGTATGGTAGTGAAGAAAGCTTCACTTATACGATTACATCACCTGACGGTAATACCGCTTCTGCTGAGCTTAATATTCAGTTAAACATTCTTCCTGCGGACAAGCAGATTAAGATTGATGAAAGCTTAGTAGTCGATATTGAACCAACTGTCATCTTAGACACCACGAACTCTGAAATTAAAGATGCCGTTGGCTTTGGGGTCCTTGATTTAAGCTTTGGCTCGTCATCAGTGTTGGATCTTGAGCTGTTAGGAGGTAAGCCACCACTTGAATTTACTGTTGGTGACAATCAAGTTCGTGAGCTTACCGTGCACGGCAGCGCTGGTGGGGTAGAGCTTGCAAAAACGTATAGCATGGCCGTTTACAAGCTTGACGAAGATACTGGACAATATGTGCAAGTACACTTTGAGAAAAACTGGTTTAACGCGCCATTCCTAGGAGGTAAATCAAATCCTTTGACTTTACAGTTTGGCGAAGGAGATTATAAAGCAGTTTTATTAACCGCAGGCGGCGTAGGCGTGCTCAGCGGCAATGGCTTATATGTAGATCGCGATATAATCTATGATTATGACCAACCCTCCGAGTTTATGGGCGAGATCACAGGAGATGCTACCCCAGATGCAGACACTGTAATACTTAAAGTTGGTGAGGAGCATATCACATCAGACGCCACCATGACTGTTCAGGGTCAGTACGGACAGCTGACAATCGATGCAAATGGCAACTACACTTATAGCGTAAGCAGTAACGCCACTGAACCTGCCTGGAAACCGCCCTATGGTGAAGTTGACTCATTCAGACTGGTAACTCAGGACGCAGATGGTAAAGCTGCTGTTGAAACCTTAAATATCAAAATCGGCACGCATACTGCGGTTGATGATTTTAATGCCCTTAAAGTCAGCGAGCAAAACCTTGAAACGTCAGATAAGATCATCAATGGTGTATCAGCGGCAACTAAAAATATTTCTCGAGATTTTACGGTTGCTGAGGATACATTGACCAGTGCGACCCTAAAAGTCGATACCACTACCATTGGCACCAGATTGGAGTATTCAATTATTGATAAAGATACTGGCGAAGTTGTCTCGACAAATAAGGGTAATGTTTCTAGATCTTTGGACGTCACTATCGATAACCTAGCGCCTGGCAACTATACCATTGAAATTAAACGAGTAGCGGGCCTTGGGCATTTAAGGATTAATGGTTCTGAATTTACCACCAAGTCATTCCATTTAGATGAATACATGGCTTCTGATATCGCTCCGGTAGAGGGCTTGCTGCTTGAAAATGACGCAGGCATAGGCAATATCGCTGAACTGAAAGTGGGCAGTAAGTCAGTCTTTATCAGTGACCCAAACCAAGGCGCAAAATCGATCGATATTGAAGGCTTGTATGGCACTTTGACCGTTAATAAAGACGGCAGTTACAGCTATGTACCGAATGGCAAGGAATTCGGTGTTGAAAACTTTACTTACGAAACGATCTCTGTAACGGGCGTCAAAGAAACCGCTACCTTAGAAATTAACGTCGGCAAAAATATCGCCGCCTCTATTTACGATGATACGGCGATCAGTTCTGCCGCTGATGATAGCTTTACCATGGGAGCGAGGGCTGATACTGTCATATTTACTAACTTAGGCGGTTCAGAAGGCGGCAGTGGTAACAATGGCCTTGATACTTGGACTGACTTTGATGCCGCCCAAGGTGACAAAATTGATATTTCAGGATTGCTTGATGGTAATCAGACGGCAAGTATCATCAATAACTATCTTGCTTATGAAAATGGCGTTCTCATGGTCGACCGCAATGGTAATTCTGAGTTTGAAGCACTATTAGAAGTAACAGCCACCGATTTGGATACATTGTTGGGCAGTATCGAGTGGCAAGCAGACACGGCAGGAATATCTACCTTTAGTATTGGTGCCATTGGTGAGGATACCATTAGCCTGGTCGATAGCAGTTTTGACTCACCGCTAGTAGGGCTAGATGAAGCGTTTGTTGATTTCGACTTGGCTCAAGAAGCTCAAAACATCAGCTTATCTGATCTCCTTGAACCAGAAGTAATTGATATCAGTGGTTCTGGTATCACTACGTTAGCAGCCGAAGCAAGTGATGGTACCGCTGATCTACAAAGCAGTGACTGGGCTGGTAAAGAACACATATCCATGGATGGTTCGGAGCAAGCACACAATGCTTGGCAAATAGATAGTAGTTTATCTTCTCAGTTTTATATTGATACAGACATGGCCCATGTTATCTAGTGTTTTCACAGCCTTAAAAACGCTTCTCGTTTGAGAAGCGTTTTTTACGCTCTTTTTTATTCTTAATGTTAAAAGTCAATTGGCTTTCAAAACGATTGTCGCTTTGAATCATTTCTATCTTTAAATCAATTTTATACAGTCACCTACATAAATTTAATATGAAAAATCTGCTTAGCCAACGTGACGCATCTTATAGCTGGATGCTATGCCTTCGAACCCTGTGTTTGACTATTTGTCTGTATCTTTCGGTGACGGCGCAAGCAGCTATCAATAGCTTACAAGTTGATAGCTTGATTACCCAAGCCATTCAAACCCATCCTTTAGTAGGATCAGCCAAAGCCAATCAGCAAGCGACTACAGAAGGTATTAATGCGGCTAAGCTTAATTTATTACCAACACCAAGTGTAAGTTCGGGATACGATAGAGACAACGATTTTGTCTCACAAATCGCCATCGGTCAGCCTTTATGGACAGGTGGCAAATTAACAGCAGATGTCAATCAAGCCATATTTGATGATAAAGCAGCGGTTGAGCACATTTACGAACAACAAAACTTGGTAGCCAAAACGACGATTGATGCTTGGCAAAGTTATATTCAAGCTATCGCAAAACAAGACCTTCATGCTGAAAACTTAAAAGAGCTCAATAACTTTGAAGCCATGATGCAGCGACGCGTCAATCAAGGCGTCTCCGCTCGTATTGAGCTTGACTTAGTGACCAATCGTATTTTGCAAGAGCAGACTGCTTATCAAGCAGCGGTTGAGCAGCAGCGTATTGCGGCCGCTAGAATTGAGCAGATTACTGGGCAGCGATTGTCTCAAGTCAGCGTAGTGAGAGCTCCCAATATTAAGGAGCTTGTCAATCAGGCCAAGCAGCAATCTAGAAATTTTGAAAAGATGGTGTTTGAACAAGCCAGTTTTTATAATCCTACGGTTGTTAAAGAGCATTTTCAAATTGAATCTGCTAAGCAAGGCGTCGAAGCTCAAAAAGCAGCAAGATATCCTACTGTTTATGCGCAATATGAACATGATTACTACCACGAAGACCGTGAGAATGATGGCACGTTCTCTTTGGGATTAAGCTATACACCTGGCGCTGGATTCTCAAACTTAGCGTTGGCTCGAGCATCACAAGCGCAGGTCAATAGTCTGATGCAGACCCAAGAAGCTGCCCGTCGTAATGTGATAGAAAATATCCAAGTACAGTATCAGCAATTTGTCAGTGCCAAGGATAGAGAGACTTCACTGGTTGCCGCTGTGGCTGGCGCCCAGATTGTCGTTGGCTCCTATCGCCGTCAATTTATCGCTGGACGTAAATCATGGCTGGAAGTATTAAATGCGGTTCGTGAGCATAACGACTATCAGGTTCAGTTATTACAAACGCGAGCAGATTTGCTTGGCGCATTTTATAAGTTACAAGTCGATTTTGGCATCATGCCATGGCAAGAGTTTTCTCATAATCGCAAACCGATGACGCTGTTTCGGCCAACAGATTCTGTAAAAGAATGGATAAGTAAGTAACATGAGATAAACTCGAATCACAATCTGAGTTATAAGTTAGAGATGGATTAGAGTGAGATCAGACTATTTTAAATATTAAATAAGCGATGAGTATGACTCCACATTTGCAACCGACAGATAATACCGCTAGTCATCAAGGCGACCAACAGCTTAGTCTTGATCAAACTGATGTAAGTAAGTCGCTAATAGATGCGATTAGGCACTTACTCAGCCAACAAGGATATCCGATAGATAATATACGTCTGAACGATGTGACTCATCAACACACCTCGCTTAATCACTCTAAGTTAGAAGACGTGGTTGCTGTTCTAAAAGGTATTGGCATAAAAGACATGCCAGAGATATTAGAGCAACCAGACGCCGCTTTTTTGCCCTTGCTAGCGTATCGGCAAGACATAGGCTGGGGCGTTATTGACAGCCAGACCCCACAAAAAACTTGGAATTTTCGACAAGAGAATAATCACGTTTACACGCATCGTGATGAGCTAGCGTTAGTTTTAAGGATTCGCTTAAAGGACGATCATATTAAACAGCGTAATGCTTCTTTTTCTGATTTACTCAAGTCCGATTTGGGAAATTACAAAGGCATACTGTTTGAAGCCATTATCGCTACTTTTTTAATTAATATGTTGGCCCTTGCGGTGTCATTATTTTCGATGCAAGTTTACGATCGGGTGATTCCGACACGTAGTGAATATACGTTGATTATTTTAGCCAGTGGCGTATTTTTAGTCATTCTCTTTGAAGCGTTTATGAAGTTTTCACGTTCAAGAATTATGGACAAGGTGGTTGTCGGTCTTGATCAATATCTGTCTCGTGAAGTTTTTCAGCGATTGCTAAAAGTTCGTATAGACCAGATGCCAGGCTCGGTAGGTTCTATGGCAGCTCAGCTACGAGGCTATGAGCAAGTTCGAAGTTTTTTTACGGCCAGCACTTTATTTGGCTTGGTTGATTTACCGATGACCATTATTTTTATCATCTTAATAGCGTTTATTGGTTCACCCTTTGTCGCACTCGTTCCTATCATCGCCGCGGTCATTGCCATAATAATGGGGCTATCAGCTCGCAAGCGTATTGATGCCATCGCAGCCGAAGGGGCGACGGCGTCTTATTATAAGACGGGGCTATTGGTAGAAGCAGTTGAGGGCGTGGAGACCATAAAAGCGGGCGCGGGTAATTGGAAGTTTTTATCACGCTGGCTTGATGTTATGAATGTCACGGTCAAAAACGATTTGGACATGAAGCATGCTAATGATAATTTAACGTATTTTACCCAAATGCTCCAGCAGGTTAGCTATGTCGGTATCGTGATCATAGGCTCATTTGTGGTCATGAAAGGCGACATGACAATGGGCGGGTTGATTGCGTGCTCTATATTGGGCGGAAGAGTGTTGGCACCGGTCATGGCACTGCCTAATTTACTCGTGCAATACTCTCATGCCAAAGCAGCTAAGTTAAATATCGAAACCCTGTTTGCGTTGGAGCAAGATAACCATGACGTTGCTTATCCTTTATCTCCTAGCCGGATAAAAGGCTTTTATCAGTGCGATAACTTGGTATTTAATTATCAAGACAATGACAGACCTGCCATCAATATCAACAAACTCACCATTCGTTCAGGAGAGCGTATCGCGATACTAGGACCAATAGGGTCAGGCAAATCTACTTTGCTTAAGGTACTGGCAGGATTGTATGCCCCAACCAAAGGACGAGTATTGTTAGATAGTCTAGATATACACCAAATAAGCCGCGAAACCTTAAGTGAGCGTTTGGGGTATTCGCAACAAGATCATCGATTGTTTCAAGGGACGCTAAGAGAAAATTTATTGATAGGAATGCCAGCGCCTGACGATGATGTGTTACAAGAAGCGTTGATAAAAACAGGATTAATCAACCTCGTTTCTAGCCATTCAAGTGGGCTAGACTTACCGATTAGTGAAGGCGGACGGGGGCTGTCAGGAGGACAAAAACAGCTGGTTGCTTTTACGCGCTTACTACTAACTCGGCCCAATGTGTTTTTGCTCGATGAACCAACGGCTGCAATGGACAATAGACAAGAGCAGCACTGCTTACGCGTGTTAAAGCAGGAGTTAACAGACGGTCAAACCTTTATTGTGTCTACGCACAAAACCGCGCTCCTAGAGCTGGTGGATAGGATTATTATTATGGACAATCAACGCATCATTATCGATGGTCCAAAACAAGCTGTCCTTGAAGAGCTAAGGAATAATGAACAAGCGAAAAAGTCGTCCGCTCAGGCCACAAATAAAGCCGTTAAAAATAACCTTGCTAAGCCCAAAAATCTGTTAAATACCCAAGGTCAGTAAGTATGTCAGAATACAAATATACACCCACGCAGCTAAAAGTTGGCCGATCACGATTGAGTATTTGGATTGCTTTGGTGGGTATAATTATTCTGATTATATGGGCGTCGTTTGCCAAAATTGATCAGGTCACTCGTGCTAAGGCCACAGTGATTGCCAGTGCTCGAACTCAAGAGATTCAAGCTTCAGAAGGTGGTGTTTTAACGCAGCTTGCAGTGGTTGAAGGTCAAGAAGTGAAAGCGGGCGATTTGCTCGTTGTTTTAGAAGAAGAGCGCGCCAAAGCTGCCGTAGATAACTCCGCCTCCAAAATCGCTGCTCTTAAAGCAAAGCTGGCTCGGCTCAATGCTGAGATTTTTGATAAACCTCTTGTATTTACTGAGGATATCAAAAATTATCCAGAATACGTCCAAAATCAGAGAGCGTTATACAATCGTCGTCGCCAAGCTATTAATGAAGAAGTATCATCGCTTCAAGCTATGCTCGTGTTAGCAAAAAATGAGCTGAGTATGAATGAGCCGTTATTAGAATATGGCGATGTCAGCCAAGCAGATGTGATTAAACTACGTCGCCAAGTCGCTGAGATCGATGCTCAGATTAATAATAAGCGTAATAAGTATTTTGAAGAAGCGCAAGCAGAGATGACTAAAGCGCAAGAAGAGCTTGATACTGAGCTTGAACAACTACGAGATAGGGTTCAAGTATTAGAAGAAAAACGTTTAATGGCGCCTACTGATGGTAAAATAAAAAACATCAATGTGACTACTATCGGTGGCGTTGTTAAGCCTGGGGAAGTGATTTTACAAATTTTACCGACAAGTAGTGACTTGGTTATAGATGCAAAGGTTAATCCTGCTGATATTGCTTATGTTAAAGAAGGTCAAGACGCTACGGTCAAGTTAGATGCTTATGACTATTCAATTTTTGGGGCGATGGAAGGCACAGTGAGTTATATCAGTCCAGATACCTTAATTGAAAAAACCCCTAAAGGAGAAGAGCCTTATTATCGAGTCTTGGTTGTGATTACTGGCGCCGAATACAAAGAGCGTGAAGATGAGATAGTCATCAAACCAGGAATGACAGCTTCTGTCGATATTAAAGCGATGAAACGTACAGTCTTATCTTATCTAACCAAACCTCTTACTAAAACACTGTCAGAAGGAATGGGGGAACGTTAAGTTGGAAGATGGTGAAAAGTTAACTATCGTTTTAGGTATTAATAAAACACTATACTAACTGTTTTTAACGGAAAGTTTATACAAGATCATTGATATATTTATTGATATAAGGCGTATTACAATGCAACAAAGACAGAATCCTATGGAACAAACGCCAAACGCGGTAGAGCATCAGCCGGTATTTATGCCTAGAGTCAATAGTGACAATTTGGTCAAAACGGATATGGTGAGGTTTGAGCGCCACGTGGGGTTTGCCAGTAGACAAAAGAAAAAATCCATCAATGATATGCATCAAGTGATTCGCAAAAAATATGGCTTTAGCCATATTTTAGAGCTGTCTAGCAAATCTGGCAATAAACTCAGTTTCCCGCTCAGTCCATTAAGCTTAAAAATTACCAATGAGCATGACGGTCAAGCCTATAGTGTCGAAAATGCTTTGCAAGCCAGTAAAGTGTTCGAGAATGGTGGGCCGTATCTTGACTTACTGACCGTCGCACCAAGACAGGCCAAAAAAGACGAGCGTTTAACAACCTCTGATGAGCTGATTGGCTATGATTATTTTGGCATGGAGTGGAGCCTTGAGCCATTGACTGCGTTTTATGATTGGCTGTATGTCAATGCGCTCAAGCAAAATCCTCAGCTGCATGAAGAGGTTATGCAGTATCAGGCCTTTACCGATCGTGAGTTTAATCCCAAAAAATCTATCCATTGTGCGGCCTATTCGCTAGCGATGTTTGTCGCGCTCAATAAACGTGGCTTGCTTGATGGCGTTGAAGACCCGATTGTGTTTTATGATTTATACCATGACTTTAAAGTCAGTAATACGGCTAAACTTCTGGAAAATGGTTTGTTGTGATGGGTGTTTTTAATTAAGTTTTTGAACATAAAGACAGTTAAGTATAAAAAAAGCACCGAGCTTGCATGGCTTGGTGCTTTTTGTTTTAGCGTGGAGGTTTTATTTCTAATTCATAGCCAGTACTTACAGCAACTCTTTACGCAGCTGGGCAGGCGTTTTAGGCGATAACA
>NZ_DAINDI010000002.1:96019-96887 GCF_036731945.1 Psychrobacter sp.
AGGCGCGACATCGAGGACGGTTTTTGCGCCATTCTCTCCTGCTTGATTCATTTTATAAGCAGCGCGGGCATAAGCCACGAGCACGCTGGCGGTAAATTCAGGGTTGCTGCCAAGCTTTAACGAAAACTCTAACACCTGATTGTTTTGCGCATTATCCATACCGCTTACGCCACTGCGAATAACGAATCCACCATGCGGCATTTTTTGATGGTCACGCTCAAACGTCTGCTCGTCAATAAAGTGCACTGTGGTATCGTAGTCGGCAAAGTAATCCGGCATGGTGACGATGGTATCGCGTACGCTATCGCTATCGGCGCCATCAGCGAGCACGATATAGCATTCGCGGGTATGTTTCTCGCGAGTACTCAGGGTTGGCTGCTCGCCATTGCGTACTTTTTCCATCGCAGATTCTGAGGGAATGGTATATTGCACGCCAGATTTGACGCCATCCACGCGGCGTACCGCATCTGAATGTCCTTGGCTTAAGCCTTTGCCCCAAAAGGTGTAGGTTTCGCCAACGGGTAAAATGGCTTCGCCGTATAAGCGGTTGATAGAAAATAAACCGGGATCCCAACCGACCGATAGCATAGCGACTTTATTGGCTTTTTTGGCAGGCGTATCAAGCGCGGCAAAGTACTCAGGAATTTTGGCGTGAGTATCAAAACTGTCGACGATATTAAACAAACCAGCGAGCGCTGGGCCTTGCTCAGGCAAATCAGACTTAGAGCCGCCACACAATATCAGCACGTCTATGTCGTCTTTATATTGGGCAATATCATCCATCGCGTACACGGGCACACTATTGTCAATTAGGGTGACAGAGGTAGGATCGCGGCGGCTGAATACACAAACCAGCTGCATGTCTGGG
>NZ_DAINDI010000002.1:96897-98880 GCF_036731945.1 Psychrobacter sp.
TGGCGGCTTGCGCACCGCGGCCAAGGTTGCCGTAACCGGCGATGGCGACTCTAATTATTGATGTCATTATGATTAGCCTTACGTTGATGAAGCGGGCAGTCTGTTATTGCTAAAGCTATACGTAATAAGTAACAATGCTATGCAATTCATATTTACTGTGAAATAAAGTATGCGCAGTAATCTGCCCTGTAATGAATAACTGATTGATAGAAATGGTATCTATTTTAGAGGATTATGTTTACAAGTGATAGGGCGCGGTCATACTAAATTTCAGATGAGTTTAAGTATGTACTTTACATAATATGACTGCCTCAATGAGCCGCTAAGTTGTTTTCAGTAATGATAAATAGGTTTGGGATCATCTCTCTTAAAATAGCTACTGAATTTCCTATATAATGTTAGCCATCTTGTTATTGATCATTCATTCAATTCAGTCTTTTTCTTAGCACAAAAAGCTTTTCATTAGGTGAAAATGGCACTTTATGTTTAACACTTCCTCGACTCGTTTAAATAAATATATTAGCGAAAGCGGTATTTGCTCTCGGCGCGACGCTGACCGTTTTATTGAACAAGGTAACGTTTACGTCAATGGCAAACGTGCTCAAGTAGGTGCGCAAGTGGTTGCTGGAGATACGGTAAAAGTTAACGGACAACTTATTGAACCACGAGAAGCAGACGATTTCATTTTTATTGCGTTGAATAAACCAGTCGGGATTGTGAGCACCACAGAAAGCTCTGAGAAAAACAATATCGTTGATTTTGTTGGACATAGCGACCGTATTTTCCCGATTGGGCGTCTGGACAAAGATTCTCAAGGTTTAATCTTTTTAACGAGCAATGGCGATTTGGTTAATAAGGTGTTGCGTGCAGGTAATAACCATGAAAAAGATTATGTGGTGACAGTCAATAAGCCGATAACCGATAGTTTTATTGAAGGTCTAGCAGGTGGCGTACCTATTTTGGGCAGGATGACGAAAAAGTGCCCGGTGACTAAGGTAGCGCCTACCGTGTTTAATATTACGCTAGTACAGGGATTAAACCGTCAGATTCGCCGTATGTGTGAGCATTTTGGCTATGAAGTCGTAAAGCTTGAACGCACACGGATTATGAATGTGAGCCTAAAGGGTATTCCCGTTGGAGACTGGCGAGATTTAACCCCAAAAGAGTTGTCCGTTTTACTGAAATCTATAGAAGACTCTTCTTCAGAAGACAATACTGCGGCTAAGAAATCGCGTAAGTCGCCACGAAAAAAACCGCGTACTGATACCTCATCAAAATCAAAAGAATCTTCAAAACCAGCGGGCGTAGCAAAGGGCAATGCTAAACACTCTAAAGATGGCGCTAGAAAACCAGCGGGTTCTAAAGGTAAGCGTCCTTTCGGGGATAGCAAGAAGTCTGGGGGCAATGGCAAACCTGCTGCCAATGGTAAGCGTCCTGCAAGAGGTCGAGGTTCTTCGCGGTCCTCAAAACGATAGAACAATAGGTAATGACTTTTGATGCAGTAGAGCAGTTAGGTTAGCAACCAAACTAAGTAGTGATATAATGCCGCGATAATCGACATTTTATGAAGGGTTTATATTATGGCTCGTACCGCTAGTGCCTTACACATTTTAGTAAAAGACAAAGAACTGGCTGATGACATTATGGCCAAACTTAAAAAAGGTGCGCAGTTTGACGTATTGGCTAAGAAACACTCAACCTGTCCATCAGGTAAAAAAGGCGGCAACTTAGGTGAGTTTAAAAAAGGTCAAATGGTACCAGCATTTGATAAAGTTTGCTTTAACGGCGAACTTTTTACCCCGCATTTAGTAAAGACCAAATTTGGCTGGCATGTGGTCAAAGTGCTTTATAGGACGTAAGCGTTAGGCTTTTTACTTAATGATACAGACAATAGAGGTTACCTAAAAAGCCAGATAACTTAAGCGGTCGAGACCATCCCACATTCTGTGTAACTGCCGTTTAGATTAAATGCCTGCTTATACG
>NZ_DAINDI010000003.1:0-4777 GCF_036731945.1 Psychrobacter sp.
TTTGGCAGCGTAACGTCGCCGACCAGCCGATATTTAAGCAAATTCCTGTTGAGCCGGTACTAGAAGAAGCGGCTTTATATGAGCAGCCGCGATTATTGCAGCAAGCTTTAGATCGTATCGACCCGAGTATACCCGGTAAAAGCGACTGGTATTTTATGGGCGTGGCAGGATTCTCAGAGCAAAACGTCTTTCGTTCTGAGATTAATAAAGTGCGTGAATTGTTTGACGTGCGCTTTGGCACCAGTGGCCATTCGCTGGCATTGATTAATAATAACTATACGTGGCTAGATGAGCCAATTGCGACAAAAACCAGTATTTTGCGCGGGTTAAAAACCATCGGTCAGCAGATGAATGCCGATGAAGATGTGCTATTTCTTACCCTATCGTCACATGGTGATGAGAATATTATCCAACTGGCAAATCCACCATTAGCGATGGATAATTTGGATGCCACGTGGCTGCGTGAAGCGTTAGATGCGTCCGGTATCCGCTGGCGGGTAATTGTGGTGTCGGCGTGCTATTCAGGCTCATTTATCGATGAATTGGCATCGCCAACAACGGTGATTATTACCGCCTCTGCCGCTGATAAAATGTCATTTGGCTGCACCAATAGTGCTGAGATGACTTACTTTGGACAGGCTTTCTTTGCGGAGAGTTTGCGCGAAAACACCAGTTTTTCTGATGCGTTTAAAGACGCCGCTTACCGCGTACAAGAGCGTGAGCTTTATATGGGTTTTGAGCCATCAGAGCCGCAGATGGTCATTGGTAGCTTAATGGAAACCGCGCTGCCAGCATTTGAGCAAGTTCTGTTTGCTAAAACCCGTCCAGCACTCGCTAGTATGACTAATCAGCCGGATTCTGTTAAGGTAACTCAAGCTCCTGATACGGCAAACGCAATCGATAATCTGCCTGAAAATGACTAAGGTATGCTGATAAATTAGATTTATGTCGCTACTAAGGCGCGCTTTTTGAGTTTTTAAAATGCTACTTTAGTGACTGACTGTCTCTAATTGACTTTCCCTGACTTTACTTAATTACTTGTCTTTAACAGTTTGCTTGCTCATAGTAAGGATGGGCAGTTGTCACTCAGCGCTTATTTTATCTCGGATAAAAAGGATGTCACTTATGAATAATTCTTATAAACACAGTTTGTCTACCAACTCAAAGATTGAGCAAATCAGCGTCAATCGCTGCTTCGATGGCGAGCAGCATTATTATCGTCATGAGTCCACCGCGACCAAAACGCCGATGACCTTTAGTATTTATCTGCCAGATGAAGCGCTGGCTGGGCGCCGTTGTCCGGCTGTTTTATATCTCTCGGGTTTGACCTGTAATGCCGATAACGTCACCCATAAAGCGCATTTTCAACAAAAATGCAGCGAGCTTGGCATGATATTTATTGCGCCTGATACTTCTCCTAGAAGTCATGACGCGCACGATGTCGCAAATGATGAGCGTTATTTTGTCGGGCAGGGCGCAAGCTACTATGTCGATGCCACGCAAGCACCGTGGGCAGAACATTTTAATATGCAAAGCTATATCGTTGATGAATTATACGATTTACTGCGCTCAGAGTTTCCGATTGATAGTATCGGCATCACAGGCCACTCGATGGGCGGTCATGGAGCGTTATTATTGGGCTTTAAGTTCCCAAGTAAGTTTGTCAGTGTCTCCGCCTTATCACCTGTTTGTGCTGCCAGTGAGTCGGCATGGGGGCAGGCCGCTTATACAGAGTACTTCGGCGATGATAAATCGCTATGGGCGCAAGCTGACGCCTCACAGAGGATTGTAGAAGTTGGCCAGCAGTATGCCAGTATATTGGTTGACCAAGGCGCGGCTGATAATTTCTTGGCAGAAGGTCAGCTGCAAACGCCTAAGCTGCAAGCAGCGTGTGACAAGGCCAAGCAGCCATTAACATTACGCTATCAGGCCGGTCATGACCATAGCTATTATTTTATCCAAACAGTGATTAATGACCACATCGAACATCACTGGCGTATGGCGCAAATGGGCTAGGCCTGTCCAATAACATCTGTCTACAAATAATAGCCGTCTAATAGCTGAGCGTATCGTCTGTCATATAACTTGACAGACGGTTACGCTGATTATTCAACCAAGCGCCTTTATTGTTATAAAATAGATTGGTATAAAATAGAGCGTGCTTGTTAATAAGCAAATTAATAAGCAAAATTTTTTAAGGTAAGTTCTATGGTGAATAATCTGATAACGCCATCAAAGGCAGGTTTGGCTAACCGACAGCAGACGGCTCAATTATCACTGGCCACGATGCAAGCGGATATGACTGATATGATGGCAGCTTTAAAAAATAAGCAGCGAGCTAATATGGTTCAAAAATATAACGTCAACTCAGAAACTCGCAAATCAAAGCCAGCTAATACAGCTGCTATTCATGCGCTTGATGCCGTGCAATTATCACGGGTGATAGAAATGGCGTGGGAAGACCGAACACCGTTTGAAGCGATAGAGCACAGCTACGCTCTAAATGAGACCGCAGTCATTAAGCTGATGCGCCAAGAGTTAAAGCCATCGTCTTTCCGCTTATGGCGTCAGCGCGTTACTAGCCGTGCGACCAAGCATCAAGCAAAGCGTCCTTTTGATGTCGGTCGTGCGTATTGTAAAACCCAATATAAGCCGCGCTAACGCTTTTTTTAAAACGCCTTATTTAAAAGAATCGTTTAAATGTAGTATCTAAATACCAATTCCAGTGATTAAAAACTTGTTTATTAAACGTTTATACCAACCTCAATTAGGTAGCTCAACTATGACTAGCCCAGCCAAACCTTATCTTATCGCGCCTTCTATCTTATCGGCTGACTTTGCCAGACTTGGTGAAGAGGTTGAAAAGGTATTGGAGGCGGGCGCTGATGTCATCCATTTTGATGTGATGGACAATCACTATGTGCCTAACCTAACCTTTGGTAGCATGATATGTCAGGCGCTGCGTGACTATGGTATCGAGGCGCCGATTGATGTCCATCTTATGGTATCGCCAGTCGATAGCATGATCGAGCAGTTTTTAGAGGCGGGTGCGAGTATTATCACCTTCCACCCAGAAGCCAGCGCCCATATTGACCGCTCTTTGCAGCTGATTAAAGATGGTGGCGCTGAATGCGGTTTGGTATTAAACCCCGCAACGCCACTGCATTATTTAGATTATGTGATGGACAAGGTTGACCAAATCTTACTGATGAGCGTTAACCCTGGATATGGTGGTCAATCGTTTATTGAGGGTACCTTAGATAAAGTTCGCCAAGTTCGTCAACGTATTATTACCAGTGGTCGCGATATTAGACTAGAAGTAGATGGCGGCATCAAAGCCAGCAATATTCGCGCGATTGCCGAAGCAGGCGCTGATATGTTCGTCGCCGGTTCCGCTATTTTTAATCAAGAAGATTATAAATCTGCCATCGACGCTATGCGCGCCGAATTAGCCTTGGCAAATGGTTATTAATCCCCATTTATGACTATTAGTATGAGTGTTAAGGTTATAACGATGGACTCGATAAGCCATATAAAGGTGAAATATGAACACGCAAAAGCCCATTAACTCGTCAGTATCGCCTGAGCCCGTGAAAGAAAAACAAGCCCCAAGCTTAGTACCTAAGGGTATTACTATAGGCATGGCAGCTTTTGCCTTGGTGCTCAGCCTCGCTGGTTATGGTTTTCGCCTGCTGATTGGCGATGATGTGGCAGAAGTGCTCCGACACGCGGCGGTGATAGTGCCAGCCTTTATGATTGGTATTCCGCTATTTTTCTGGCTTGGTTCGCGCATTTTAAATAAGCTCAAAGGTTTGCATATCGCAAGCTGGAACGCTATTAGCTTGGGCTATTTAACCTCTTGTATAGCCATGCTTTGGTTAATGGGCACTTATAGTTAATAATTGGCTGATGTTAGCGCTTTAACATGGTTATCTTTTAAAACTTTGTCTTTATGGCATTCATCGATTTCTACTTTTTAATAAGTCGCGCTTTATGATGCGACTGGACACTTGCTAGTATGGCTACTTCCTCTAAGAAAATCACCGATATCATTTTCCCAAAAGACCTTCCAAACAGTTTGTTTATTTTGCTGATTATCGCCTGTTTGCTCTTAGGCTTATCTTACCTGCGCCATGGTACCGGACTGCAAGGCTGGCTACATGTCTTTGAAAATTGGCTACTTATGTTGCTCATTATCCCGACCGCCACCGCTACCGTAGCTTTACCGTTTAAATATCGCGACCCGTCGCTTGAGCTCAAGCAAATGTATTATCTGGGCATGTTTGTCGCTTTCTTATTTACCTTAGCGAAATTACGCTATTGGCGTTAATAGCGATTTAGCTCGTTCATAAGGTTGATAAGTAGTATTAAATAGCATTTAGGTAAAACACTTACGCGTCAGGCCTTGAATTGTCGGCGCAAAGCGTCCATTGTATAAGTAAGATAGTTTTGCCCGAATATCTGTAAAACTAAGATTTTATAAACGAAGTCAGTGCCTTTTTACAGACATAAAGCGGAATAATAAGGAAAAAATAGATGCCATACGATATTGATAATGAAATAGAAGTAGATAACGATAGTCGCGATCAGTTCGCTGGATTTGCTAAAGAAACCACGCTGGAGTTGGTTGAAGCAGCGGATGGCAAATTGCTGTTACGTGATGCCGAGGAAGAAGAAGCGCCGCTGATGACCATCGATTTTTCTGATAAGTTGAAAGAAATATTAGGCAGCGATACCCAAGCGATTGGTCAGCATATGATTCATGCCGCTATTCAGG
>NZ_DAINDI010000003.1:4787-16831 GCF_036731945.1 Psychrobacter sp.
AAAGAGCCCACATACTATAGCTAAAACTAATCAGGCTTATAGCTTCTAAATTTATAGCTTCTAAATCAGTAAGAACGAAATATAGTAGCTGGTTAAAATAGTGTATGGTTGAAATGGTTGGTGGGTCAAAAACTGGCAATAAAAAAGGGTTTATCATTTGATAAACCCTTTTCTTATCAAAATAATTTAATAATAAATTATTTGATTTTTGCTTCTTTAAAGATGACGTGCTGGCGTACTTTTGGATCAAACTTTTTGATTTCCATTTTACCAGGCATAGTGCGCTTATTTTTGGTAGTGGTGTAGTAATACCCAGTACCAGCAGTTGATACTAATTTAATTTTATCTCTCATGATAGCTTTCCTGTAAATGAGGGGTCTTCAAACGATAGGTACGATTGCAAAAAGGTCAGTTGCTACAAAGAAGGTAGCCAAAAAGCAGCTTAGAGGGTGAAAATTATCGACCGCTCAAGCTGCTTCTCTTAACTTATACTTTTTGACCTTGTGCGCGTAGATCCGCTAACACTTTGTCGATACCAAGTTTGTCAATGATGCGCATACCTTTGGTAGACACACGTAGACGTACAAAACGATTTTCAGACTCTACCCAAAAACGATGGTTATGAAGGTTTGGTAGAAAGCGACGACGGGTTTTGTTGTTTGCGTGCGAAACATTATTACCCACCATAGGGCGCTTTCCAGTCACTTGGCAAACTCTAGACATGGCGAACTCCTAATCTATGAGGTATGAGGGATTCTCATACCAGTCTGGGCAAGTTGCACGTTTTTGCGGCATGGACACAGCAAGCGGCAGCTTTGCACCAAACAAAACTATTATGAAGGTTGAGCTGATATTACTGTCATCTAAAGGCAAATAACAGGCAAACCAATTCAGAAAATTTTAAAGCCGACATTTATACCATAAAACTAATGAATACTCAAATATTTTTATAATAATCGCCGCTTTAAACGATAGCTATTATACCCTGAATTGCACACGCTATGTGATTGATTATTTAATAGTAAAGATGAATTTTTTAGTTGTAAGTTATAACAAAAGTCAGTAAAGTTGCGGTTATATATTTAATACAATCTGTTAATACAAATGCTATCATTGTAAGTATGTGTATCTTTACTTAAATGAATGATTGCTATCATGGAGTTTCAAAATGTCTTATAGCTCGCTACCCATAACTTCTAAGCTATTCCAGCTTACCTTTTTGACTTGTGCATTGGCTTTAGCAGGTTGTGGTGGTGGGGATGGCGTAGATTCTCTTCCACCAGTATTAGGAGATGGTAATGGAAGTAATCCTAGTGATCCAAGTAACCCAGGTGGTGGTAGTGAACTCCCTGTTGGTGAGTTAAAGATCTCAGAAAGCAAGTTAGTGGATATAGATGGTAATCCAATTAATTCAGTGAGCTTGGAAGGGGCGTATTACGAGATCAAAGTGACTAATAGTAGTGATCAGCCTGCTGCAAATGCCAAAGTCACTTTTTCTATTGATGCTGAAGGTATTACGTTATCACAAACAACTTCGGGTGCTACCTTAACTAATAGTGAGGGTAAAGCTCGTATTTTTCTAAAACCTAATGCTCCAGAAGTTTCAGGCGCCTATACAGTTACTGCAAATGCTAGCAATAGTAACAACACAGTTATAAGTAATCTGACTTTTTCTGTACAAGCTACTAATGTAACACTTAGTGCACTAACGACTGAAATGGCGCTTTTGCCATCAGGTGGACAGACAACGATATCGTTTAAAGTTAGCGATACGGCTGGTAACCCTTTGAGTGGTGTACTTGTTAATCTAAATGCTAGCTGCGGTCAGTTGCCGATGCAAATGAGTTCAGATTCAGATGGAACTATAAAGGTGGTCTATAAGGCTATCAACGCAGATAATACGCTATGTAGTGGTAACGTTCATATATCCGCAAGTACGGGTAACACAGTGCAGTCTACTAATATTAGTGTAAAAACACCTGAAGCAAACTCTATCATGTTTACATCAGACCCCTTTAGATTAGGCGCTAAAGAGAGTGGCTCATCAGCCACGGGAATATTAGAGTTTACGGTTTATTCAAATAATATCCCACTAGCAAATCAAGCTGTTGAATTAACCTTAAACAAAGCGCCCTTTGATTTAACATTCGACGTATTAGGCAATAGAGATAAAAGAGTAGTTACGACTGATCAGAATGGTCAGGTTTCTGTGCAGATATATCCTGGTACAACCCCAGGACCAGTGGAAATAAAGGCTGCTTTAGTTATTGATCCTAGTGTCAATGCTTTATCAAAAGGTATATTTATTGACAGCTCTCGCGTCACCCAAGATGGACTGAGCTTGTCTATGGGTAAAAACGTACTGGACTGGAGTATGGATGGTGATACAACATCTGTAACTGCTCGCATGGTTGACCGTAATGGTAATAAAGTACCTAATGGCACTATTGTTAGCTTTACTACTGAAGGTGGAAAAGTATTCCCGTCTAGTTGTGGTACTGTTGATGGTGCATGTAGCGTTGAATTCTCTACTCAAAACCCACGTCCAGGTGATGGGCGAGTGACTATTTTAGCGGTTGCAGAGGGTGAAAAAGCTTATATTGACAAAGATCAAAATAATGCTTGGAACGAAGGGATTGATACTTTAGTTCATAACATTGGCGATACATTCCGTGATGATAATGAAAATGGTACTTTTGAAATAGGTGAATTTACTTATCCGTTAACTACTCAAGCAACGGGTAAGTGTGAAAACAACATTAGAGAATTAATCAACCTTAAATTCCCATCGCTGAATGAATTAAAAAAACAGGCTTTCGAGAAAAACTATATCAATACGTTTGTATCACCTAATAAGCCAATGACTTGTACTACAGGTCTGTCTACAGTGGTACGTCATGAGTCCATTCAGTTGTTATCTAATGGTAATGGTGCTCTGTTTACACTATTGCAGCCAAGCTCGCAGATTATAACTAGCAAAGATAAAACCGTTATTGTACGCATTAATAGTGGTGGGTTTTATGACCTAAACCCTATGCCATCAGGTACTACTATCTCAGGAACAGTTGTTGATAAAACAAAAAGTAATCCTGTCGCTACAATTGTTCCAGCCACGCCTTCTACTGATGGTTTTGTTATAAAGGTCACTGGTGCGAACTCTAGTACTACTATAACGGTTAAAAAAGGTGATACTGCCTTTACAGTCAGTACCGATGCACAAGGCAATGGTGAAACATCATCGTTTACTGTAGCACCAACTGGCGATATAAAAGTTGAACAAGAAAGTTTAACTTGTACAGTAGAAATGGTTGGAGGGTTTGAAAAGGTTGCGGATATCGTTAATTCAGGCAAACCTGGTGATAATACAGGTACGATTAACACCTATGCTTTAAGTCAGTGTCAAGCAGGCGATTATTTTAAGTTATCTGTGACCTCGCCTAAAAATGAAACCACTACTCGTACTTATGTCCTTGAGTAAGTTTTAAGAATATTTAAATTAGAAAACCCCCAACCCCGCGTTGGGGGTTTTTGTATTCATAATCTCAATAACCAAATACAAGCAACTCAATCAGCAAAGTTTTGCAAAAGCGATTAGAATAGTCAGTTTCATATGCTGCTAACCATATTCAAAGTAAGCAGCACGTTTCATTTTTAATTGGGCGCACTATGTCAGACAATACCACGACTGCTACAGCAAGCATAAAGTCGAGCAAAAATTCTCAAAATTCACCAGTTGCGGCTGCTATTGATACCGCGACGTTATTGATCAAATGCCGTGATCAAGCGGGTATCGTACAGGCTGTATCTGAGTTTATACACCGTTATGGCGGCAATATTATCACTCTCGATCAGTATTCAACCGCTCATGAAGGCGGGCAGTACTTTATGCGTTTGGAGTTTGCGTTAGCAGGCTTGAGCGAAATTATGGATAACTTTGAAGCCAGCTTTGGGCATACGGTGGCTAAGCGCCATAATATGGCGTGGCGCTTACATAATAATGCGATTAAAACCAAGGTTGGCATCTTAGTATCAAAGTTTGACCATGCCTTGTTAGATTTACTGTGGCGGCATCAGCGCGGCTTGCTCGATTGCGAGATTACGTCTGTCGTTAGTAATCATGAGGATTTGCGCCAAGCAGTAGAAAACTTTGGCATCACTTTCCATTATGTGCCAGTCACCAAGGATAACAAAGCCGAGGCAGAAGAGCAGATTCATACCTTGATGTCAGGCAATGACTTGCTGGTATTGGCGCGTTATATGCAGATATTATCGTCTGACTTTGTCAAACGTTGGCCGATGCAAGTCATCAATATTCACCATTCATTTTTGCCCGCCTTTGTCGGTGCCGACCCTTATCGTCAGGCTTATGAGAAAGGCGTCAAGCTTATTGGTGCGACCGCGCATTATGTGACTGCCGAGCTTGACCAAGGGCCTATCATTGAGCAAGATGTGCATCGTGTCACTCATCGTCAAGGGGTGGCAGAGCTACGTGCTATTGGCCGTGATATCGAGCGCAATGTCTTGGCGCGCGCGGTGAATTGGCATGTGCAAAATCGCGTGATTGTGGCAGGTAATAAAACTGTGGTTTTTAATTAGCTTTTTTTAAGACGGTGTTAAACCAAAATAAGAGCGTAAAAAAGGCCGCCAGTATGGGTATTTAATACTGGCGGCCTTTTTTTAATCACATTACCACTATTATAGCACTGGATTTACAACAGCATCTCTAATACGAACTTGCTACCGACAAAGCCAATTGCTAATAGGATAAAGGCATAAATGGTCATATTGGCAGCGCGTTTGCCACGCCATCCTGCGCGCCAATTACCCAATAATAATGCGCCAAATAACAGCCAAGATAACATGCTAAAGACCGTTTTATGAGCAAGGTGCTGTGCCAACAAATCTTCTACATAAACAAAGCCAATGCCAAGCGCGATACTGAGCAACACAAAGCCGACCAATAGCATATCGAACAATAGACTTTCCATGCTCTGCAAGGACGGCAGTTTATTGACCCAAAAGCGATGAATCGACTGGTGTTTCAGCTCGCGTATTTGTAAGCGCAAAAATAGCGCTTGCAGCGCTGCCATCAGCAGCACACAATAAGCAGCAAGCGATAGTAGGATATGCGTCTCTAACCCGACACTGATGTCCGTAATGGGACGATAAGGCGCGCGGCCGATATAACCGACTATCATCCCGGCTAATGCCGTCGGTGCTGCTAAAATACCGAGGCTGACGATAGGGCGGTATAAGCTAAAAATAACGTAGAAAAATAAGAAAAATAAACTGATCAGGCTAATGGTATTAAACAAGTTGAAATTTAGCCCATAAAGCGTGACCACATGTGGATAGAGTAGTGCCGCATGTGCGAGCATGCCGACAACCAATAAACCTAAGCTCACGCCCTTGTGGATAGGTTTATCGTGAATCAGCGCCCAGCCGATATAGATGCTGACCAAAATATAAACCATGCCAGCCAGTAAAAATGCAAGTTGCAAGATAAAAAACCTCATCTCATGATGAGCGCAAAAACGCCGCTCAATTGAATGCTAAAATGGTATTATCAGAATGATTAGAATAATCCTCCAATTTATCATAAAATGGCAAGCAATTGAGCGCCATCTTACGGATTGATTATAGCGCTTGTAGGACAGTAGCGCTTACTACAAAAATGCCATTTGCAAAATGACTATAAGCTTTGCGGCCTCTTAATGCTATAGTATTGATAATATGCTACTTTTTATCATTAATTTTATAAAATACTACTGATCGTTTGTAGCATCGCCAAATCATATAAATCAGCAAGCAACGCTGAACCAAATTTGACGACGTATTGTTGTCATATTGTTTTTACCAAGAATTGTTTTTACCAAGAATTGTTTTTATCAAAAATTGTTTTTATCAAAAATTGTTTTCACTAAGAATTATTTTAATTGAGAGTTATTTATGTTTGATACCTTAACCGAACGCTTATCATCGAGCCTGCGTAATATCGCCGGTACTGGGCAGTTGACCGAAGATAATATCAAAGACACGCTGCGCGAAGTGCGCATGGCGCTATTAGAAGCCGACGTTGCGCTACCGGTAACACGTGATTTTGTCAAACGTGTCAAAGAGCAAGCGCTTGGCGCAGAAGTGCTCAAAGAGTTGGCGCCAGGACAAGCCTTTGTCAAAATCGTCCATGACGAGCTGACCGAAATGATGGGCAGTGCCAATCAGCAGCTTGAAATGACGGGTAAACCGCCGGTTGTTTATCTGCTAGCTGGTTTGCAAGGGGCGGGTAAAACCACCACCGCTGGTAAATTGGCGAAATTCTTACAAGAGCGTCATAAGAAAAAGGTCATGCTGGTTTCTGCCGACGTCTACCGCCCAGCGGCTATTAAACAGCTTGAGCAAGTAGCAGGACAAGTCAATGCCAAGTTCGTCAATTCAACAGTTGATGAAAATCCGATTGATATCGCTCGCCGGGCTATCGAAGAAGCTAAAATCCAATATCAAGATATTTTGATTATTGATACGGCTGGTCGTCTGGCTATCGATGAGACCATGATGGCTGAAATCAAGGCGTTAACCGCGGCGGTCAATCCATCTGAAACCTTATTTGTCGTCGATGCGATGACTGGTCAAGATGCGGCCAATACTGCCAAAGCCTTTAACGACGCGCTGCCATTGACCGGTGTCATTTTAACCAAGACCGACGGTGATGCTCGCGGCGGCGCGGCATTGTCTGTACGCGCCATTACTGGTAAACCGATTAAGTTTTTAGGTCGCGGTGAAAAACTCGATGCGCTCGAGCTGTTCCATCCTGAGCGTATCGCTCAGCGTATCCTTGGTATGGGTGACGTCTTAAGTTTAGTCGAAGAAGTCGAGCAAAAAATCGACCGTGATAAAGCCGTAAAAATGGCGAAAAAGATGCAAAAGGGCGGCGATTTCGACCTTGAGGATTTACTGACCCAGTTCCAACAAATGAAAAGCATGGGCGGCATGGCAGGTTTTTTAGATAAGATGCCTGGCATGGGCGGCTCTGATATGCAAAAAGCCGTTCAAGACGCTAAGCCTGAAGAAAAAGTACGTGAAATGGAAGCATTGATTAATTCAATGACGCCGTTTGAGCGTAAGAATCCCGATAAGATTAACCCAAGCCGCAAGCGCCGTATTGCCGCAGGTTCAGGACGTGAAATTCAAGACGTCAACCGTTTGCTCAAGCAGCACAAGCAAATGGCAAAAATGATGAAAATGATTTCTAAGCCTGAAGGTATCAGTAAAATGATGAAGTCGATGCAAGGCTTGATGGGCGGCGGCGGTGCTGGTGGAGGCGGTCCGTTATTTGGCGGTGGTCAGCAAGGCGGTGCCAAAGATGTGAATCCAGCGCAGATGGCAAAGCAGATGGGACTGGACCCAAACAATATGCCGAGCACCGAAGAGATGCAAAAGCAGATGCAAGAGCTACAAAACCAAGCGCCAAAGAAGTTTAAAACGCGCTTTTAATGAATAGATGCTCAGATTGATATATTACTTACTTTTTAACAAATTCCCCAAGGCTGAAATAGTTTTGGGGTTTTTTATGTCTGACGTATTTGCATAAATATTGATGGATGCACTAGGAAAATTTAGAAATTAATAAAATTCTTTTATCCTAAATGCTATGATAGGCGCTGATTGATGAGCGCATGTTTTGTGGTATTAAGAAAATAAGCCGAGGTAATGATGTTTTTAGCAATGGATACCGTATTTGAGCAGTGTTCGATCGCGATTTTAGATGCCAATGGTCAGGTGCTATCGAGTCATACCGAACAAGGCAAACGTGAGCAAACTCAGCACATTCTGCCAATGATTGATGAGGCTCTATCTGAAGCTAAGCTTAATCTGGCGCAGATAAAAGCATTGATATTCAACCGTGGCCCCGGTGCTTTTAGCGGTATAAGAATCAATACAGCGGTGGTGCAAGCCTTATCTGTCGCCCATGATATTCCTTGTGTGGGGGTTTCTAGCTTACAAGCCATTGCCCAGTGTGCGTATCAAAGGTATGGTTTGACGCAAGTTTATAGCGCGCTTGATGCGCGTATGCAGCAAGTATATTTTGGGCAATATGCACTAATAGACCATATCATGCAGCCTGTTGTGCAAGAAAGTGGCGAAGATACCGAGCGCTTACTTGATTATGACAGCCAAACCGCTGTCAATCTGCCTGTCGTCGGTAACGGTGCGCCGCTATTAAAATCGCATGACGAACAAATCTGTCACGAAGAGGTCTGGCCAGATGCGGTATTGATTGGACAATTGGGTATCGCTCAATTCGTACAGACAGGCGGTAGCGATGCCGCTAATGCCTTACCAAAGTACTTGCGCAATCAAGCATGGAAAACGCTAAAAGAGCAAGGTAAGGCATAGGGCTTACCTGATGATTCGTAAGCAATGTACTTTTTTTATTACGTATAAACGACTATAAAAGCAACAACAATATAAAACAGCGGCTAGCGCTGTTTTTTTAGGGAAGCAACTGTGGATATACTGTTATTAATCCAAGCGCTCATTATGGGTATCGTTGAAGGTATCACTGAGTTTTTACCCATTTCTAGTACGGGGTATTTGATTTTATCAGCCGATTTAATGAGCTTTTGGACTAAGGAAAAAGTTGATTTGTTTGTGGTAGTAGTCCAGCTTGGTGCTATCTTAGCGGTCATTTATGATTACTGGGGCAGGCTCTGGCAAGCGCTCATGGGGCTACTGACCGGTAAAGCGGAAGGTATGAGTAATCCAAGGCAGCTTGGTTTAAGCTTAATTGTTGCGACCATTCCGGTAATGATTGTAGGTTTTACTTTTGCTGATGAGATTAAAGCGTATTTGTTTAATCCTATCGTTGTGGCAATTATGCTGATTGTCGGCGGTCTGCTGATATTTTATGTCGAAAATCGACCTAAAACGATTATTGCCCAAGAAGCAGAAGACGTCAGTCTAAAAACAGCGTTAATGATTGGTTTGATGCAGTGTCTGGCTTTGATACCTGGAACCTCACGCTCAGGGGCCACTATTATCGGCGCACTCTGGCTTGGCGTGTCGCGTAAGGCGTCTGCGGAGTTCTCTTTCTTTTTAGGCATACCTGTCATTGTTGGCGCAGCATTATTAGATTTGCTTAAGCATCATGATGTGTTGACCAGTAGCGAAGATTGGCTGGTATTGGGTATTGGCACCATAGTGTCATTTATCGTCGCTTTACTTTGTATCCGCCTATTGGTCGCGTGGGTTAGCCGTCGCGATTTTAAAATTTTTGCTTGGCTACGCATTATTACCGGCGTCATCGTATTGGTCGCCGCTTGGGGCTTTGGCTACCAGATGGCAGGCTAATTTTTAAAGATGTGGCGTTATCATTTTCAACTGGGTTAACGGTAACATTTTAAACCGTAAAACATTAAGAGGGAGGGCAATCATGAGCAATTTGCAACAAACATCAAGCGACTTTATGCATTGCCAGCTTTTTTATGTCAATGAAGCCCAACAAGCGCAAATAGCCAGCCTCCAAGCGCTGGTAGTTAAACATCAATTGCCTATTGTTCTGAACATTGAGTTATTTAGCGAAAAGCTCAATCAAAAACGTCGTCAGCAATTAAGTCAGCATTCTATCCAGCCTATCTTAGTATTAGATGAAAAAGATAAGCTATCATGGCTGAGCGATGGGCTGAGCGTGGCGCCCGAATGGGATAAGCTACAACGCCGAGTGGTGAGTGCCGGGCGTAAGTCTGAGTTACTGCTACAAGCTGCTAAAATTACAGCGGATAGCACGGTCATTGATGCGACCGCAGGCTTTGGGCATGACAGCCTCATATTAGCCAGTACTGGCGCTCAAGTCATTATGCTTGAGGAGCAGCCCTTGATGGCGCTACTTTTGCTAGCTGAACAGCAGCGGATGAGTGCGCTGGCAAATTGGCAAAAACTGATGCGCCGTCTACAGATTATCAATACCGATGCGCTGAGTTATTTTGAAAGTATTGATTTTGCAGATTCTAGTAATGGTTCGACCGCTGATAGCCATCAGAATATTGATGTGGTATATCTCGATCCTATGTTTCCAGAGGATAGCTATCAAGATAACAAAACGGGTAAAGGCGCGAAAGTGGGCAAGCATATGCAAGCTTTGCACCAATTGGCACGTCCGCCAACGCTAGAAGAAGAGTCGCAATTGCTCCAAAGTGCACAAGCAATCGTCCGTCAAGGTGCAGGACAAGGCCGGGTCGTCGTCAAGCGCCCGCAGCTCGCCCCATTACTTGCTAACCAACAACCGAGCGAAAGCTGGCATAATGAAGCAGTACGTTTTGATGGGTATTTCGTTTAAAAAACCTTTCGTTATCATGGATGGACTTAGTTAATCAGTTTGAGTGTTTAGAATACAAAGATTTAGAAGTGGTGGATTTAATAGTAATGGATTCAGGAGAAAAGGATGTCAACGATTATAATTTGGGTCATTGGTGCAGGCTTATTACTGATGAATATTGCGTTGCGAACAGAAGTTTTACAGCTCAAAGCCCACCTAAAAGCGCTTAGGAATCCAAAAGAACAAATGGACTACTTACGGCAGCAAGCAAAGCTTAGCCAAAATAATAAAATGGCATCCATTAAGGCATTACGCAAGCAATATCCTGAGTTGTCGCTCATTGAAGCCAACAACTTATGGCAACAAATCCAATAGCTCGCCAACCCTTTCGCTTCTATTCGCTTAGCCTAGCAGCTTGCAAAAAAGTATATAAAATTTCTATAGATGATAATAAAACGCCATGACATTTAACGACAAATTACAAGCCTACCTGCAATTAACGCGCTTTGATAAACCTGTAGGTATCGAGCTGTTGCTCTGGCCAACGCTCTGGGGGGTAATGCTGGCGGCGATGGGTCAAGTGCAGCAGCAAGGCATGGTAGCAGCTCTGCCAAGTTTTAGAGTCTTTGTTATTTTTGCGCTCGGTGCGATTTTTATGCGCGCGGCAGGCTGTGCAATCAATGATTTTGCCGATCGTAAGGTCGACGGTCATGTCAGCCGTACCAAAGGTCGTCCATTAGCAGATGGACGCTTGTCTGCTAAAGAAGCCATTGCCGCGTTTTTAGTATTGGTATTGCTTAGTGCCAGTTTGCTATTCTTTTTGCCTATTGCCGTTTTTTACTGGTCGCTTGGTGCCGTTATATTGGCGTTTATTTATCCATTTATGAAGCGCTTTACCCATTTGCCACAAGTCTTTTTAGCGGCAGCTTTTGGGTGGGCAATACCGATGGCCTATGTGGCGATACAAGGCGCGCCTGATATCTGGTGCTGGTTATTATTTATCGCTTATATGTGCTGGACTGTGGCTTATGATACCCAGTACGCGATGGCGGATCGTGAGGATGATTTAAAAATTGGCGTCAAATCAACGGCGATATTATTTGGTCGCTACGATGTGATTATTATCTCGCTGCTACAAACCGTATTTTTAGTTATTATGGGTGCGGTCATGTGGCATTACTTTGCGCCAACCAGTGTGGGCGTGATACCAGTATTTGGTTTGGCGCTCGTGGCGATGATGTTTGCCAAGCAGAACAGCGCTTGTGCCAGTCGTCAAGCACTGGCCTGTTTTCAGGCATTTTTGGCCAATATATGGGTAGGGCGTTACGTCTTTGTTCTTATCGCAATGGCGTGTTTATGGACGGCTTTTAATGGATAACTTTAAGAAACTTTCAAAGTCAAAAGCTAGAAAGGTATCTGATGTTAAGGCGCCAGTTATCGATTATCAGGCAAAGCTAGCTGAACATGGCTTAACACGCGCACAAGTCATCGAAACTGAGCGCAAATTGGCGAAATTTGCCAATACCATGGATTCGCTCGTACGTATTCCTTTTACCAAACAAGGCATGGGGGCTGATGCGGCGCTGTCGACCATTCCGCTGGCGGGAGATTTGGCAGGACTGGCGCTGACTAGCTATGCTTTTATATTAGGTCGGCAGTTGGGCGTGCCTGCGCATAAAATGACCCCAGCGGTTAGATTGGCGCTGATTGATATGGTGGTTGGTATCGTACC
>NZ_DAINDI010000003.1:16841-19477 GCF_036731945.1 Psychrobacter sp.
TGGCACAGTGCTCGATATTTTTATTCGGCCCAGTCGTAAGACATTGAGCATCGTGCACGAGCATCTACACGATGAATATGGCATTACCGAAACCATGCATATGGATCGGCCGTTTTTGCATCAATCATTAGAAGATAGGCAGCAGCAAAGTCGCTTTGCGTTCTTTTGGCGTAATCCTATCGTTGCTTGGTTATATCTGCATATCCCTGACCTATTAGGATTAATCGTTATTGTGGTTATCGGCTGGGGCTTATGGGCGATGATAAGCTGGCTGGTCAGTCTGTTTGGCAAGACCACTGGCTTTGGCTAAAGGTAAAGTAGCGCAAAAAAGGCGGGAAATATGATAAGTATTTGCCGCTTTTTTTAGGGTTGAGTTTATTATTTTTGACAGATTTTAAGCCAAATCTTTATCGATAAAACTATTCGGTGATGACTTCTGCTTCTACACTGATGGCCTCAAAGCTCGTTGTTTTATTATTTTGAATAAGGTCTATGCTGCTACCACCGCCATGACTGACCAGCTGAATACTGCCATCGCTTGAGCGGTAGGTAGGGTTATTGCCTTGGCCTTCTGGCGCACTCAAGGTCATTTTTGGTTTATTGGGCAGGTTGACGATAGCGTTAAGTACGCCTTTTTCTGAGGTCTCAAAAATGACAAATAACGTCTCACCGCTAGCGCTGCGATAGTTAACATCAGTGATTTGTGCGCCTTTGATGGCTTGTTCTGGATTGGGCATTATCGCAGCACTATTTGTTGAATTGTCCGCTGCGCTAAGCTCGTTTTCTGATTCATTTAAGCTTGTATCCTGTTCTAAAGTATCAGCTGGCTTAGCAGTATTTTCATCAGTAACTTTAGGCGCATTAATATTAGAGCTTACGGGTGTCGTTTGGGTGGTTGTGTTAACCGTCGTCTCTTCGGCGGTTTCAGGTTCTGGCGTCTTTTGGCAAGCACTTAGTAGGGAGAGGCTTAATAGAGTGATAGAAATCGCTTTAAAGGATGGTTTTGATGTTACTAAGGTAAAAATATCGGTTTTCATAATAGACAGCTATCCATTGATTAAGGTATGGGCTAGTTTTTACTTTAATTTTAATAAATCGTTACTGGTTGCGCTTTCTTGGTAGACATCATCTAAATAGCGACGACTGGCAAGCAGTTTATCAACGACGCCACTTTGGCTTTGGATGTTTAGCTTTTGTGCAAAGTCCAAAATAGAATGCAACTGCTCTAATACCATACTATAACTGGTAACAGATTTATCACGGTCAATAATGACAGTAGTGGCATAATGCGGGTCGAGGCTGAGGTAATCATGAATCAGTTCGGGTATGCGTATCTCTATAAGTTTATTAAGAGTAAACAGCTGTGATTCGGTAATTTGCGTATGGTGCATGCGCTCATACTGTTGTCCAATATCGTCCATAATGGCACGAAATGCCTCAGGAACTTGTTCAGCATAGAGGTATTTTATAAATGGATGCTGCGCGGTAAACTTAATAACAGTCAGACCATCTGTTTTGTCGTTCTGCGGCACTTTTTGCTCGCTTTCAGACAAGGCGCTACTTGCGGACGCTAAATATTGCTTATGCCTATGGATTGAGTCAATTTGCAGCCGACGAGATTTCTCTTTTATGATAAAAAAGATGGGTACAATAATGATAAGGCTGAGTAAAATAAGTAGCGTAAAAAAAGACATATCAATACTCTGTCATAAAAAGCTATAAATATAAAAAAGCGCGCATTTTTCTGTGCATATTTGTGTATCACAACATAACATACTTGTGCTATTTTACCCCAAGGTAAAACACTAGTTGGCAAGCGTTGCGATAAAACAATTAATAATGGATAAGCAGTTAAGGACAATAATGGATAATGACACAATTACAAAAAGTCAGCTAGCGGCATATAAGCCGACGACCGCTTATGTAGGTACTTCTTGGGCGGTGATGCTGGTAGGCGTCTTGGCGTATTTGATGGGCTTATGGAATGCACAAAGTATGCTACTGAATGAAAAGGGTTATTACTTTGCTATTTTAGCATTGGGATTGTATTCAGCAATCAGCCTACAAAAAACTCTGCGTGACCGTGCAGAAGGTATTCCAACCACCAATCTATATTATCTAATAAGCTGGGCGGCGTTGGCGGTTTCCATTGCACTTATTGCTATTGGGCTGATGAATGCCAGTGGTTTAAGCTTGAGTGAAAAAGGATTTTATATGATGGCGTTTACCATGAGCTTATTTGCTGCTGTCACGATTCAAAAGAACACCCGAGATGAAGCGCAAATCCGTGCATTAATTTCACCGAATAGTCTTAGCGATGATAATACCGCCAGAATATCGAATCAAAAGACAGATTCAGGAAAGTCACTATTTGGTTCTGTTAAATCAAGAATAGATAGTCGTGATCAGAACGATAGTGAATAATATTTTACTATATTCATAAAAGTTAGTTGAATAGCCTATTTTAAGCTATATAAAATAAATGATTAAAATAATAAATTAGCCCGCTTTATGCAATCGCGCCCGATTGGGTGACAGCCGTCCTAACGTAACAGCCGATAAAGGCGCAAAGCAGCCAAGCATCATATCTGCTAATGCTTCGGCGCATATCGGTGCTAGTGCATAACCCTTTGCCC
>NZ_DAINDI010000003.1:19487-21715 GCF_036731945.1 Psychrobacter sp.
CCCCATCGCGGAGAGTGTCCAAATGCGGCGGCTTTGTACAAGTCGTCCGACCAAGGGATGATAATCAATCGTTTGCGTGCGTACACCGGCGCGCGCTTGCCATGCGCTGGTATCGTCTGGCAAGACATTGCTTAATTCAGGAATATCCTCAAGCAGTTTTTCATAATTTTGCTGATTTTCTTCTTCACGGATATCAATACTGGCGTCAGCATCTACAAAGCTGGCACCCAATAAAAACTGTGGCTCATTGTCGCGAATGTTATTTATCCCAGCATCGCCGCTTTGCCCGATAAAGGGCGCGCAATAACCACTATATTTGAGCGGTAGTTTAGGCAGACCTGCGAGTTGCTCGTCAGTGGGCGTAAACCAAGATAATTGCCCGCGAATAGTACGGCACTCAACGATACGTTTGTCTAATTGATGGCTTTCATAGGCGGCGCAAATTACCACATTATCAGCACAGATAGTAATAATTTGACTATTGTCACTGCCATCTTCTTTCTCACCAATTACCGTCACTTTATCGGCAGTTTCTTTGATATCAGTAACATTAAGCTGCTGGTAAGTGATATTTGGGTGCTTAAGAATAAGCGTTTTTAGCGCTTGAGGATTGACCAATCCAGATTGTGGTAAATATAAATTGTCCGCTAAGTCTTTAACTTTTAAGCCACTTAATTGCCGCGCTTGTTCAGTCGTAATCGTGGTTGCCATCTCATTGGGATAATCGGCAATTTGCGCCGTACCGATATTGGTTTTGATTAGCAAGTCTAACGCGCCTGTTTGCTCAAGTATTGGCGGCGTTTGCTGCAGAGCTGCTTGCCGATTAAAATAACGGTACAACCTGCCGCTATAGAGATAGCCGATAGAGTGCAAGTGCTCATACACATGATGAATGGGCGTCATATTTGGTGCGAGGAGGGCGCGCGGATTGCCAGAGGCGCCAGCAAGCGGCGCGACTTTATCTATTATCGACACAGTCACACCGCGGTTGGCCAGCGTCCAAGCCGTAAGTAGTCCCGCAACGCCTGCGCCAATAACCACTGTATGATTAGGAGTATGGTCATGAGGGTGTGGCAAAACGCAAATATTGTTATCGTCATTCAGTGCTAAAGAATCAGGTAAGGACTCAGCATTGTCCACCATCGCTGCCGTTAACATTTCACGCTTGCGCCCAAAACCTTTTACCTTTTTAATGCTAAAACCATGCGCTTGCAAGCCACGTTTGACAATACCAGCACAGCTATAAGTAGCGGCAGTGGTGCCAGTGCGAGATAAGCGCTGCATCTGGGTAAATATCGACTCCGCCCACAAGCTCTCATTACAAGAAGGCGCGAAACCATCTAAAAACCAAGCATCAACGTAAGGACGATTGATAGCGGTCTGAGTATTTAAAGTAGCTAAGCTCTCAAAAGTAGCCAGACTTGCCAAGCTATCGCCTGCATCGCCTAACCAAATATCAAGCGTGATATTATCGTCAATAAAATTTAGTCGATGACAGCCTGCAATCAGCGGTGGGTAGTTTGTTAAAAGCTCTTTAATCAATTCGGCAAGTTCGGGCGCGCGCTGTGCCCATAAAGCGAGTATCTGCGTTAAGTCGTTAAACGGAATGGGGTGTTTTTCGGTAGTGATAAAGTGTAAGCGCGCGCTTGTTAAATGCGGCTGCTGCGTACGAAGCTGTCGCCAAAGCTGCCATGTCGCTAAAAAATTCAGGCCCGTACCAAAACCCAATTCAGCAATCGTAAAGCATTGCTTATCAGCAAGGTTTGCTAGGCGCTCGGGTAATTGATTATGGGCTAAAAATACATGGCGAGATTCTGCTAAGCCATCAGCATGCGAGAAATACACATCGCCAAACTCCCCTGATACTGGCACTTGATTGCCAGCATCATCGGTTTGCCATCCAATCTTAGCAGGGGTAATCACATCTGGCGGCGCGGGTTTTTTAGGGGGCTTGGTGGCTTTTTTATAAGTGACAGAAGAGGTAGGCTTAGATATAGCTGATTTAGACTGAGGTTTAGACACAAATTTGGACATAAAGCATCACATTTATAGAGGATTTACTACCAGCGCTCGCGGCGCACAAACACCAACCACGAAATAAAAATCCCAACCAGCAAGCTCATTAACACCGTAAATGCACCATATAAAAACAATTGACCTTTGCTTTCATAAACCAAAACGTTCACTTGTGTTTGTAAGTCATTGACTTGACGCTGAAGCTGGGCATT
>NZ_DAINDI010000003.1:21725-22646 GCF_036731945.1 Psychrobacter sp.
ATTGGCTTCAGAGAGCGCTTTAGTTGATGGTTGTAGCTGCGCGGCTAAAGTGTCGCTAATATTGGTCGCAGGCTGAGCACTAGTAGCTGGGTTCGGTGCTATAGTAGACACCGTATTTGAGGCAGTATTTGGTAACGCTAGTTGATTAACAGTATTGGGCGCTAATACAGCATTTGGCGCAAGCGAAGCCGTTCCTGCCACAGGATCAGCATTGGTCACAGTTGGTGCTGCTTGTACCGATAGACTGGCAAGCAATACCAGGCTCGCAACACTAACGTTAGTAACGAAACCAAAAGCGGGCCTAGAAATATGATTAAAAACATGATGAGAAACAGAACCATTTAATAATAACTGCTGAATCACGATGCTGTTACCTTATTTGCTGGCTTGTCTGCTGGTTTATCTGCGGCGCTGTCAGTAGGTGCAGGCAAGGTCTGCACGAACGGCTTGATATCTACATGGCTATAGACGCCATCGCGTAAATAAGGCTCAGCGCTCGCCCATGCTTGCGCAGCATCGAGGGAGTCAAAATCAGCAATAATCAAGCTGCCTGACATCTCGCTTTTACCGTGTTCGATGGGCGTTGGACCTGCGATAATGAGTCGCTGCTCGCTTTGTAATACTTGCAGACGAGCAACGTGTTCGGCGCGCGTCACCTGACGTTGGGCACTGCTGCCAGCAACATCGTGACCGATAATGGCAAATAAGGACATTAGACTTCCTCAAGTAAATAGTATGAATAAAGCGCTAATAACGACAATAAAAAACAATGATGATATCGTTCTTTATACTTTTAAGTCATATATTATAATTAAACTGGCTCTTATAATTAAAATAAGCCTTAAGATTAAATAAGCTTTTATTTAGTGGTTTTGTCGGTTAACGCTGGATTGAGATGGTTTTTTAATACGGCAAATTGAG
>NZ_DAINDI010000003.1:22656-35308 GCF_036731945.1 Psychrobacter sp.
AACATAATCGGAATCCAGCCATAAGTTTTAAAGTTAATCCAAGCCTCATCAGACATCGTAAATGCCGTGATATAATGCAAAATACCCATAAAGGCAAAAAACAGTGCCCAAGCGACGGTCAGTTTTTTCCAGCCACTCAAGGTCAGTGAAAACACTTCTTTCATCGCCAATTGCATGAGTGGCTTATTGATGATGGCACTGACCAATAGCGTAACGGCGAAGATACCGTTGATGATAGGCGATTTCCAGCGTAAGTAGATGTCGTCACGCAATAGCAGCGTGCCACCGCAAAAAACGATGGTTAATAATAAAACGACCCACTGCTGCTTATCAAATTTGCCTTTTTGACGCACAAAATGGATGGCATAAATAATAATAGTGGCCACGAGCAAGGCGCCTGCCGCCGCTAAAATGCCACTGTAACGCGCGGCAACAAAAAACGCGATCAATGGAATGAAGTCTAATAGGGCTTTCATAGCAAATAGGATGTCCAACAAAAAACGTATGGGGTAGTTTACACGTCTACTGCTGCAAAAAAAAGCAAGTAACAGGATAATCATCCGTTATGATCTGCCTTCATGCGTTATCTTTGCCGCATTTCGTCTTTTTTACTGATAATATAGTCAGTAGTGACAGCGTATTTGAATGCACAACACGTTAAACACCCTCAATACCTTAAGGCCAGCTTTATGAAAATCGACTTACATTGCCACAGTACATGCTCTGATGGTACCTATGCGCCGACCGAGGTAGTACAGCGCGCGCACAACGCTGGCATTCATGTACTGGCGCTGACCGATCATGATACCTTGATGGGTATCGACGAGGCGCGCGCAGCGGCTGAGGCCTGCGATATACGCTTAATCAATGGGGTTGAGATTAGCTGCGAGCATACACTTAGCGGCGGCTACGGCAAAAATAAATCCACCAACAAAATTATCCATGTGTTGGGACTCGATTTTACCGATTTGGATAAAATGCACGCGACGCTGCAGCAGTTGCAAGATAGCCGTGCCACGCGCGGCCAACGTATCACTGAAAAACTCAGTGAGCTATTAGATATTGATTATAATGAGCTATGGCAGGCGGTGCTCGATAAAGCAGGCGGCAATCCACAAGCGGTAGGGCGTGCGCATATTGGTCAAGTGTTGTTTGAGCGCGGTGCGGTAAAAACCGTGCAAAAAGCTTTTGATAAATATCTAGCGGATAATAAACCCGCCTACGTGGCGATTGAAGCATTAACCATGCAGCGCGGCATCGAGCTGATTCACGCTTGCGGCGGCAAGGCCGTACTCGCGCACCCAACGCGCTATCAGCTATCTGCCACCCGCGTACGTAAACTGATCGAAGAATTTTCCGGGCTTGGCGGTGATGCTTGTGAATTACCTTCAAATAGCGAACCGATTAGTACGCGTCGAATGGTCGATCGCAGTATCGCTGAACATCAGCTTGCTGCCTCTATCGGCAGTGATTTTCATGGTAGTAATATGCCGTGGCGACGTTTGGGCGACGTACCAAACCTTAATCCTGAACAGCAAGGTATTTGGCAGTCATTTGCGGCATTGGCTTAGTCCAAAACAGGTTATTCTCAAACTTAATAGATAGGCTAAAATAAAACTTTAGATATTGACGGGTAAATCGATTAAAACCGATTGATAATTAACGGAAAAATTGCCACACTAAATGCGTCAGTTTAGGTCTAATATAAGTCATGCTGTTTATTTTCATGTTTGGTTTGGCTCAATAACTTTCACTATCTGCGGTAGCCCATTATGGCTGTATCGATATCTCATCTAGGCTATAGAAAGCTCTCGCGAGTGATTTTCGAGTGGCAAGCGGCGGATAGGGCCTCACTGCTGGCGCTGTTTGTGTTAATAGAAGTCACCTCACATTGGTTATGGTGCGCGTTTGTTTGGTGGCGCCAAGATCTTTATGGCTCCTATGTAGATATGGGCTTGCTCTATCTTTTATGGACTGCGGTGACGCTGATGCTGCTGTTCTTTTTTTGGATGGTCAGCCGCACATCGCCCATTAGGACAGATACAGGCTCATTATATAAATGGCAAGCGATTATGATCACGCTTTATAGCCTTTATATTGCCGTGGTGATTTTAGTCATGGGTCATAGCAGTTTGGTCGCTGGGGTTTCGCTGGTGGGTGGCGCGATGCTTGGGATGATGCTGATACGGCGGCGCTATGTATGGAAGGCCTTTTTAGCCCATATTGCTTTGATTTTTTTGGTTACCTTAATTCGTTATTTTGGTTTTACCATTCCCAATCTGCGTCAAATGACGATTACTTCTTTCCCCTTAGATACTTATAGCTATCTTACCTTTAGCGAAACGGCGGCAATTGAGAACGCCATTTCTGCTTCAATTTTTCAAAACGGCACACTTAGCTGGGATACCTTTAATCAACTGCGCTCTTCATCGGCGTTTTTTTGGCGTACCACCCATATTTATATGGCGCTGCCAAAGGCGATTTTTATTATCTATATGTTTCGCACCCTGCTGTTGATATTGGATAACAGTAAAGCTGAAATCATGCAGTATGCCAATCAAGACGAATTGACTCAGTTAAAAAGCCGCCGTTACGGTTTGACGCAAATGCAGCAAGCACTGCTAGCGATGGGCGATAAACAAGATTTTAGCGTGATTTTATTGGACTTAGATTGGTTTAAAAATATCAATGACAACTATGGGCATGACGTTGGCGACCAAGTCTTGTGTGAAGTTGCCCAAACGCTATTAAAATCGTTATCAGAAGAGGCTATTGTCAGTCGTTATGGCGGCGAAGAGTTTTTAATCGTGCTGCCAGATACCACGCACGAGGGCGCGATGACCATTGCTAAACAGCTACGCAAAGATATCGCCCAACAAGTCATCAAGAGCGATGATAATGTCGATTTTTATATCACCGCCAGTTTAGGGGTTTATACCCTGACGCATGAAGAGCGTGCGCGTATTCAAAATGAGTATAAAGCCTTAGCGCTAGAAGAAAATACGCAATCGCTGACAGAACCGTGCAAAAACCGTAAGCAATTAGATCGTAGGCAAGGAGAGCGTAGAAAAGAGCGTGGCTCGCACAGCTCAAACCAAGCAGGCGCACAACAGACCCATGCACAGAAAAGAATTTCTCATAGAAGAAAGCGCGCTGCTAAAGAAATAGTGCAAGCCCAACTGCCGAGCGATATTTGTCAGCGCTTAATTTGTATTGCCGATAAAGCCTTATACGAAGCAAAAGACCGCGGGCGTAATCAAGTGGTCAGTGCCAATCATATGCTCGCGGCAGAAAAAGACAAGATTGCCGTTCTTTATGCGACTAGCTAATGATTAACTAGTGGCTGACGAAGAGCTTAAGTTCTGTACTAAGCTTGAAAGTACACTGGTCGCAAAGCTGCCCGTCGTTAAAGTAAAACTGAGCACCAATCTCAGCTCATCATCCGCGTCCTGCCATTCCCAGCTTAATTCTTCAATCGGTAATCTTAGCGCGCGTCGTTGGGCTTTGATATCGCGCTTCTCTAAACCTGCTGCCAACTGACTTAGTAATGGACTTTTCTGTACAATATCATTTTCGATAGCGGCAGCTGTACCACTGACTTTATCATTACCCACGCCCCATAATACCGCCGTTGGATGAATATCGCCGCTGGCAAGTCGCGCTTGCAAAGTGTCGTCCATTACTTCGCTGGCAAATATCGAACCTGAGCCGTCCAAATTAAAGACTTCCCCTGTAAGCCCAGTATTCCAGCTACCATCGCGCACCCGCGCTGCCAATATCTCATTAAATATCAAGCTACGCGCCGCGGACAATTCCATGCTGTTTTGCTCGCGCGGCGCCTGCTTGCGTTTGCTCTTTTTGGGTTGCGGACGGTTTTCAGGTACAGGACGCGCAAATAACGCCAATGCTTCTCTGACATTATTACCGTGACGGCCAAAGCGCTGCGGACCAAAATAATTGGGCACGCCTGTTGTGCTGATATAGGCCAAATGCTGCTCAACCGCATCTTTGTCGCTTTTGTTAGACGGCGTCGTCTCTGTGTTCGCAAACTGGATGTCACGCAAGGTAATGATAAATTGATTGGCTCGGTGGGTCCCGCGATTGAGTTTCTTATTGTGCCACTGCTGCGCAAGGATGGTGAGCGATTCATTAACGCCGATATCAATTGGAGCAAATTCAGACTCTGGTAATTGCTTTTTTGGTAGGCGCAGGCTAAACCACTGTGTCGTCAGCGCATGACGGTCTTTTAGTCCCGAGTAACCGACATCACGCAATGGAATCTCTGCCCACTCGGATAGCAGTTTAGCCAGATAGGCGGTATTCATACCGAGCTTTTCGATATGCAGCCATAAATGCTCGCCTTCGCCCGTAAAGTCGAGCGGCAATATCTCATTGACCACAAAATCTGTGGCATGGGCTTTATAGGTCGCTTGCCTTAAAGGCGGCTGCGTCGGCTGTGGTAATTTGGCCATATCAGTGGCGGCGGTAATATCGATATTTGAGGTATCAAAGGTTTTATCAGCCAAAGGTTTGTTATTAAATGAATCGTTATTAAATGAATCGTTATTAAATGAATCGTTATTAAATGAGTCGTTAGCAAAATCGTCTTGAGAAGTCATAAAAGGTATCTTTTGTATTGATAAAAAGTGGTAAGAGTAAAACGTTAAAGAGGGAGTAAAGGTAAGTTTACGTTTTGCAACGTAGTCAGTATATAAAAAAATGGCGTCTGGCAATGGGTCTTGCTAGTATCAAAGTATCTGGCAAGACATCTGGTTTTTTAATCACGTATTTTTAGCGTTAATATTTTATTTAAACCGCCGATAAAAAATACGTTTGCAGCAGGGAATAATAAATTTTAATAATAACCGTTAAGGATAACTCATGAGCAAAGCAACGATTCATACCGTCACCATTAGCAAAGCCGACATTCCAAATGGTGGCATGAAATCCTATAAACAGGATGACGATAGTATCATTTTAATCACCCGTGATGAGGACGAATTTAGCGCCTTCGATGGTAAATGTCCGCATGCTGGCGCAGATTTGGGTGAGGGGCTGCGCTGTGGTAATCGCGTCGTGTGTCCGTGGCATCACGGCACTTTTGACAGTCGCGACGGCACGCTATTGGAGCCGGTTGCGATGCGCGGCTTGACCCAATACGAGCTGAGCGATGAGGGCGATAACATTACCGTCAATACCGCCGCGAAGATAGATAAGCGTGTGGAAAATGACAAGCTGACGGACACCCATACCATTATCATTGGCGGCGGCGGTGCGGGATTTATGACTGCCAATCAGCTGCGTCATAGTGGCTATGGCGGCAAGATTACGATGATTAGTAAAGATGATAAAGCACCTTATAATCGTCCTTTATTATCCAAGATGTTTTTGGCTGGCAAAATGAACGAGAAGTATTTGATGCTTGGCGGCGCGGATTGGGCGAGTAACAATAATATCGATTTGCGCTTAAACCAAACTGTCAGCGAAGTATTACCAAACGCGCGTACCATCGTCATAAAAGGCGAAGATGGTAAACGTGAAGAGCAAACGGCGGACTTCTTAGTGGTGGCGACAGGCGCTGAGCCAAAAGTGCCACCGTTTAAAGGCGCAGATGCCAAGGGAGTCTATACACTGCGTAGTATGGATGATGCCAAAGACATTAAAGAGGCCAGTGAAAACAAGCAGGTAGTTATCGTCGGTACCGGCTTTATCGGTATGGAAGTGGCGTCAGCATTAATGGAGGCGGAGAAGGTCGCTTCTATTACCATCGTTGGTCGTAGCCCTCGGGTAATGAGCAATATCGTCTCCGAAAGTATCAGTGATGCTCTGATTGATTTGCATAAAGAAAAAGGCGTGAACTTCGCCTTTGGTGCCAACGTTGCTGAGATAGCGCAAGATAATGGCATGGTGCGCGGGGTTGTCTTGGATGACGGCAACAAAATTGACGCCGATATGGTCATATTGGGTACAGGTGTAGCTCCGCGTACCGAAATAATAGACGAGGTCAACGATCCTGATGGTGTGCAAGTTAACGACTATTTAGAGCTGCGCGACGGCGTCTATGCGCTGGGTGATATTGCCAAAGCCACCAATCAGATGGGGCGTATGCGTATCGAACATTGGCGCGTGGCGTTGCAGCACGGTATCGTTGCGGCCGCTGCTATCTTAAATGAAGACAATGTCAACTCTTTAGCCGAGCGTATTCCATTTTTTTGGACGGCACAGTATGGCAATAGCCTACGCTATAGCGGTCATGCCGCAACGCCTGACCATGGCATTATGTTCGGCACGCCGAGTAAATTCGACTGTATCGAGTACTATTTTGATGACGAAGCAGAAAACACCCGTGCAAGTGCTGCTATCTCACTTGGCCGTGATAAAGAGTTGATTGCCTTCTCTGAGCTACTGCGCCGTGGTCATGCGCCAACGCGCGCGCAAATCAATGCTGGGTTTGATATTATCGCGCAAGCCCATGCGTTATCGCGCTAGTAGTAAAAACGGATACGTATTATTATAAAGGCTGGCTTGGTTATCTAAGCCAGCCTTTTATACCATAGATTTTTATAAGACATAAACGGATAAGGAAAGCCGATGCTATGAATAAAGAGCCATTAAATAAATCAACCGTATTTTTACGTCAAGCTGAAGCAAGTGATGTCGACGCGCTCGAGCGATTGCTCAATCGCTGTTATCGACAAGCGGAAGGCTGGACCAATGAGGCAGATTTGGTCGGCGGTATTCGTACCACCAAAGATGAGCTATTGGCTGTCATTAATGACCCAAAGCATTACGTTTTTATTTATCCAAAAACCACGACAGGTGAGCGTGATGGCAAAGAAACAGGCGAGCTATTAGGCTGTATCGCGGTCGACATAAAAGACGATGTCGCTACAAATCAGCGCGCGGGTAATCAAAAAGCTTATATCGGTATGTTTGCCGTCTTGCCTGAACTGCAAGGGCTTGGCGTCGGTCATCAGATACTGCAGGCAGCTGAGACATTTGCGCAGCGGCATTTACAAGCAAATACCCAAACGCCTGCTCAAAACCCTGCGCGTTTAACGATGTCTATTCTCAGTCATCGACCTGAGCTTTTAGCGTATTATCAGCGCCGTGGTTATCGTTTAAATGGCAATAGCATGCCGTTTCCCGTCGACGGTAATAATGGCGAACCTAAGCGCCAAGATTTAGAATTATTAGAATTAGAAAAACTCGTAAGCTAATGGTAAGTCAATCAGTTTTACTAAAACTAAAACCATTCACCTCAGAGCAATGAACCCCAAAGCCATTAACCCCAAAAGCTGCCAAAGGTCATAAATAATCCGACACTCAATAGGAGAAATGCCACGATAATTAAGCGCTTAAACCAATTAAAACCGAGCAGGCGCGTGGCATTATCATTGGACATCAAATAAGCAAACAGGCCGATTAGGCTGGCGACCAAGGTCATGATACCAAGACCAATCGGTAATATAGAAAAATACATCTGCCACACAAGCATCTCGCAACGGTGATTATTAAACGCATCATAGCAGCATCGTGATTGTGCTGTCTGAATTATCTGCCTCTTACGTTTGAAAAACGCTATCAGCATAACAGGAGGTCAAAGTGGGAAAGTTTAAAAAATTGACGTTACTCCTCCTATTTATACTATTTTTTATCACCTATTCTAAAGCGCCTACTGACAGTACGGTTGAGCAATTGATTACAGCGCAATATGAAGAAGGTATTAAGATAATGCAGGCTGCCAAAGCGAACGCTGGCAATGACAAAATGGCGCAAGATATAAGCAGTTTGATGGAGCGCATGATGCCAACGCTTGAACGCGTCGAAAATATCGATTGTAACCGCGTCAAGGGTAACGGTACTTTTAGCTGTACCGCTGATATCACCCAAACGATTGCGGGAAATAGCCGAACTAATAAAACCATATTTAACGTTTATCAAGTCAAGGGAGAATGGACGCTGGATAATTAATGGCTTTAATAATCTTAGATAAATTAAGATTTATATGAAAAACGCAAAATGCCTTAATGGCTAGTAATAAAAAAGGCTACCTCGTTAAAGGTAGCCTTTTACTTATATTATCTGGTCTATAAAAACTAGCGCATGGTCACAAATTCTTCTGAGCCTGTCGGATGAATGGCAACCGTGTTATCAAAGTCAGCTTTCGTCGCGCCCATTTTTATCGCTACCGCAAAGCCCTGAATCATCTCATCGACACCGTAGCCAATACCATGTAAGCCAATGACCTTTTCTTCTTCACCTAAACACACCAGTTTCATCACGCACTTTTGACGATGCTGCGTGACCGCACTATACATAGAGGTAAAGGTTGATTTATAGCATTTGATATTTTCTTTGCCATGCTGCTCAACGGCGTCGATTTCAGACAAGCCAATCGTACCGATAGCAGGGTGGGTAAAGATGACCGTCGGTATCAAATCATAATTTAGATGCTCATTGGTTTTATCGTTAAATAAGCGCTCTGAAAGCCTGCGACCGGCAGCGATAGCCACTGGCGTCAAATCAATGCTGTTTTCGATAATATCGCCCACCGCGTAAATGCCTTTGACAGTGGTGTTTTGAAATTTATCGACTTTAATTTTGCCAAATTCAGTCGTTTCAACGCCGGTTACTTGCAAGTTGATATTGTCGGTTGAGGGCGCACGTCCAATCGCCCAAATCAAGCAATCTACCGTATCAAGGCTACCATCTGCGGTACATAACGTCAGGCTACCATCTTCATTTTTATGAATCTCAGTGAGTGTGGTATTGGTATGCAACTGAATACCGTCTTGCTCCATTTCTATCAGCAAGGTTTCAACGATGGTATGGTCAAATGAGCGCAGCGGCGAATGTTGACGCACGTACTGGTGCACCTCAGCACCGAGGCTATTGAGCACGCCTGCGATTTCGACAGCGATATAGCCAGCGCCAACGATGGCAACCCGTTTTGGCATGTCATTTAACGCAAAAAAGCCATCAGAATCGATGCCGTATTCTGCGCCTTTGATGTCGGGGAGAATCGGATGTCCGCCTGTCGCAATCAAAATATGGTCGGCGGTAATGAGCTCGCCATTGACCTCGACGGTGTTAGTATCGACAAATGTAGCAAAGCCTTTTATCACTTCAACGCCATTTTTCGCCAGATTATTATCATAAGAGCGATGGATGTTTTCGATATATTGTTGGCGGCTATGGACCAGTTTTTGAAAGTCAAAACCTTTGACCTCGACGTCAAAGCCATAATCTGGTGCATATTTTTCGATGGCTTCGGCCACTTGCGCGCCGTACCACATTACCTTTTTGGGTACGCAGCCTAAGTTGACGCAGGTGCCACCCAATTGGTTGGCTTCGATAATGGCGCATTTTTTGCCATAGCTCGCTGCGCGGTTGATTGAAGCAATGCCACCGCTACCGCCGCCAATGGAAATATAATCATAATGTTTGGTCATTGTAATGTCTCTTAATTTGGTTTTTATTAGGAAGGTTGTGAAATTGGCATTTATAGGGAGAAGGGTAAATATTAGCCTTTTTAACCCTACAAAAAGTATGCTTGATGATACCATGAAGTGTGACTGGTTTTAATAAGGAAAACTCATGCATATCGTTATCTTAACTCTGACTTTCGCGCTACCTGGCTGTAGCTCACTCAAAGAAAAACGCCAACGGATGGGCGGCTTGCACGCACGCTTTGGCAATACGCCAAGTGTCGCGGTCTGTGAGAGTGGTGAGCGTGATCGGCATGACGCCAGCGAATGGACGTTTGTGATCGTTGGGCTTTCTAAACGTGAGGTGGAGTCGCAATGCAGCCAAATCGAGGAAAAAATAGAACGGACAATAGATGCGCGGGTGATGGATGTTGAGAGGGAGTTTGTTTAGGAGGATTTATTAAAGGATGCTTTCTGAACCGCGACTCTGATTAAAAGAATACAGTTTGACGCTTCAATTGAGAGTTAAGTAAATATTTTGATTCTAGAAAACGAACTATAGTTTATTTGTTGATAGACTTTTGTTTTTTGCTATGATAATCTCTTTCAGCAATTCAGAAACATTACTTACATTTCAGTTACATATTAAATTATATATTGCTATCAATCGGGGTCATGCAAGATATAAATTTACGGTAGTAAAGCTCTAAATTTATAACTTCATGATTTTAATTGAGCTATTTAATTTGACTGTATTTCTCAACTAGGACGTTTAATGAAAACTGTTAATAAAATAAAAAATGCTCTATTGCTTACTACTATTACAACTTTAGTAGGTTGTACCACTGTAGCCGATATGGCAGGGTACGATACTGCTACATTAAATACCGATGCGGCTAAAAGTTACTCTCAAGTGGTTTCTAAAGCCAATGGTCAAGGCGCAGTAGATAATACTGCCACTGCTATTCGAGTTAAAAATGTCTTCAATCGTATGAAGCCTTATGCCGTTCGTGCTAATACAACAGGTGTTCCTTTTGACTGGCAAGTTACAGTTATACGTTCACCTGAATTAAACGCTTGGGCAATGCCTGGCGGTAAAATGGCTTTTTACACCGGTATTGTAGAAAAGTTGAAGTTAACAGATGCAGAGATTGCTGCGATCATGGGACACGAAATGACCCATGCATTATCTGAGCACAGTAAAAAAGATGCTGGGCAAAAAATTCTGACCGGCTTAGCGCTTCAATTAGGTGGTGCTGCGATACAGGAAAAAACAGGACTAAATGCTGAGGCAATGAGCTTGATTAGTGACTACGGCCTTGATAAGCCGTTTTCTCGTAGTCAAGAATCACAAGCCGATGCTGGTGGTTTACGTTTGATGGCGCAGGCAGGCTACAATCCGGAAGCTGCCATTGCAGTATGGCAAAAAATGGAGGCCGCCAATGGTCGTAGCAATGCGATAGTTACTTTGATGTCTACGCATCCAAACTCTGGGCAGCGTATCGCTAAAATTCAGGCCCTGTTACCTGAAGTTATGCCAGTCTATCAAGCGGCGGCTAAAGCACCTGCTAAGGCAACTACTGGAGTAACTACTAACGCCACTACTACTAGAACTATTAAACGTAAATAATTCAGTAAGTATCCAAAAAAGTAAATGTTACCACAAAAGGTAAGTCAAACGACTTATCTTTTTTTTGCAAAAGGATATGTACAAGTGGCTGATTTGATGGTTATCTTATGTCTTAAGGACTAGGTGTAGCAAGCTGTACTCATTTGGCAATACGCCAAGCGTCGCGGTTTGTGAAAGTGGCGAGCGTGATCGGCATGATGCCAGCGAATGGGCGTTTGTGATCGTTGGGCTATCCAAATGTGAGGTCGAGTCGCAGTGTAGTCAGATTGAGGAGAAAATAGAACGGACGGTAGATGCGCGAGTGATGAATGTTGAGAGGGAGTTTGTTTAATTGAAGGCGTCTTTGGTATTTCTTTGTAGTATCAATTAGTTTAAGTTCGCTCTATTAATTTAAAATATGGACTTCATTATATGAATTTATCTTTCATACTTAGATATTTAGTGTTTACCGCATTTAAGAAATCAACAATTAAACCCTCAAGCTCAACAAGATACGCTTTAAATTCAGCTTTCTTGTCCTTTATATATTTATCTGTTTCAGTTTTATATAAATGTTTAAATTTAATGATTTCAGTTGCTCCTTGATCCTCAAGAAAATAGTAGGATGCAATAGTATTTAACTTATCACTTTCGCTATATGTTTCATTGTGTGCAACTGAGTTTCTAAATTGTCTAAACTTATTTGTGAACTTATCTAGAGCCTTTAAGCTTATTTCGATATTTGATCCTTTAATATGTGTATTTTTGACAATAGTACTATTTTTGCAGTCTCTTTCAGGTAAACCTAAGTTATAGAGGATATTAATAAGCCTTAAGGACCTATCATACACAGAGGTGATTCGAAGGTAATAATTTTCTATAGCAAAAACGATATGATCATGACGATTCATTGAATCGGGTGAAGTGCTAGTCCTATAACCGGACAAAAGTTCAATAGAAAAGTGTAATTGTTCCATGCAATCAGTGATACTCTTAACAGCTTTGAAACAATCCAATGTGTATTCCTCTAAAGGACTGGCTATCACTGCAATACCACTTTCTAAATCACATCTTTTGATATATGGAATAATAACAGCATTAGCTGAATTGAATATTTGTAGATTATCAATTGTTGGATTTTTCATAATTTATACAATACTTTAGAATGTCAAATTGTTAGGTTTTTCGCGTCAGCGTAACCTACGATTTTGGATAATATTATTTTTGATTTCAAGAGCTTTGCTTCTTCCACTAATAGTAAAACTCACTAAAGTAGAGTCGAAAGGGTTAGTTTCAATAAGCCCTTTATTTACTAAATTTGATGCAATTTCTTGAATCTCAAGCTTAGAGGTTTCCATAGCATTATAATTTAAATTACTCAAGTTTATGAAGTCTTCTCGACTATCCTCGATTATTAAAGCCATGATGTATAAAAACCCTTGTTCATTACTAGATAAATTTAAAGATCTAATTTTTTGGCTTTTATTGTTTAAAGCTTTAAAGGAATAGCTCCAAAAAAATGGAATTATTATAAATGCTAACAAAGTTCCAGAAAATAATGACCCTCCAATCAATGGGAGTTTCCAGTCATCTGGAACCTCTGGAATCAAGG
>NZ_DAINDI010000003.1:35420-51474 GCF_036731945.1 Psychrobacter sp.
ACAAACACTGCTGTAACGAACGCACGTGAAGTCTGTAGCTGTTTTATTATTTCTGTTAGCCAGTCCATGAATTCTCTTTTGAGGTTTTTACTTTAGTTTACTTTAAAAAGTTTAATTTACAAATAGGTTTAAATTAAAAGTAGCGGAAAGCACTGTTAACTACAGTGAACAGATTTTAGAAAACAAAAAAGGCCACTCCCTAAAGAGTAGCCTTTTCATCAATTATTACCTAAGTTCTACTAACTCACTTCTTTCATCGCTTGCTTAAGCATCGGCTTTAAGAACTCGCCAGTATATGAACCTTTGACTTCTGCTACTTCCTCAGGCGTGCCTTCAGCGATAATCATGCCACCACCTTTACCACCTTCAGGGCCAAGGTCAATCACCCAATCGGCCGTTTTGATGACGTCAAGATTGTGCTCGATGACCACGATAGTATTGCCTTTATCGCGTAGGGTATGAAGGATATGTAGCAGCTTATCGATATCATGAAAATGCAGACCAGTGGTTGGCTCATCCAAGATATAGAGCGTCTGTCCGGTATCACGTTTGGCAAGTTCACGAGCCAGTTTGACACGTTGCGCCTCACCGCCTGATAACGTCGGTGCTGATTGACCCAAACGGATATAGCTCAGACCAACATCCATCAGCGCTTGCAGGCGACGATGAATCGCGGGAATCGCTGAGAAGAACTCAGTTGCATCTTCAACCGTCATATCAAGCACGTCAGCGATATTTTTACCTTTATAGTGAATCTCTAACGTCTCGCGGTTATAGCGTTTGCCATGACAGGTATCGCAGGGCACATACATATCTGGTAAGAAATGCATCTCAACTTTGATAAGACCATCGCCTTGACACATCTCACAGCGTCCGCCTTTGACGTTAAAGCTAAAGCGGCCGGCTTTATAACCACGAGCGCGCGCTTCTTGGGTTTGGGCAAACATCTCACGCACTGGTGTAAATACACCGGTATAGGTCGCAGGGTTTGAGCGCGGCGTCCGGCCAATCGGACTTTGATCGATATCGACCATTTTATCCAAATGCTCAAGACCGCTAATACTGTCATGCTTATCAGCGATAAGCGTTGAAGCATTATTTAGCTGGGTCGCAGCGAGTGGCATCAAGGTGCGGTTAATCAAGGTCGATTTACCAGAACCAGAAACCCCTGTGATACAAGTCATAATGCCAATCGGCAAGCTCAAATCGACATTTTTTAAGTTGTTGCCTGTTGCGCCTTTTAGCTCAATCGACATCGGTACTTGTTTTGGTTTGGCTTTACCTTTTACTTCAACTTCGATGGTTTTGGCTTTATGGCGAATGGTTGGAATTTCTATTCTTTTCTTACCCGACATATATTGGCCAGTCAGCGAGTCTTTAGTCGCCATAATCTCATCGACCGTACCTTGGGCGATGATATGACCACCATGAACGCCCGCGCCGACACCGATATCGATGACGTGGTCGGCTTGGCGAATAGCATCTTCATCGTGCTCAACGACCAGTACGGTATTGCCCAAATCACGTAAGCGCGTAAGAGTTTTAAGCAAGCGGTCATTATCGCGCTGATGCAAACCGATTGATGGCTCATCGAGGACATACATGACGCCCATCAGCCCCGCACCGATTTGGCTGGCCAAACGAATACGCTGCGCTTCACCGCCTGATAGCGTTTCAGCAGAGCGGGCAAGGGTCAAATAATCAAGCCCGACACTGACAAGGAAGTTAAGACGTTCATTAATCTCTTTAAAGATTTTTTCCGCAACTTCACCTTTATGACCACCAATCTTGAGCGTTTTATAATAGTCAGCAGCATCACCGATAGACAGCTTAACGATTTGAGCAATGGTTTGATCATCAACGCGGACGTTGCGTGAGATTTCATTGAGACGTGCGCCATCACAGACGTTACAAGTGGTGTCGGCTAAATATTTCGCCAACTCGTCACGTACTAGGTTGCTTTGGGTTTTGGCATAACGACGTTCTAAATACGGCAGTACGCCTTCAAATGGCACAGTTTTATTGGTTTTACGGCCGCGCTCATCAGTAAAATTAAAGGTGAGCTTCTCTTTACCCGAGCCATGCATGATGATATCTTGCTGCGCTTTTGGCAAATCTTGCCATGGCGCATCCATATCGATTTTGAAATGATGGCAAACGGTCGATAGCAAACCAAAGTAATAGGCGTGACGCTTATCCCAGCCATTAATCGCCCCTTGGTTGAGCGATTTTTCATGATGGGTAATTAGTTTCTCGGCAGAGAAATACTGGCGTTTGCCGAGACCATCGCAACTTGGGCAAGCACCATAAGGGTTGTTAAAACTGAACATCCGCGGCTCAAGCTCCGAGACGGCGCGATCACAAACAGGGCAAGAATGCTTGGCTGACATGACTTGGTTTTCATCACCGCCTTCTTTTGGATTGCCATCCATAAAGTGCAGGGTTACCAGACCTTGACCCAAACGCAGGGCAGTTTCTAAACTTTCAGCGACGCGGTTTCCCAAGTCATCGCGGACTTTAAAACGGTCAACGACCACTTCGATGGTATGCTTTTTCTTCTTATCAAGAGTCGGTAGCTCATCGGTATCGTAGACATCGCCATCGACGCGCACGCGGACAAAGCCTTGCCCAATTAATTGCTCAAGTAGCACTGTATGCTCGCCTTTACGCTCACGAATCACCGGCGCCAATATCATAAGCTTGGTATCTTCTGGTAATGCCATGACTTGATCGACCATCTCGGTGACCGATTGCGCCACCATTGGCTCACCATGCTCAGGGCAGTAGGGCGTTCCGATTCGTGCATAAAGCAGACGCAAATAGTCATAAATCTCGGTAATCGTCCCAACGGTCGAGCGCGGGTTGTGGTTGGTCGATTTTTGCTCAATAGCAATCGCTGGCGACAAGCCTTCGATACTATCAACTTCTGGCTTTTCCATTTGTGAGAGGAACTGACGCGCATACGCCGACAAGCTTTCAACGTAACGACGCTGGCCTTCGGCATAAAGCGTATCAAACGCCAAGGATGACTTACCAGAACCTGATAAACCGGTAATTACCACGAATTTATCGCGTGGAATGTCTAAATCGATGTTTTTTAGGTTGTGCGTACGTGCGCCGCGTATTGCAATATGGTCATGTGCCATCGTTGATAGGTTTCCTATTTGCTAATGGTATATAAAATCTAAACGTTAAATATAGTTAATGAAAGGGCTGTTAAAAGCATATTTGGTTGTTAAGTTGCTATGGCTTTATAAAAATCTGCCGTTATCAGGAAATTTTCTTAATAAAACAACAGTTACAAAATAGTTTTTCATACGCTAATTTTTTTCATAAAGCGTCAGTGATGTAGGTTTGTATAAGCGTAACGTTCAAAGCCAACTTAAGTCTTAACCTTGAAATCATTAAAACAATCTAAATGAAATGTTTGTTAACTAACATAAGTGCTTTGTTATAGATTGAATCCAGCTTTGTTTTTCAGCTTTGTTTTTCAGTTTTGTTTTTCGACATAGTTTTCGAAAAAATGTCGGTTTTGAATATTGTTAGTTGTAAGTACTGCTTGTTTAAGTACTGCTTCTTTAAATATTGGTTGTTTATGTCATGCCACTTTAGATTTTATTATTTTAAATATCGTATTTCCTAAAAGCTTGACTGCTTTAAAAGTCAATATACTTGCTATAAATCTGTATCATTAAAATCAGTTTAAGAACAGCCATACGGTCAAAGCAAGTATCTTGTCAACGTCTTACTTTATTGTCATGGCAGCGGCATTATTCAAGGTGTAATGCGCCATTAGATGCCCTTGGTAACAAAATTATCGTCTCCATAAAAAGCGCAAGTAGAAGCCAATCGTGCGGCTGCAGCAGTAAGATAAAAGTTTCGGCAAGCAAACGGCGAATGACTTATACTAGTGGGCTTAATTTGTAGGCTAACGCCTTGATAAAGGCGTGATAATACCAGCAAGCCGCAGTGATAAACCAGCAATGATGAACCAGTGAGGCAAGTATGAATAGCGTAGAAAAACGGGCAATTATTGGGGTCGGTGGTATCTTCGCCTTACGGATGATTGGTCTGTTTATGATTGTGCCCGTGTTTTCGGTGTATGGTGATAATTATGCGCATGCGACGCCGTTTCTGATTGGTTTGGCGGTCGGTATTTATGGGCTCGGGCAAGCGATTTTCCAGATACCGATGAGCCTTGCCGCGGATAAGTTTCCGCGTAAGCCGATTATCTTTTTGGGTCTGATATTATTTGCTATTGGCGGCATCATCGCTGCCAATGCCACTGATATCTACGAAGTCATTATCGGGCGGGCGCTGGCAGGCAGTGGCGCGGTCTCGGCGGTATTGATGGCGCTACTTGCTGATGTGACGCGTGAAGAGATGCGCACCAAAGCGATGGCGACCATGGGTTTGACCATTGCTACCTCTATTATGCTGGCCTTTGCCTTCGGGCCTTTATTGGTCGGCTCGCTTGGTATCTCAGGACTGTTTTGGCTCACCGCTGGTTTTGCTGTTTTAGCGATGTTGCTATTATTATTCGTACCGACGCCGCTACGGGTGCTTAAGCACAACCTCGATAACAAGTCGATTGGTCAGCAATTGGCTGATGTGCTAAGAATTGGAGATTTAAACCGTTTGCATATCGGTATTTTTGCTCTGCATTTAACCATGACGGCTATCTTTGTTATCTTGCCGCATCAGCTCAGTGAAGTACTTGGTTTATCAGTACGTCAGCAAGGTTTGGTTTATTTGCCGTTATTGTTTATTGGTTTTGCCGTAGCGATTCCATTTATTATTATTGCCGAAAAGAAACGCAAAATGCGCCAAGTATTTTTGGCAGCGATTGCCTTAATGACCGCGGCTCTGGCATTATTAGCACTTGGTAGTCAGGTCGGTGTTGGTATCATTCTAGGCTTGTTGCTGTATTTTATGGGCTTTAACTTACTTGAAGCGACCATTCCCTCATGGATATCGAAGCGTGCGCCCGTTGCTAATAAAGCCACGGCGATGGGGCTAAACTCATCGAGTCAGTTCTTTGGTGCTTTTGTTGGCGGGGCGATGGGCGGTTTATTATTAACCCAGCCAAATTTACTGGCGTGGGGTATCTTAGCTGTCATTATGGGCGCGGCGTTGCTGCTGATTATTCCGATTGCTGATCCACCGTATTTATCAAGCACCACCGTTACCATTCCCAAAGATATCAATATCCAAGATTGGTCACGGCAAATGCTGGCGGTAGACGGCGTTGATGAGCTGGTCGTGATGGCAAAAGAGCAGGTCGCTTATTTAAAATTGGATAAAACGCAATTGACAGATTCTGCACGACAAGAGCTGTCGCATTTAGCGCAAAGCCCCCTAGATATTTAACAGAAAAATGGTTAAAGTGAAGTCATATTACTGCTAATATTCATACTCTATATTAAATACTCGATTAAAGCTGGCAAACAAAACATTTATAAGTAAAAGGACGATATTATGCGCGGAGTTAATAAAGTTATCATCATTGGTAACCTTGGAGCAGACCCCGAGGCTCGCCAATTCAGTAATGGCGGTAGCGTGACCAACATTTCGGTTGCCACCTCAGAGCAGTGGACTGACAAGCAAAGCGGTGAAAAAAGAGAAGCGACGGAATGGCATCGCATTTCATTGTTTAACCGTCTAGGCGAAATCGCAGCACAATATTTGCGTAAAGGCAGTAAGGTTTATATCGAAGGTAGCTTGCGTACGCGTAAATACCAAGATCCTAACGGCCAAGACCGTTATATTACCGAGATTCGTGCTGAGCAAATGCAAATGCTCGATGGTGCGACGGGCGGTAGTAATGATGGCGGCGGCTTTGGTGGCGCTCAAGGCTCGAACCAATATCAGAACCAAGGCGGCTATGGCAATCAGGGTGGCGGTTTTGCTGGTCAGAACCAAAACCAAGGTGGCCAAAATAACTTTGGCCAACAGGGAAATAACCAACAAGGCGGTTATAATCAAGGCGGCGCTCAGGGTAGCAACCAAAATAGCTTTAATAATCAAAATGCGCCTGCACAGCAGAACCAATTTAATAAACCTGCTCAATCGCCTGCACAGTCAAAACCGACGACAATGCCTGACGGTCCGGTAGATGATGATATTCCTTTTTAGGATACACCTTAGACTTTAATGTAAAGTATATATCTTGAAAACCCGCCACTAGCGGGTTTTCTCTTATTTGTAGAACGAGAATAATGTAAAATATATATTGAGTATCAATTGGATATAGTGTACCTTTTAATTATGTAAAGTATTGAGATATCCTAATGATTAATTCTTTCGGAACGACATCTTTTTCGATGAGTAGTGGAGAACGTTATTGCTTAGTTATTGATCGAATAACACAGCTACCTATTTACCACCCTAACTTATTCATCACAACCCAACTTCGTAATAAATCAGACTCATTTTCAACTATGTTGTCCGCAGCTAATAACATAGCAATATTCCTTAGGTTTTTAGATGACAGAGATATAAACCTTGAGGAGCGAGTTCTATGTCGAGAGTTATTTGAAACTTATGAATTAGACGACTTGCGAGACTACACTCAGAGGAGATTCTCCAAGGTAGCTGATGAGGGTTGCGATGTTGGTAATGAAGGTGTAGTTAGCTCAATAACTCATTACATGCGCTTGACTACCATTGCCCAATACATAAGTTGGTATGCTAATCATTTGATCAAGCTACCAAGTACAGTTGAAGCGAGACAAATAAAAAGAGTGGAGACACAGATAAAGGCACGACGTCCAGTAAAAAAAGGTCGTAATCGAGATCAGGATAGGTCACTTAATGATGATCAGTTAGAAGTCTTGTTTGAGGTAATAAGGTTAGAGTCATCTCTTAATCCATTTAGTAAGGAGGTACAACGCCGCAATCGTTTGATGATCTTAATTTTGTATCATCTTGGAATCAGAGGTGGTGAACTGCTTAACTTAAGGATAAGTGACATTGACTTCTCTAAACATCATCTGAAAGTGATAAAACGCGCTGATGAGAAAAATGATCCTAGAGTACAAGAACCCAACGCTAAAACATTAGAACGTACAACACTTCTTGGAGAAGTTCTCAGCAAAGAACTTCATGAATATATTATCAAAGATAGGCGTAAAGTCACTAATGCGAAGAAAAACGATTTTCTGTTTATTACTCATAAAGAAGGGCCAACAGTTGGGCAGCCTATATCAAAATCTAGCTACTATAAAGTGCTTAATATCGTAAAAACTGTATCACCTGACTTGTATAAATTAACAGGCCATAAGCTACGGCATACATGGAATCGTAAGTTTTCAGAAATAATGGATGTAATGGACGAACCTATAAGTGAGGAACAACAAGAGAAATATCGCTCTTATTTGATGGGATGGAAGCAAGGATCTGGTACGGCGACGCATTACAATAAAAGGTTCATCCAAGAGCAAGCTCAAAAAGCAGCTTTAACACTTCAATCGAACAGTGGAACACGACTACCAAAACAGGGATTGTGAAATGAAGAACTTAGCCATCAATTTTATTGAGAGTACTGAAGAAGGGCTACCTAAACAAAATAAGAGAATACGTGCAAAGACGAAAGGGTATTATTTTTATATTTGTGATAGCGAGTGGGTTTTAGATAAAAATAGTACTATTAACCTAAGCTTTTTTCACAAAAATTTAGATAAGCATACTCTGAATAGTTTTGTTCATGTATTAGCTTATTATGCATCTAACTTATCAGCTAGTCATACTTATAATATAGCCGCTAGATTTAATCATATGATTAAAAATACAGGTTCTTCTATAGTTGATGACACCATGCTTATTAACTATAGGGCTTCTTTAAGTAGGCCTAATGAGTGGTATTTAGGCACAGTTCGAGGCTTCTTGAGAAAGTGGTACGAACTTGGCTACGATGGAGTTGATGAAAGCGTGATCCAATTACTCGAAAGTTGGACTATTAAAGGCAATAGGAAAGGTGATGCTATCAAACGTAAAGATCCTAACCAAGGCCCACTAAGCGATAACGAGTTACAAGCTTTTAATGAAGGTGCAGTCACAGCTTTTGAGCTAGACCTTATTACGCTTGATGAGTTTGCGATTTCACTTATCACTAGTAATACAGGGCGTCGTCCAATTCAAGTATCTCATCTAAAAGTAATAGACGTTTTGTATGGTACAAACAAAAGAGGTGATCCTTTTTATTTGCTTAATACACCTAGAGCAAAACATAGCAATGGCTTTAGAAGTCAATTCAAAAATTTTGCTATAACACAAGAATTATGGTCTATCCTTTCAGCTCAAGCAAAAAATGTTGTCTCAATAGTCGAAGAAATTATTGGATGCAAATTAAATAAGCAGGATAGTCAACAAGTTCCCTTATTCCCTGACTACTCCATAATTAGAAAAGTAGGCTCTCTCTTCGAGCTTAGAGCTTTATTAACGAGCGATAAACTGCATATATCATCCTCTAAAGTAACTGATACTTTGCGATTTGTTGTAGCAGCATCAGATATCAGATCAGAAAGGACAGGTGAGGATTTGTCCATTAATGCTCGTAGGTTTAGATACACCACAGGTACTAGAGCTGCGCGTGAAGGGTTCGGTGAATTAGTAATAGCAGAACTACTAGACCATAGTGATACGCAAAATGCGGGCGTATATATTAAAAATATCCCTGAGCATGTAAAGCGATTAGATGAAGCCGTTGGTTTCGAATTAGCACCTTATGCGCAAGCCTTTGCAGGTGTGCTAGTTGATTCTGAAAAAGATGCTGATCGTGGTGACGATCCAAATAGCAGAATTCGTACTGAAGAAGGCTCGGGGATTGGAACTTGCGGTGAGCATGGGTTTTGTGGGGCAAACGTTCCCATACCTTGTTATACCTGTATACACTTTCAACCTTGGCTTGATGGACCTCATGAAAGAGTGTATCAGGACTTACTAACAGAACGAGAAAGAGTCAAAGATATCACTGGTGATATAGAAGTAGCAGCAATATTGGATAGAAGCATTATTGCTGTAGCTGATGTCATAACTCGCTGTGAGAAGCGTCGTGATGAACTTAATGAGCAGAGAGGTCTCGATCATGCCTAATATTTTTCAGTTCAAGTCTAAAGCAGAACTAACAGCCGCTGCTAACTTAGAGGCTTTTATAAGTAAATGCCGTGAAGACTTAACAGTGTTTGGAGTTGATTTAGATTGGGATGCTCACGTCTGGCCAAAAGTGGCGGTATTTGCAAAGTTTGGGGTCACAACACGTAAGCCAAAGCAAGAAGAGGTAATGGATAAGAGCTTTTTGGAATTCGCCAAGGCATATCTTCGGTATCAACAAGGTCATAAACCTACTAATACTAAAAATGAGCTTAAAGCGCTTCGAGTATTAGAAGCAGCACTCATTCAAGTGAATGGTGACGCATCTATAACAGGATTATCTCTTACTTGTCTAGATGAAGCAGTTTCATTGGCAAGAGGCTATTACAGTGACGGTGCTGCTTATGCATGTGGAAGAGAGGTTGAAAGATTCGCTAAATTTGTAACTGATAATCATCTTATCAATACAAATTTAAAAGAATGGCGTAATCCTATTTCCCGTCCAACAGATACTACGAGAACAGGTAAAGAGGCAAAAAAAAATAGAGAAAAAAAGTTACCTAACGAAACAGCTCTTAACGTGTTAGCCGAGATATTCGCTAGCAACCCTGCAGAAGAGCGAGATATTTTCACAACATCAATATTTGCAATGTTAATGTCTGCACCCTCTCGAATTGCTGAGGTAATGGCATTACCAGTAGATTGTGAGGTGTTTGAAGAAGATAGTGAAGGTGTAGAGCGCTATGGATGGCGATTCTTTGCTGGTAAAGGCTATGAAGGAGATATTAAGTGGATACCTACCGTCATGGTAGAAGTCGCTAAAATCGCCGTTGATAGAGCTAAAAATCTATCCTTTGAAGCTCGTAAGCTTGCTAAATGGATTGAGGACAATCCTAATAAGTTTTATCGGCACGAGAACTGTCCGAACGTAGCCGATGATAAGCCGCTTACGATGGAGCAAGCTTGTCAAGCATTAGGGCTAGCTCATCATACAAAAGATATCTGTTATTCTAGTTTGAATAGTAGAGGTCTTGATCATCATGATTATATGAATACTTTAAATAGTCTATGGCAACACGTAAAAGGACGTCTGCCTGATAGCTTTCCATGGTTTGATGAAGATAAAGGTATTAAGTTTTCGAATGCACTATTTGCGCTAAATGCTAATCAATTCCATGGTAATAGACCACGTTTGCCTACCGAACTTAAAAAGCCTGATACGACCTTTTTCAATAACGATATCGGTACTCGTCCAGCTTTGGGAGATAAACATAAGAATATATTTGATAGGTATGGTTATTTTGACAACGATGGTGAAAGATTAAAAGTTACCTCGCATCAAGCTCGCCACCTGCTCAATACTATTGCACAGCGTGGTGGTTTATCTAATTTAGAAATAGCTAAGTGGTCTGGTAGAGCTGATGTAAAACAAAATCGTACTTATAACCACATGGCTGACTATGAAATGGTTGCGATGGCAGAGAGGATTGATCCATCAAAGGCGCTCTTTGGACCTGTAGGAGAAGTTAGTAAAAATTTGCCTGTCACTACTCAGGATTTCAACACTCTAGAACAGGCTGCTGCTCACATTACAGAGTACGGATACTGTGTGCACGACTTTACAATGAGTCCGTGTGAAAAATTTAGAGACTGTATTAATTGTACAGAACAAGTATGTATTAAAGGTGATGCAGCAAAACTAATTCGTATGAAAGAGAGACTCGATAAAATTGAGCATCTACTAGTTAAATCTGAGCAAGCAATTGAAGAAGGAGAAATGGGTGCTGATAGATGGTTGGAGCATCAAACCAAAACAGCTAATAGATTGCGTGAACTTATCTATATTTTAGAAAATCCAAACATAGATGATGGCGCACAGGTCAAGCTTCGTGGTAACGACTTTAGCCAATTCCGTCGTGTTGCTAATAAAAAATCTATAATTATGGTTGCTGAAAACGAAGATATATCTAATGAAGTATCGATTTTAGAGGATCTTACTGATCTACTAGGAGGCGGTTTTGGCTAAAAATCTCAACAGACAAGAAATACAAGCTATCGTCAATCTGATTCGAGGTTGGGATGAGCCCAAAATCACGTGGGCTGCGATTTGCGAGGAAGTACAGCCGCTTGTGGGTAAGAAGCCCACAAGGCAATCTTTAAGCGCTCACGAAAGCATTACAGCTGCTTATAAAGCTAAAAGGAATACACTTAAGGGAAAGTCGCCTGCTAAACCTCGGCCTGCTAGTTTAAATGCAGCAGCTTCGAGAATTGCTAACTTAGAAGCAGAGCTTGCAGAACTCAAGGAACAAAACAGGCAATACAAGCAAATGTTTGTATTGTGGCAGTATAATGCTTACAAATATGGAATGACAGAAAGTAAGCTGAATTCATCTATGCCAAAAATTGATCGCGAGCGTTCAGATTATGAGAAAAGATAAGTAATCAAATAATTTTAAATACAATTGAGTACGTTTTTAGCACTAGATATCAAGATGACCAACATTAAAGATATAACTACTTTGGATAAAATATGAAATTAGAAGACATCAAACGCTTAGAAGACCAACTTTGGGAAGCAGCAGATACCCTGAGAGCCAATACTGACCTTAAACCTAACGAATATGCTACGCCTGTCTTAGGTTTGATATTCTTGAAGTTCTCCGACAACAAATATGCGGCTTATGAAGAGGCAATCCAAGCTGAGTTTGAAGAGTTACAAGGCACTCGCCGTGCCAAAAATATTGAGGATATTGCTATAAAGCACTGCGGCTTCTATTTGCCACCTAAAGCACGCTACAAGTACCTGTTAGAGCTACCAGAGTCAGCAGATTTGGCAACTGAAATTTCAAATGCTATGCAGTCTATAGAGGACTTCAAAAAGGACGATAAGTTCGTCGATGTACTACCTAAAGATGAGTATGCCGCGTTTAGTCGCTTAGAAGAAGGTAAGAAAGCTTTAAAAGGTCTTCTAAGAAGCTTTTCTAATATCCCAACTGATGCCAGTGGTGACGTCTTTGGACGTATTTACGAATATTTCTTAGGGAAGTTTGCGCTCTCAGAAGGTCAAAAAGGTGGTGAGTTCTTTACGCCCACGTCTGTTGTTAAACTGATGGTAGAGGTCATCGAGCCCTATCATGGGACGGTATATGATCCTGCTTGCGGCTCAGGCGGTATGTTCGTTCAGTCACTGCATTTTGTTGAGGATCGTAATGAGCAGCTTAAAGCGCATGGCGAGCTAGAAGAAAAAGACAGTACGATAGATTTGAGTGTCTATGGTCAAGAGAAGACCCGTGATACGGTTAAGCTCGCTAAGATGAACTTGTTCGTCAACGGGCTTAGAGGAGAGATTAGACAGGCCAACAGCTATTCAGAAGACCCTTTTGATAGCTATGAGAGTTTCGACTTTATCATGGCGAATCCGCCGTTTAACGTCGATGACGTATCGGTTGCTACTGTTGAAGATGATAAGCGTTTTAATACTTATGGTTTACCTCGAAAAAAGACTAAAAATAAAAAAACAGATGGTAAAGATGAAACAGTAACGAATGGGAATTATCTTTGGATCAGTTTGTTTGCCACATCTTTAAAAAATCAAACAGAAGCTGAGGCACGAAACAGCGGTCGTGCTGCGCTAGTGATGCCAAACTCTGCCTCTGATGCTCGCAATGCAGAAGAAGATATCCGTAAGCAAATAATCGAAGATAATCTTATCTATGGCATGCTAACACTACCGTCCAATATGTTTTATACCGTGACGCTACCAGCAACGCTATGGTTTTTTGATAAAAACAAAGCTGACGACAACATACTTTTTATCGATGCGCGTAATATCTTTAGACAAATTGATCGAGCGCATCGAGACTTTACCGATGAGCATATTCAAAATATTGCCATGATAAGCAAGTTGCATAAAGGTCGTCGTCGGGAATATGTCAGTTTAATCGACAGTTACTTTAGACTTGGTATGCAAATACTGAAAGAAACGGTATCTGATATCGAACCTGCTATTGAGCAGCTCAAAGCAGTGGTAGCAGATAATAGAGCACTAAAAGCAACTGTTGATACGCTAAATGACAATTGGCATGCCCTGTCACCTTTGCAAGGTAAGTATCAAGCCTATCTAGAGACTCATGATATGAGTCAGATTACAAATGAAAATGTTGATGACCTAAATACTGACCAGATGGAGCTTTTACAGGCCTTAAAACCGTTCTTCAAAGCACTACAAGAGAATAATAAGCAATTGGACAAAGGTATCAGACAAAAAGAAAAAGCCAATAAAGAACAGGTCGCTCTAGCACGTCAAGAGCTTAATGATGCAAAGGAATCTGTTGACAAAAAGCTGATCAAAGAAAAAGACACTGCTTTGAGAATACTAACAGCTAGAACCGCTGAAATAAAAGCCATAAAAGAGTTGTTAGCAGCCATACGTGACGATAGAAAACGTGCTGAATATTACTTCGATCATATAGACTGGTTGCAACAACGCTTTCCTCAAGCACGTTATGAGGACATAACGGGTCTATGTAAGCTTGCTACATCTGAAGAAGTTAAAGAACAGGACTATTCGTTAAATGCAGGGCGCTATGTCGGTGTGGTAATAGAAGAAGACGGACGTACTGAAGAAGAGTTTCTAGAATTTTTGAATGATTCTAAGGAGAGTCTATTGGAGTTAAATGATAAATCTAAAGTTCTAAGTGACTCAATACTAAAGAATTTAAAGGAAATACTAGGTGAAAACTTATGAAAGTAATTGAACTAGGACAAAGTGCTAAAGTCATTTCTGGTTATGCTTTTAAAAGTACGATCTTTCAAGACGATGGGATACCAGTTATAAAAATTAGTAATATTGGATTTGGTAACGTAAGATTTAATTCGACCAATACACAGTTTGTTGATAAAGAATGGCAAGGTAAATTAGATAAGAAATATCATGTAACTAACGGAGATATATTAATATCTCTAACTGGATCTCATATAACACAACCCAGTTCGGTAGTTGGTAGGGTTGCACTATATAAAAAGAGTTTTAATAGCCTTTTAAATCAAAGAGCTGGTAAGGTAATAAACATTGATAAAGAAATATTAAATCCTAAATATTTATTTTGTCTTTTAAGCTCTTCATCAGTTAGAACTAATATGGCGCTAATGGCAAGTGGAGCGGCTAGACAAGCTAATATATTCCCTAAAGATGTAGAAAGTTTGAAGTTACTCGTTCCAAGTCTAAAAAACCAGAAGAAAATAGCCGCTATTTTATCTACTTATGACGACTTAATTGATGTAAATAAGAAGCATATTAAGCTATTGGAAGATACCGCTACAGAGCTATACAAAGAATGGTTCGTGCGCTTTCGATTTCCTGATTGGCAGAGTACTAAGTTTGAGAAAGGTATTCCCAATGATTGGAAAGAAATAAGTTTGATTGAGTTAGGTAAAATTACGACTGGTAAGACGCCATCTATGCAAGTATCAGAATTTTATAATGGAGAGTATCCATTCTATAAAACACCAGATATGCACAATAAAGTATTTGTATTTGATACAGAAGAATCATTAACTGAGAATGGACTAAATTCTCAAAAATCACAAATTATTGAGGAAGACTCAATAATGGTTACTTGTATTGGTACAGGTGGTATTACGGCTATTTCAACAAAAAGGGGTTGTACTAATCAGCAGATTAATTCAATAGCTTTATATAATAAAGATTTACTATATTGGGCTTTCTTCACTATTAAAAATTTAAAACCACAAATAGAGCTTTTTGGTGCAACTGGTACAACGATGACAAATCTTAGTAAAGGTAAATTGAGTAAGCTTTTGATTATTAAGCCTAATCTAAAGCTAATAGAAAGATATCAAAATGTAGTTAAACCTATGTTTGAACAGATTAAAGGTTTAAATTTAAGTAATGCGAACCTAATAGAACAAAAAGAAGACCTACTTCCTCGTCTTATGTCAGGAAAGCTATCTGTTGATGATCTAGATATTCAGTACCCACCATCTATGCAGACAAGTGACGAAGCTGAAGAAAAATAAAAAATATTCATAGGAATAGAAGTATGGCAAAAGTGACATATAACTTCATCAGTGAAGATAAAATTGAAAAAGCCTGTATTAAGTTTTTGCAGCAGCGCTATTCCTATCAGCATATCGATTGCACTACTATCGACCCTGAAGATCTCAACGATGGCTCAAAGCGTACAGATAAGCGTGACGTCGTATTCAAAGAGCGCTTAGTTGCTAAATGCATGCAGCTGAACCCTGACGTGCCTGAGGCCACTATCCTATCAGCAGTGAAGGACATCATGAGTCGGCGTGTATCGATGTCTACTCTCAAAGCCAATAAGCAAATATATAGCTATATTCGTGATGGTATTAACGTCACCTATGAAGATGCTAATGGTGTTAAGCGAGAAAATATACCATTATGTCTCATAGATTTCGATACCCCTACTAATAATGAGTTTTTATTAGTAACACAGCTAACCATTAAGACGACTGGTCTTGAACCCATCAGAAAGTACCGTCGTCCTGATATATTGCTCTATATCAACGGCTTGCCGATTGTTTTCTTTGAGCTAAAAAACTCTAACGTCAAGCTACAAAACGCTTTGACGGATAACTTAACCAACTACAAAAACGATATCCCACAGCTATTTTTATATAATGCCTTTTGCATCCTATCTAATGCTTCAGATACTAAGATAGGGAGCTTTACTGCCGACTGGGAAAATTTCTATCCTTGGTTAAGGGTGGATAATGAGAAAGAAAAAGTAGATAAGCAGGAGATTGAAACTCATGGTAATAGCATCGAGTACTTGCTTGCAGGGCTGTTTAGACCTGAGCGGCTATTAGACTACATCGAAAACTTCATTCTATATCAAAACGAGAAAGTAAAGATCGTCGCTCAAAACCATCAGTTTTTGGGTGTTAAGCATGCTTTTGAGAACTTCTTAATTAG
>NZ_DAINDI010000003.1:51484-68058 GCF_036731945.1 Psychrobacter sp.
GTTTGGGCGTATTTTGGCATACGCAAGGTTCAGGTAAGAGCTTTGCCATGGTGTTCTTTATCCGTAAAGTGTTCCGTAAGTGTGCAGGTAATTTTAGCTTTGTGGTCATCACTGACAGAGATGATTTAGACAAGCAGATCTCCAAGAACTTTTTGGCAACAGAGGCGGTAAAAGAGACGGAAATTGCTAAGCCGAAAAATAGTCATCAGATGCGTGAAATGCTAGGACAGAACCTGAAAATTGTATTTACGCTCATTCAGAAGTTCCGTTATGAGAAGGGTGAGAAGTACCCGTTGCTCTATGATAAAGATGAAAGAGAGGTTATCGTCATAGTCGATGAGGCGCATCGTACCCAATATGATACGCTCGCTGACAACATGCGTTTAGGACTCAAAGGCGCACATTTCCTAGCCTTTACAGGTACACCGATCCTCAAACAGAAGAAAACTAAGCAGTGGTTTGGTGAGTATGTGTCCGAATATACCTTTCAGCAAGCTATTGAAGATCATGCAACATTACCTTTGTTCTACGAAAAGCGTGTCCCAGAGGTGCTACTACAGAATGAGGCATTGAATGAAGAGTTAGCGGAGATCTTAGAAGACGAAGATCTGTCTGATGCACAGCGAGAAAAATTAGAAAATAACTTCTCGAAAGAGCTTGAGGTCATCAAGCGTGATGATCGCTTGGATACTATAGCAGCCGACATCGTTTACCATTTCCCTCGACGTGGGTATCGTGGTAAAGGCATGGTGATATCTGTTGATCAGTTCACTACGGTTCGCATGTATGACAAGGTTACGGAGTTATGGAAAAAAGAACAACGTAAGCTACAAGGTCAAATCAACCAAACTAAGAATGATTTAGAAAAAGTCCGTCTTAAAAACCGTCTTAAGTATATGCAGAACGTTGAAATGGCAGTTGTTATCAGTAGTCCTGCCTCTGAAAAAGAGCGCTTTGAAAAGCAGGGACTGGAAATCCAAAAGCATATCAATAGACTGACGCAGCAGCAACCCAACAGTCGAGATATAGAAGATGACTTTAAGGACGCTGAGCATCCATTACAGTTGGTTTTTGTGTGTGCTATGTGGCTAACAGGCTTCGATGCGCCTACTGTCTCAACGCTGTACATTGATAAGCCCATGAAGGGTCATACGCTGATGCAAACCATCGCAAGAGCGAACCGTGTGACCTCTTTTAAGACTAGAAATGATAGCGGGCAATTGGTAGAAAAAACTAATGGTGAGATTATTGATTACTACAATGTATTCAGAAATCTTAAGTCTGCGCTAAAAGATTATGGTCAAGGCACGGATTCAGGAGATGGAACAGACCCTGTACAAGACAAGTCAGTATTAATTAATTTATTGGATGAAGCGATAGCGGAAACACTTACATTCTGTCTATCTCATGAAGTAGATTTGATGAAAATTATTGAAGCTCAAGAAGTTTTCAAGCAAAACGCTTTGTTTGCTGATTATGCAGATATTATGCTATCGCAAGATCTCATACGTAAAACGTTCAATGTACATTTTAATGTAGTTGCTAGTCTGTATGAAGCGGCTAAGCCTACGATTCTTAGTCAACCAAGACCTATTGTTAGTGTTATGCAGTTCTTGCACACGTTTATTGCCAATAAGATTGATCAAGATGATTTGGATGAGCAGGCCGCTCAGGTTTCAAGCTTACTAGATCGTAGTGTTGTAGTAGATGGTAACAATACTAGCTCAGTAGCAGAACCAGTAAGCGAGTACCAAATCACTAAAAGCGCTAGTTGGAATCTCGCTAATGTAGATTTCGAGCAGTTGAGAGCCGAGTTTAAGCAAACTGAGCATAAACATATCGCCATAGCAGATATGAAGAGATTCATTGAGAAAAAAATCAAACAGATGCTTAAAACCAATCAAGGGCGAGTAAATTTTGCAGAGCGGTATCGTAATATAATTGACCGATATAATGCAGGAGCAACCCAAACGGAAGAATTCTTTGAAGAATTACAAAAGTTTGCCCAAGACTTAAAAGAGGAAGATCAGCGGCATGTTCGTGAAGGCTTGACAGAAGATGAGTTGGAAGTATTTGATTTGTTGGCTAAAGATAAACTGACGAAGAAAGAAGAGCAGGCAGTTAAGCTTGCGGCTAAAGATCTTATTAAGTCTCTAATCGATGCATCACCTAAAGTACTAGTGCAGGACTGGTGGAGAGACTCTCATACTAAAGCAAAGGTTCGTGCGTTCATTGAAGAGGTTTTAGATGAAGACCTTCCTGATTCCTACGATAAAGAAATATTCGAGAACAAGGTGACTCAGGTTTTTGATTTACTACAGCACTTAGCTATTAATGACGAAAAATGGGCTAGCTAAATTAATTGGCAAATTAAGAAAAGTGTAAAGTTTATAGCTATAAAATTGATATTATTTACAATTTACTTTACATTTTTAATATTAATTTTATTAAAGACTATATAGTACCTATATTTTAGGGTTGTTAAGTTATTAATAGGTATGTATAACCTTTTTGAGGAATACGTAATCTAATAGTGTTGATTAAATCAGAGAAAAGAGCCTACATTTAGAGGCTCTTTTTTTTATATGATAAATTCTATTTAATATAAAAGTTTATTTTCTTGGAAATAATTATTTGCTTACTGGTATTTATTATTAAATATCAATCAATACTTGTGGCGGTTTATATTTTTGTTTATATTACTGCTACTTACGATTTTTATTACGCATAAGTTTTTAGTAAAAATCCAACTCGGTTATAACCTTAATATAAAAGTGGAGTTTACGATGAACAAAAATAACGTCATAGATTTAAATAGTTTAAACGTTGATGAGCTACGCGCGATTACTGAAAATGCGCAGCAATTGATTGAAGAAAAACAGCATCAGCGTTTATATGACGCCTATATGCAGTTTGAAAAAATCGCTGAAGAAAGCGATGCCAGCATCGAAGAAATTCTACAAGCGGGCGAGAAGCTTGAGAAAAAACGCAGCATTAAATATCGTAATACCGATAATAGCGAAGAAACTTGGACTGGGCGCGGACGCAAACCAACTTGGTTGGTAGATGCACTAGCGTCAGGTCGCAAGCTTGAAGATTTTGCCATTTAGCCATTTAAAAACTCTTGGTTCAAGGCTTATTTTATTCTGCTTTCATGTATTATGAATTATGATGTTTTCATAAAATAAGTTGCTAGATAAAAGCCAGTCTCTTTATCGCCACTATTTTGGTGCAAAGATACTGGCTTTTTTTCTGTCATCTGTATGCCATTGTTTGCTATGATAATGACGTTTTTGTCTTCTATAAGAGTTAGCTAACCGTGCCTCACGTTTCCACGTCGTCTCACAAGCGTCCCCGCAAGCTCTGGTGGCTACTTGGCTTTATATTCTTCGCGCTATTTGCCGTGTTGCAAATGCCCGCCGCCTGGCTACTTGAAAAATATGCCCCTGATACGCCGTATGTACAACATGTGTCTGGCAACTTATGGCAAGGCTCAGCGATTTGGCAATTGCCCGTGTCAACAGCGCCGCTTACCGGTGCTGCTGAGTGGTCGTGGCAGCCGTGGCATCTACTATTAGGCAAATTAGGCGCAGAAGTCGATATCAGCTCAGAGCAGACCCGCTTAAATGGTCAGGTGAAAGTAGGTAGCAGCTCATGGCAAATTCAAAACATGAGCGGTAAAATTGCCCCTGAAACTTTAGCCAGTGTGGTCGATTGGCAGTTGCCTAATACCCCAATTCAGGTCAATAATGTTTCGTTAAAACGTCAGTCAGCTGCTAATGCTGCAAGCACTTCAAGCGAAAACTCAGGTAAAAATGCGGCGGGATTTAGTGAAGCGGGCGGTCAGCTAACGTGGGTAGGCGGTGAAGTCGGTTATCCTAGCGGCGGTAAGGTTTTTTATCTCACCATGCCTGCGCTGCGAGCTGAGCTTAGCGCCGAGCAAAAAAATAATAAAAATCTGCTGCATATCAATCTTGTCAATAATCAAGACAAGCGCCTGGGCGATTTGTATATCGATGGCGACAATATGCTAGATGTGAGTTTAACCCAGCGTCTACTAGAAAATATGCCAGAATATAAAGGTCAAGCCCCACAAGATACGCCTGTGGTCAGTGTGCGCCAGCCACTGCTTAACGGCTTAGGGGCTAGATGATGAATGTTGCCGATGTATCTAGCCGTTTAAAACCTATTGTTAATACCCTCAATCGCTTTGCAGCAATACTATTACTATTAGCGATTGTTTGGCTATGCTGGAGCGCGGCGCGTTTACTCTGGTTGCTGCTGGCTGCGCCATTAGCGCCTGCCTTACCACTTGCTCCTTTACAGAATACGGCGAACACCAGTACAGATCATAGTGGTTTATTTGCCATTTTTGCTGACCCAGATCCTATCGCTGCACCCGTACAGCCGCCGCCCAATGTTTCGTTAAAAGGTGTGCTTATCGCCATACCAGAGAGTCTGTCTTCGGCGATGCTGGACGTCAATGGCGAAGTGAAAAATTACCGTATCGGTGACACTTTAAAAGACAGTGACTATACGCTGGTCGCCGTCGATTGGAATGAAGTCATTATCGCCGATGCTTACGATAAAGAAGTCGTCATCAGAATGCCAGAAGCCATGCCGCTTGATCAAAGTGCCATGCTGGCGGGTGCAGTAAATAATCAGCGTTTGCCCGATAATAGTATGTTGCCAAACCTGTCTAATGCACCGATGCCCGAGCAAGGCAATCCTGAGATGCAGCCAAATGGTGACGCAAGTAATGATAGCGAGCCACAGTCGCCAATTGATGAAGCCGTCACTGAATTACAGTCAAACCCAGCCAGTTATTTAAGTCGAATGGGAGTGATGGCATCTGGAGAAAGCTATCAGGTCACCGCCGCCATGCCAGCCAAACTGCGTAACCGCTTAGGGCTAGAGCCAGGGGACAAGGTACTGACCGTCAATGGTCAAAGTGTCGGCAGCAATCCTGGGCAAGATGCCAACGTGCTGCAACAAGTAAAACAATCTGGCGAAGCACAAATAGAAGTACAGCGTGGCGACCAAGTTATCACCATTCGCCAGCAGTTTTAGTTAGAAATTTCATCAGTTAATACATTTGGTTCATATTATATTTAGCAAAAGATTTGTTGAGTAAGCACGAAAATCAGTATATCCGCGTCATCACTGTAGGTAATTATCAATATGGTCAGTTCTCAAAATTTTTCGGTCACGTCTTTGTACCATATCTTGCAGCGTTTGATGCGTTTGTGTCGGCCGCTATGTTTAGCCGTTCCTTTATGGGCAGCGAGTACAGGGCTTGTCAATGCAGAAAGCTGGAAAGTTAATCTGCAAGATGCCGATATCAAAGCTTTTATTAATGAAGTGGCGACTATTACCAATCAAAACTTTGTCCTCGACCCGCGCATCAACGGTAATGTGACGGTCATTTCTAACAAAGCGCTGTCGCGTGACGAGATTTTTCAGCTGTTTTTAAGTGTCATGCAGGTCAATGGTATTGCCGCTATCGATTCGGGTACAACCATTAAGCTGGTACCAGATAACGTCGCCAAACAATCTGGCGTGGCGGTGGACTTACGCGGGGACAGTGTCGGTGAAGCCTTAGCGACACGGGTGATTTATTTGACCAATACCCAAGCGGCAGAAGTACTCGGCGTCATTCGACCGCTGATGCCGCAGTCCGCCCATGCCGCAGCGGTACCGGGCGTTAATGCGCTAGTATTGTCGGACCGCGCTGATAGTCTTAATCAGCTCACGGCGCTTATTCGCGATTTAGACAGCAACGTTAATGACAGTTTGCAAGTCATACCGCTGCGTCATGTCGACGCTGAGCGTATGATGGAGTTGATTAGTGCCTTGGTGGCAAGCGCGGGTAGTGGGCAAGCGCAAGGCGGCAGTAATCAGCTAAAAGTCATCGCCGATACCTCTAGTGATAGGCTGCTCGTCAAAGGCAGTCCGGAGATGATTGCCAAAGTTCAAGAAATGGTCAATCAATTAGATACCACGCCTTCGAGACGTTTAAGTGGTCTGCGCGTCTTTCGCTTAAAATATGCCAGTGCCGGTCACATTGCAGAGATGCTGCGCGGCTTGCTTGCTAGTCAGTCTATTAATAGTGCTGGTGCGGCCTCAACCTTAGAGTCAGCTTCGCTAAACGGCGCCAGTAGTACAGGCTCAGCCCTTAACAATAATACTAATGCGCTTACCAACAGTGCTACGAATACCAGTACTGGCGCTACGGGAGCAGCGTTATCTACGGCAAGTTCAGGTGGCACAGGTAATGGTATCGGCGGGCGACCTTTTAGCATTATCGCGGATGAAACGCAAAATGCTGTTATCGTCAATGCCGCGCCCGAGCTGATGTTTGAGATTGAGGATGCCGTCGCTCAGCTCGATAGCCGCCGCGCCCAGGTTTTGATTCAAGCGGCGATTGTTGAGGTCTCAGGCGATGACGCTACCCAACTTGGCGTACAGTGGGCGCTGGGTAATGCCAATAGTGGCTATGGCGTGGTCAACTTTAATAACGTCGGCGCGAGTGCCGTCTCGCTTGCTGCCGCCGCGTTATCAGGTGGCGCAAATATTAGTGCAGCAGCAGGCTCTATTGCTGGAGCGTTGATTGGCATCGGCGATAGTAAAAAAGACAGCCAAGGCAACACTCAGTTTTATGGTGCAATCTTACAAGCGCTTGATTCGTCGACCAGCGCCAATCTGCTGTCGATGCCATCAATCTTGACCTTGGATAATGAAAAAGCCAGTATTTTGGTCGGTCAAAACGTACCTTTTGTCACCGGTTCATATACTACCGGCAGTGATTCTTCGACCAATCCTTTTCAGACCATTGACCGCCAAGATATCGGTATCAATCTAAATGTCATTCCTCATATTGGTGATAATGGCACCGTACGTCTAGAGGTCTCGCAAGAGGTCTCATCCGTAGTACCCGGCAGTGCTGCCAATGCCAGTGGCCTGATTACCAATAAAAGCTTGATTAATACCACCATCCTAGCCGATGATCAGCAAACCATTGCTTTGGGCGGTTTAATGCGCGATAACACCACCACTCGCCAACAAAAAGTTCCCGGTTTGGGCAGTGTACCCGTCATCGGAAGATTGTTCCGCTCTGATAATGACAGCACGCAAAAGAGTAACTTAATTATCTTTTTACAGCCGACCATCTTACGTGATGGCGGGGCTGTCGCTAGTGTGACCGAGCGCAAATACAATCAGATGCGCGTCCTGCAACTGGTCATCGATAAAAACGGCACTATTAAACAGCTGCCACTTAGTGGTACAGAAGGCTGGAATGGCAACGTCAGTGCTGACTATGAGCTGATGCCGCTTAACCCATTGGTACCTAAGCGTGACCAAACGCCAAAGCCAACTTCACAAGGGTTTACTAAAGTAGATACGCCTAGTACTAGTGGCATTACAACTTATCCTTTAAAACGCTAAATTCTAATATAGAGCGCTTGCGAGTGAATGCGGCAAGCGACAGCTTCTAGATTAAAATAAAATGAAGATCGTAATTAAACGTACGGCATGATAGCGTTGCCGTACATTAGCTTGCGTATTGATAACACAGATAAACATAGGGCGTCTTCAAGCGGCGTATAATTAGAGTGAATCTAATAACCTATTGCTGTTATAAGCAATTTTTTAAGATTATTCTTTAGATAACTGTCATTTAAGTAGACTGGTTTAAGTTAGTAATTTTTAAGCTCATAAGTGAAAAATGGCTAGAATCTTAAAAGTAGCTAGAACCTATAGGCGGCACTAATGAGCAATCTTGATCATCAAAAGAAAAAGAAATGGTTAATCTTAAGTGCGGTCGCTATGGCTCTATTACTGATTCCGCGGCGTAGTAGTAAAAAGGCCGATAGCCAATTATCAAATCATAATAACGATGATAAAGGGTCTGACGAAAAAGCGGCTAACAAAGTCTCTAATCTAAAATAAACGTCTATATTTAAGAAAAATAATGAAAACCATTAAATTTGGAGGCTATTGATGACTACGATTGACGCCTCATTTAACGCTAATGAGAAATTGCCTACTATTTTTCCTCTCATTGATACCCATACCCATTTTGACGCTCCTGTGTTTGATGTTGACAGAGAGGAGCAAATACAAAAAGCGTATCAGCGAGGCGTGCGCCATTTGGTATTGGTCGGTTATTTACACAGACACTTTGACCGTTTATACGCAATTAAAGAATTTATTGATGAACAGGCGCACGCTGTATCAGAACAGACCTTTAAGCAAAAAGAGAAACCTCTCAATGCGCATATTGCCCTAGGTTTGCATCCTTTTTATATCGACCAACATACTGATGAGCATTTAGAAAACATGGCGCAGATGTTAAATGACAAACGTCCTTTAGCCATTGGTGAAATTGGTTTGGATACTTTTACGGATGAGATGAAACAATCTGATATGGTCGCAAAGCAAGGGCGTTTTTTTAAGGCGCAATTGGATATGGCGGTGAGCCACAAGTTACCTGTCATGCTACATATTCGTAAAGCGCATGCTGAAGCATTGGCGTTGTTAAAGGCGCATGACTATGATGCTCATGAGCTTGGCGGCGTTGCCCATAGTTTTAGTGGCGGTGAACAAGAAGCAAAAGCCTTTGTAAAACTGGGCTTTAAACTTGGTGTGACCGGTCAAGTCACCAATCCCAATGCCAAAAAGCTGCGCCGTGCGATTCAAGCAGCGGTTGATACTTATGGTATTGAATGTTTGGTCATCGAGACGGATTGCCCAGATATGACGCCGATAATGTGCCAAAATTCCGGCGGTAGTCAGTCAGCGCTTGGGCAAAGCCCAGATGATGAATGGGGCGATGCGCCCGCTCATAATAGAAATGTCCCAGCCAACTTACCTTATGTATTAGGCAGTTTAAGTGAATTACTTGCGGTGCCAACCGAGACTCTTGCTGAGCAATTGTGGCACAACAGTTGCAGTGCTTTACGTACCGATTGGCGTTATCCAGCTTAAGAGTAGCCCAAAATACTTATTAATAATAAACAACCTTTTAATCGAGCTCTAATTTGTTATGACCGAAGAAACACAATTGCAGCAAACTATAAATCAAACAGATACTTTAGTTAATAAAGAAGTCACTGCGCGCAGCGAGCAACAACTTGCTGCTAATAGCGTCGCTGTGATTGATGAATCGTCAGCGCAGTATGAGCGCCGTTTTAAAGGCACGCAAACATTGTATGGTGGGTCTGCTGTCGATACCTTTGCCGCAGCGCATGTTTACGTCATTGGCGTTGGCGGGGTGGGTTCTTGGGCAGCAGAAGCGCTGGCGCGCACCGCCGTTGGGACGATTACGTTGATTGACTTAGACATAGTGGTGGCGTCAAATGTCAATCGTCAGCTGCCAGCGTTAGACAGTACTTTTGGGCAAAGTAAAATCGCGGCAATGGCCACACGTATCCGTGAGATTAATCCGAAAGTTAAAATAAATCTGATAGATGACTTTTTGACTACGGATAATGTCGCAGCATTATTGCCCACGCGCGAGCAAGCAAAAATGGCTATGCAAAAAAATCCAATTGTTATTTTAGACTGTGTCGATGATATGAATGCCAAGCTTGCTATTGCATTGCACTGCCGCTTTAACAAACTAAAATTGGTGTGTGCAGGCGGAGCAGGTGGTAAAATAGACCCAAGCCAGATTCGTGTAAGCGACTTACGGGACAGTTACCAAGATCCGTTGTTGGCAAAGCTACGTAATAAGCTGCGCCACGAAAAAGGCATCAATAGCGCACTAAAAGAAAAATTTGGCATCAAATGTGTCTATTCGACAGAGCCGCCGCGTGTTGATAAAAGCTGTCAAACAGGCGGTTTGCATTGCGGTGGCTATGGTTCGGCGGTCGTCGTCACCTCAGTGGTCGCGATGCTGATGGTTAGTGAAGCATTACAATTATTGCTCAAGCAAGCCGCGATTAAACCAAGCGTTTGATATGAATTAATGGAGTCCATCTTGTCTACATCTAACTCGTCAGAAATTGGTTATCGTTATCCTGTTGCTGCGGAAGACGCTGAGCGTATTAATAAACTCAAAAAATATCAGGTACTCAACAATAATGAGGAACCAGCTTTTGCACGTTTAACCGAGCTTGCGAAGTTGTTTTTTAATATGCCAGTCGTAGCTATTACCTTTATGGATGAGGAAACCCAGTATTTAAAATCGGTACACGGGCTCGATGGTATTTGTACAACGTCACGCAAAGTCGCTATTTGTAATTATACTGTCCTGTCGGATGAGGTTTTGGTACTGCCAGATTTGACAGAGGACAGTCGCTTTAGTCAAAACCCGTTGGTGACAGAAGCGCCATATTTGCGCTTTTATGCTGGCGCGCCTATTATTATGCACGAAGATGGCAAGACCTATCGTTTGGGTTCTTTGTGTTTGATGGATATGCAAGCGCACCACGATTTTACCGATAAGGACGCAGATATATTGGCGCAGTTTGCTGCGATGGCTGCCGATGCTTTGAAGCTTCAAGACCAGCAGCGCCATGCCAAGCATGCTAATGAGATGAAGTCAGAGTTTTTGGCCAACATGAGCCACGAAATACGTACGCCGATGAATGGCATCATTGGTATGGTTGAGATGCTCGCTGAAACCAAACTCAGCGCTGAACAACAAGAGTACGTCGATAATATTAAAGTCTCAAACGAGCACTTATTGGCTATTATTAACGGTATTTTAGATTTATCAAAGGTTGAGTCGGGCAAAATGACCATCGATTCTATACCGATGAATATATCGAGCCTTTGTAATGAAGTGGTGAGTTTATTTGCGGTCAAAGCTCGTCAACGCAGTTTGACCTTAGATTATCATTATACCGAAGCATTATCGCCTTATATCAAAGGTGATCCGGTACGGCTTAAGCAAATCATGGTAAATTTGGTCAATAACGCGATCAAATTCACCCGTGAAGGTGGACGGGTGTCCATTGACGTTAAACACATGGAAAACAACCCTTGTGAGGATAAATACGGCAATCATAAGTCTATATGCAGTCATGAGCCACAAGTAGAGCAAGCTTCTCATTATAATACTGATGATAGTGGTTCGGTTAATCATCAAGACATGACGCTTTGTATTGAGGTTACAGATACCGGCGTCGGTATCAAGCCAGAATCGTTAGAGGCAATATTTGATGCTTACGATCAGGCTAATACCTATACTCATCGTCTCTATGGTGGCACTGGACTGGGTTTATCTGTTTGTAAATCTTTGGTAGAGCTGATGGGCGGCTATATCGAAGTAGACAGTGCCGTCGGTATTGGTACGACTTTTACCGTATTACTGCCGTTACCTATTATTGATGAAGCACACTACGAGAACTGGCAAGGCTCAAACGACTTTGCTATGACAGAACCAAGTCATGAGCTTATTGGTCATATATTGCTGGTCGAAGATGATAGCGTCAATGCCATGATTGCCAAAAAAGCGCTCAATAATAGCGGTCATACCGTCACTCACGTCACGGATGGACAACAAGCCATAGAGGTTTTTGCGTTAAATCCTGAGCAGTATGATGTCATTTTGATGGACCATCACATGCCGATTATGGATGGCGTCCAAGCGACGATTAAGCTGCATGAGCTTTATGACCCGCAAGCATTGCCGCCTATCATCGCCTTGACCGCCAATGCGATGGATGGTGAGCGTAAAAAGTATCTTGATGTCGGTATGCAGGATTATTGCACCAAACCCTTTAAACAAGAGCAGCTTAATGCCTTGGTGCAATACTGGCTGATGTATAAGCAATCGATGGAAGAATAATGGAAGAATAGTTTTCTTATCTAAAAAGCATTTGACATTAAAAAAGCTTAACCGCTAATAGCGGTTAAGCTTTTTTGTTTTAAACCCAATAAAAACGCTTAGTTAACGCGTGTTTGATAATCACCAGTACGCGTATCAACACGAACTACTTCGCCTTGCTGAACAAATAATGGCACACGTACCACAGCCCCTGTCTCTAGGGTTGCAGGTTTGCCGCCACCACCTGACGTATCTCCGCGCACACCTGGATCGGTTTCAGTAATTTGCAGTTCAACAAAGTTAGGTGGCGTTATAGATAACGGCACACCATTGAATAGAGTGATGGTGCAAAGCGCGTTACTGTTTTCTTTTAGCCATTTTAGCGCATCACCAACCGCGGTTTTGTCGGCTTGTAATTGCTCAAAACTCTCAGGGTGCATAAAGTGCCAAAACTCACCATCGTTATAAAGATAGTTCATTTCGGTATCGATGACATCCGCCGCTTCCAAGCTATCGCCTGATTTAAACGTCTGCTCGAGTACGCGACCACTGCGTAAGTTGCGCATTTTGACACGGTTAAAGGCTTGCCCCTTACCCGGTTTGACAAACTCATTTTCAAGAATGGCATACGGGTTGCCATCGAGCATGACTTTGAGACCAGCTTTAAATTCGTTAGTAGAAAAACTTGCCACGGAAGACTCCTAAGGGTTGTAAGTATTGTCATCAATAATTGGATGTGGGGTTTACGCCTTGCTGTGCTAAAGCTGCCTATGATGCTCTAGGTTTTATGAATAATTCGTACGCTTTGATAGCGGACGTACTAAGAGCGTATAATAGCGGCTTTTGGGCACAGGTATAAGGTTGTCATGATAAACCATTTAATCACACAAAAAAACTGGCAAACGCAATTATCCGAAGCGATAACCTCTATTGATGAGTTGCTTGAGCTACTAAAGCTTGAATCATTGCGCTCAGAGGTTTATATACCTGAACATTTTACGCTGCGTGTGCCGCGCGGTTTTGTGGCAAAAATGACGGTCGGTGACGGTGATGACCCTTTGCTTAAACAAGTATTGCCCAATAGAAAAGAACAAATCGCTGTGACCGGTTATGTGGCAGACCCTTTAAGCGAGAATACGCACAATCCGGTGAAAGGTTTACTGCATAAATATCAATCAAGGGTCTTATTAACCATTACCGGTGCTTGCGCCATCCATTGTCGTTACTGCTTTCGCCAGCATTTTGACTATAGCGCCAATATGCCAACCGCCGATGCCAAAGAGCATATTATCAATTACATCAGTGCCCATCCTGAGATTAACGAAGTGATTTTAAGCGGCGGCGACCCGTTAAATGTCACTAATAGGCGGCTATTTGCTTGGCTCGATACCTTAGAGGCGATTCCGCAACTGACCACCATCAGGCTGCATACCCGTTTGCCATTGGTCATTCCAGCGCGTTTAGATGAGGCGCTATTAGATAGACTATCGCAAAGTCGCTGCCAAATCGTCATGGTGATTCATTGTAACCATGCCAATGAGATTGATGCGCTGACCGCTGAGTATTTGCAGCGTACGCGCGCAGCGGGCGTCACTTTATTAAACCAAGCGGTACTGTTAAAGGGTATCAATGATAGCGTGACGGTGCAAACGGCATTGAGTCAGCGCTTGTTTGCCGCTGGCGTCCTGCCTTATTATCTACACGTATTGGATAAGGTGGCTGGTGCTGCCCATTTTGATAGTGACGAGCGCGCGGCTATTGCGCTGTACTGGGCGTTACTCGCCGCTTTACCTGGTTATTTAGTGCCAAAATTGGTGCGCGAGCTGCCGAATAAACCTTTTAAAGTACCGATTGATATTTACAATGAAACTTAAAATAGGCAATATGGTACATCGGAATTTTAGTAAACAAATAACGATTAAGTTATTATTAATAGTCGTTTTTAGTGATAAGTTTAAAAAATTCCATAAATCAGCACCGTTAAAAAGACACAGATCAGACTTATTTGTAGAGCAGTTAGCGGTCGGATTTGAGGTTTGTGCGGAAGTGTTTTTTGGTTAAGTGGTTTAAGCCTAAGCGTCGTCTATAAAGGTAAATTCTAGAGATAGACTTCTATTGATAGCCTACGCAATTACTAAGGATAGTAATGGTAAATTTATCGACATTTCAGCAGTATTTAGCAACGGATACGCCCTTATCGCAACCATTGCCTAAATCGTTTAATAGTGATGAGCAGCATTTGCGCAAATGGGCGACGCTGTTGCCCTTGCAGGCAGAGATGCAGCAAATAGAGCAGTTAGAACAAGTGCTCACAGAATTGCGCACGGCAAATATAGATGATCGACAACGCCTGACGCTATTTAATATTGTGCTGGATGCGGCCAATCAGCTGATTGCGCTGCTGCGTCAGCATTATATCTATGAGACGCAGGCTTTCAACGCTTATCAGTTGGATTATGTGGCACACGTGAAGTCGCTGTACTATTTAATGATTATGGGTTACGACGGCGTTATAAAACGAGAGATTGTTTTTTTAGCAGATAATGAGTCGCAATCAACCACCAATCTGTGGCAGCGCTATTTTACCAATGACAAATCCTCGCCGATTACTTTGGCCATTGCGACCTATCAGACGCTGCTGATGTATCAAAAGTTACTGTTTGAAGAAGCGCTTTGCTATCAAAAGCCTACAGCGTCCTTATGGTCTAATATTAATCAGCTCTACTATATGGCTTGCCAACAGCGGACAGTGGTTATTGATGTCAGTGCTTATATTACCACCCACTGTGCGGATACTATCCATCAGCTATATGCTCAGTTATGTTTGCATAGCTTGTTAAACGTGCGTGCCATGCGCCGAGCCAATATCTTGATGGTACAGCGTTTACTATTAGAGTGGAGCGAATACCTTATTATAACGGTAGAACCGCAGACAGAGACAAGGGTGTTCGTCAATTTAAATAGTGACAGCGCACCAACGTATTTGACCGCCCATTGTGCTATTAATCCTTATGATGCCCATCATGATTGTGTATTTATCGAGTTAGCGGCGCTGGTCGCTCATTTGAAATCGCGTCGCGATACACTTATCGATGAAGGTCGAGAAGGAGCTGAGTATTGCTTGCTTAACACGGTTGCCATGACATTAAGCTATCGCTATATCCAGCCTCGCTTGACACTACCTATCAAGCAAAGTGCCAAACAAGAGGCTCACGTCATCACGGGATTCAATGACATTCATTACCGCGTCAGTAACCAGCAAAGCTTGTCAAGTCTGATTGTCGCTAAAGTGCTGCCAGATTATCAGCAACCTCGCTACGATACCTTGCCAAAAAAACATGCCAACGATAAAGGGTTAGCGGTAGAGACATTTGACGGTAGATTTAATGGTGGCGCTGTCAATAACGACGATTTGTCCGTTTTTCGTACCTTGCGACTATTGCCCAAACCAAAAGAGCCAGTAGCAACGGCTGAGCATATGGCGTGCAAAAACGTTCATTCATTTTTTGGCCCTGAGGCATCAATAAAAAGCAGAGAGACAAAGGATACCCTCGAAAAAGACTATAGTCCTAAAGCGATAAAAGATATAGCAAGGATTGCTAATAATGATGTGCTGACTTCTATAACACCGCCGTCACTGCGTATTATGAGTCTTTTTTTATTATGTCGTCCTTATGAATTTGCGTCACATGCTTGGTCAATAGGGGTGGTACGCTGGCGCGAGATGGATAACGAAAATCCTGAAATTGATTGGCAAGTACTTGGTCATCAGCTCATTGCCTGTGGCATTCGTCTGCACAATAGAGACAATCGCAGTCGGCATTTTGTACCAGCGTTTGTCGTTGGGGGCGATGAGCAATTACAGACTGCCTGTAGTTTGATCGTGCCGACTTCTCATTTTCAAGTAGGAGATAAAGTCATGATGCGTATTAATACCAAACAGAAAACATTACGCTTGGTACGGCGTTTAATGATGAACGACGAGTTTAGCCAATATGAAGTGGTACAACTTTAAATAGTTATCTATTAATAGCTTAGATAAGTTTAGGACGTTCAATACTTAAGACTTGATCATAGGCTAAGTGAGTTTGATTTAAGTTTATTTAAGAGTTTATAACATCGCATTGAGGTTGTAACTTAAGCAGCAGTCGATTACATTATTGTTTATAATGACAAAACCGCTACTACCATTTAAAAGGCTTCTTATGCGTACTCAGTCCATCCTAAACTTATTAGTAATCGACGACGACCAGCTTTATGCTGAGCGTATCGTCGACTTGCTAGGTTCATATTATGATAGTGTGAACTTGGGGTTTTTAGATGATAAAGAGGAGCTGCTAAAGGCGTTACGCCAGCCATGGGATACCTTGGTGTTTGGGCAAGCTTATGATATGAACTTTACCGAGGTGGTCGGTATTGTCCAAGAGCAAGGTATTGATTTGCCATCGGTTTGTTTGATAAATAAAGATACGATAGCCAATGCTCATAACGAAGCGGGCTTACCTTCTATTTTAAATGGCACAATGGTCAAAGCGCTGAGCGCCGAGCAAGAAATGGCAGTAGTCATGGCGATTTGTTTGCTCCATGATAACTTACGCAGTCGTCAACAGCTTAAAACTTTGCAGCATGTCATCTCTGAAGCAGAGCAGCGCGCCAATGTTCTGATTAAAAACTCCAAAAGTGCCGTCGCTTATATCGATCAAGGTATTCATATTTTTGCCAATGACCCGTATTTGCAGTTGTTTGGTTTTGAGTCAATGAATGACATTATTGGCATACCTGTGATTGATTTGATAGC
>NZ_DAINDI010000003.1:68068-71983 GCF_036731945.1 Psychrobacter sp.
GGCGGTGACAATATCAAAGCCTTCAAGCAATTTTTACGTCAATTTGATAAAGGCAACCGCAAAGACGTTGAGTTTAATTTTGAAAGCAAACGTACCGATGGCAGTACCTTTGAAGCAAAATTACAGCTGGCAGTCGCGACCCTTGATGGTGAGCCCGTTACCCAAATCATTATTCAGCAAAATAACACTAATAGCGCCGACGTTGCCAAGCGTTTGGCAGCAGCCGAACGTAAAGACAGCTTAACGGGTATTGATAATCGCCTCGGTTTTGAATTGCAGCTGACGAAAGTTTATGAGCAAGCAAAACAAGGCGCTTTGACGGCAGGATTATTTTATATTCAACTCGATAATGTGGGTAAGATTAGAAGCAGCTTAGGTTTACAAGGTGTTGATACCACCGTGCAGCAAGTCGCCTATGCCTTAGATGAGCTAATGACAAATGAGATAGAGGGAAACAGCCATGTGAGCCGCTTTAGCGATACGGCTTTTACTATCTTGATAGAAAATCAAAATACCGCTGCGCTTGAGAAATTGGCTGAGAAAATTGGTTCGACTATTAGTCAGATGTTTATTGAGGTAGATAAACGGACGTTAAGTACCACGGCAAGTATTGCGATCGTGAAGATAGAAAAAAATACGCCAGAGCCAAGAGTGTTGCTTGAGCGGGCGCTAGATGCTATCAATCAAATTATGATTGAAACCTCCAATCACGGTGATAAATACCATCTATATGACGCTAGCGAACATGCCAATAGTGATGATCATGCCCTTGCTGAGTCTTTAGTCGATGCTATTGCTAATAATCGCTTTGAGCTGTCTTTCCAGCCCATATATGATATCAATCATGATCGCAGTGATTTCTTTGAGGTGTATCTACGCCTGCCATTAGCAGATGCGAACAATACCGTACTGACCCCTGACCAGTTTATGGCGGTGGCCAAAGCGCACAAGCTCCTTGAAAAAATTGACCGCTGGATATTGATCAATGCCTGTAAAAAAATCAATGACGTGCGTAAATCAAGGTTATTGGTACAACTGACCAATGCGTCGTTGATAGATAAAAAACTGCCGAGCGTTGCTAGTCAACTCATCAATGCTGTCGGTGGTAAAGCGGGCGCGTTAACCTTACAGTTTAATGAAAAAGACATTGCCGATCATTTGACTGTCGCAAAATCGCAATTTAAAGCGCTTAACCAAGTCAACTGCCTGCTGGGCATTAATAATTTTGGCTCATCAGCTAAGTCGGTTGAGCTGGCCAATTTTGTGCAGCCTGATATGGTGCGCTTAGCCCGCAATTATGTCGAAGGGATTGATAACCCTGAGAATTTAGAAACGGTTAAGTCGCTTATCATGCGTACCAATGAAATTAGCGTTGATGTCTTGATGCCATATATTGAAGATGCGGGGACCATGTCAGTCGCGTGGAGCGTGGGCGCACGCTACTTACAGGGTTATTATTTAGAAGCACCTAGTAATACCATAAAAGTATCAAGCGAGAGTTAAGTCTAGGCAACTAATTTTTATTTTTACCACATAACCCATATTTAACGGTTAGCAACGATATATACTGCTACGCAGCGCTATGTGTGTTTGTCCTTTTTACCTTGTATTGTGGTTGAGGTAGGCGCATACATAGCCCATGCTCCTCAATTTAAGATTATTCCACCATGTCTATTGTCAAAAAATATCAATTAGGCGCTGTATTGGCCACTGTTTTATCGCTCACCGCTTGTGAGAAAACACCCCCTGATTATCGAGATCCGGTCACGCTGCCGCTTTATACTGAGGGCGATGCCGATAACGGTGCGCTGATATACCAAGATGCTTGCGCTCAGTGTCATCAACTCAACCCAGGGCTCAATAAAAAAGGGCCACAGCTGATGAATGTTTATGGCGCAAATGCCGCCGAGTTAGAGGATTACACCTATAGCGAAGGGCTGACGACATCAGGTTGGGTATGGGATGCCAAGACGCTGGATACTTATATCGCTGATGCTGAAAAAGCCATGCCCGACTCAAAAATGCTGTCAGATCCGATGCCCGATAGTAAGGAGCGTACCGATGTGATTGCTTATTTATCAACGCTGCGGGCACCGGTACCAACAGTTGATGAAACAAAATAGCAGCAGTGCCTGATTGAGAAATACCTGACAGAGAAGTATTCTTTTTTAAACCTATTTCATTAAAAAATGAGCCAAGAATCGATAATGAAGCAAGCCACCAATGACTATCGCCATAATCAGCAAAAAATTGCTCAGTTAATGGCGCAATTAAATCAAATAGTGCTAGATAAACCCGAGGTGGTTAAGCTGGCGCTCAGTGGTATTTTGGCAGGCGGGCACTTGTTGTTGCAAGATCTGCCAGGTATGGGTAAAACGACGTTGGCGCAAGGCTTGGCGCAATTGCTCGGGCTGAGTTTTAGCCGTGTGCAATTTACCAATGATATGCTGCCAGCAGATATCTTGGGTATGAGTATTTTTGATCAAAGTCAGCAGCAATTCGAGTTTCGTCCCGGACCTATCTTTACGCAGTTGTTACTCGCCGATGAGATCAATCGCTCTAGTCCCAAAACCCAGAGTGCGTTATTAGAAGCCATGGAAGAGCGGCAAGTGACGCAAGATGGTCAAACCTATCCATTACCGCAGCCGTTTTTTGTCATAGCCACCCAAAACCCATTGCAGCAAGCAGGTGTCTACCCACTGCCTGAATCGCAGCTGGACAGGTTTTTATTGTGTTTGTCGCTTGGTTATCCATCGCCTGCTGCAGAGCGCGAGCTGTTAAAGGGACAAAATCGCCGTGAATTATTAAAACAGCTTGGCGCCGTACTAGATACCGAGGCGGTATTATTGGCGCAACATGGGGTTAAGCAGGTTTATGTCGCCGATGTGGTGTTGGATTATCTGCAAAGACTGGTTGCAAAAACGCGTGCAAGCTTTGATTATCATGGTTTATCACCGCGTGGTGTGCTATCACTACAGCGCGCGGCGCAAGCCTATGCTTATGTATCGGGACATATGGAAGTGACGCCCGAAGATATTCAAGCGGTATTTGCGGCGGTCACTGACCATCGACTTGGCCAGCGTTTCGTGCCAGCACACGTGACTGGCGGACAAGTCACACAAACCATCGCTCAACGTATATTGGCAGACGTGGCTGTCGTTATTTAATTGTTTGCATCTTTTATGGTAAGGATAGGGTAGTCATGAGCTTTTTGCCAAAAGCCTTAACCGTACCAGCCAGCTCATTATTAAGCCGTTGGTTTGCCGCGCGTGCGCCAAAAAGTGATAGTGCGACGCTGAATTTGCGTAACGTCTATATCTTTTTTAGCCGTGAAGGGCTGCTGTTTGCCGTTTTATTAATCATCACCTTTATCGCCGGTATCAACTATGGTAATAACTTGGTATTGGGGCTGTGCTTTTATCTCATTAGCGTCTGGCTCATTAGCTTTCATGTGACCTTTGCGCATATCTCGGGTCTACAAGTACGGTTGCTTGATGTCACCATGGCAGAAGCCGGCGCGCCTGTTTGGGTCACGTTGCAGCTGCGTAATGACAGCCGCCGACCAAGACGCCAGTTATTATTTACCTTTGAGCAGACTGAGCAAAAGTCCTATAAAAAAGCCGATAAAAACAACGATAACAAACATGAAATTAATGCTGATAGTCAGCACTCAGTATTGGTCACGCGCCTACAAGATGAACAAATCATTCGTTTGCCGGTGCAGACTCATCGTCGTGGGAAGTTGCAACTACCAAGATTAAAAATAAAAACTGTGTATCCGTTAGGGATTATGCGCGCATGGTCGTATGTCTATTTCGCCCGTAGCGCGTGGGTTTATCCAAAACCTGAAGTATTTGACTGGCAGGCACAATATGCCATTGCCAGTCCGGAGGATTTGCCAATAGGCGGGCAATA
>NZ_DAINDI010000003.1:71993-84367 GCF_036731945.1 Psychrobacter sp.
CGCCAAGGTCAAGACGACTTTGACAGGCTTGATAATTATATCGAAGGCGAGTCGCTAGCCCGCGTTTCATGGGGACACGTAGCGCGCGGCCAAGGTATGTTTACCAAGCACTTTGCTGATCCTGTCGGTCACGAGCAAACCTTAAACTATGCTGATATGCCAGCGGCGCAGCATGAACAAAAACTGGCGCAAATGGCGTACGGAGCGCTGACATTGGGTGAACTTGGCGTCCCATTTAACATGCGCTTACCCAATGATATGTCCATTGATAAGCATGCTACTGCAACGATGGGCGAAGGTGAGGCGTTTGCACAAGCCTGCTTGTTAAGGTTGGCAAAAGCACCATGAACAACTTCAAACACCACCTTGCAAATGAGACACAGATAAACCCTGCGAACTTTGCGCAATTGGCATTGGGGCAAAATATCAGTGCCCCTAATGGCGTGAGCAGCCATCATAAATGGACTCGCAAGCTACTTGCCTTGCCAGCCTATTATTGGGTATTGATTGCGCAAGTTATCGTTATTTTACCGCATGCAGCGCACTTGCCGTTATGGCTCATAGGTTTTGCGCTGGTCAGTATCATTGCCCAACTACCACGTATTAAAGCTAAGTTTAAAAAACTGACGCATCTAAAACGTGTCTATCAAAGCATGCAAATGCTTGGCTTCTTACTGGGGCTAGTAGGTTTATGGCTGACCTATAACACGGCATTTGGACTGGATATGGGCGTGGCGTTTTTAGTGCTGTGCCTTATCAGTAAGCTGTGGGAGTTGTACAAGCGCCGTGACGCCTATGTGGTGCTCAATTTATCTTTGTTTGTCCTTGCTTCACTGTTTTTGATGGATCAAGGTATCGTGACGACAGTAGAGGTAATCATCGGTGCGGTCATTGTATTATTGGCGTTTATAGCGCTTAACGATGATGGCAATACTCGCGGTGATGGACGTTTGCGTACTTTGGGTGTGCTGGGTATTGGCGCATTGCCACTGTTGGTTGTGTTGTTTTTATTCTTTCCGCGCTTGCCGCCACTATGGTCAGTACAGCTCTCAGGTCAGCAAGCGTCTACGGGCGTCTCCGACAGTATGTCGCCCGGCGACTTTGTCAATTTGGGCCAGTCGACTGAGCTGGCTTTTCGGGTAGAGTTTGCAGATAAGCGCCCGCCACAGCAGCAGCTTTATTGGCGTGGTTTGGTTTTTAGTGATTTTGACGGGGTCACATGGCGTCCCAGTTCGCAGCAACGAGAATGGCAACCCGCGCCGCAAATGCCAAATTGGATAGCGAATGCCTTAGCGACCGTTCCTGATGAGGTAAAAATTGCCCCGAATCGTTATCAAATTATCTTAGAGCCAACGCAGAAAAACTGGCTATTTGGCCTTGATTATCCTTTTGCTCAGCAGCAAGATATCAGTATTACCTCAAATTTTACCTTACGAAAAGATCAGCCGGTTACCCAGCAGCTGCGCTACGATGTCTTGCAGTTTGCGCCGATGCGTATCGACCCTGTACTGTCTGATGAGTCGCGCCGTCTCAATCTTGCACTGCCAAGTAGCGGTAATCCGCAAGCACGCGCACTGGCAAAGCAGTTATTTGCCCAGTCTGACTCGGATCCTGTGCGTTATATGCAGGCAATCGAGCGCTGGATAAATCAAACGAACTTTCGTTATACGCTATCACCGCCACGTCTAAATACCAACCGTATTGACGAGTTTTTATTTGACACCAAAGCAGGGTTTTGTGAGCATTATTCTTCTAGCTTTACCTTTATGCTGCGCGCTGCTGGTATTCCTGCGCGAGTAGTGGCAGGCTATCAAGGCGGTGAGCCTAGCCGTAACGGTAACGTTTGGGAAGTACGGCAAATGGATGCGCACGCTTGGACAGAAGTCTGGCTTGAGGGTCAAGGCTGGGTACGTGTCGATCCGACAGCTTTTGTCGCCCCTGAGCGCGTCGAGCAAGGCATGGATGCGCTGACACAGGCGCGAGGAGCGGCAATGTTCGGCGATGGTGCTGGGGCACAAATCAGCTATCAGCAGTATCAAATGCTACAAACCTTACGCCGTCTGTCAGACCAAGCAAGCTATTATTGGCAAAAAGACGTCGTTGGTTACGATCAGGACAAGCAAGCGGATTCGCTACTCAAATGGTTTAATATTCGCTCAATCATGCAGCAAATCACTTGGTTGGCAGCGAGCGCCATTAGCGTTATGGCGATTCTTGTGTTTTTTATCTGGCAGCGTCGCCGCAAACGTTGGCATCCAGCAGACCTGCCACTCGCCCAACTCTCAAAACGCATCGCTAAAGCGGGTAAGTCGCTTGCTCGTGATGATAGCGAAGGCCAATTGGCTTGGCTTGCGCGTTTGGCAAGCGCAATCGATGATGACAGTGGTCAAAATAGTAGCAAGCATAGTAATGCCAGTAAGGTAACTGCTAGTGGTGACTCAAAAGTTGTCCAAGCAAAAATTGAGCAGATTCAACAACACTATCGCAAGCTACGCTATGGCCGTTTAAGCACCCTTCCAACCAGCGATAGCGAATATCAAACGGTGCTTAAACAGCTCAAGAAAGAGACAAGTGAATTGTTTTAATGGCTATTTTTGAAGGTGCTGTTTAGAGCGTAATAAATTTTTAGTAAAAATAGAGGAGTGCAGGCATATGGCAATTTACGTAGATTTTATGCAAATAGAATTTAAAGGCTATAAGTGGTGCCATATGCTCGCTGATACTTTGCAAGAGTTGCACGATTTTGCCGCATTGATTGAAGTAGATAAGCGCTTATTTCATCAAAACGCCAGTTATCCGCATTATGACGTCACCGTACAAATGCGTAAAACCGCGCTTGAATATGGCGCTATCGCCGCCGATCGTAAGAAAATTATTGAGTGTGCAAAAAAGCTAAAAGTAGAGTTAAATGCTCAAATAGCACAATCTGAGGGTTGTTAATAAGTTAATTTTCTAAAAACATAAAAAAGGTGAGTTATGCTTTTGCATCTCACCTTTTTATTTGTTTAGAGTTTCATTTATAGCTTACTTTGCAATAGCGGCTTTACTAACACCATCAAGGGCTTTTGCGATATTCGTTAACTGGGTATCACAACCTTTTATATTATGACGCTCTTTGAGATATTCAGGATTGTTATACGACAACCAAACTTTTTTATCCGCACCTTCACTGATGAGGATCTTTTGTGGTAAGTCGATAGCGACGCTTTGCTCGCAATTCATCAATGGCGTACCCGCTTTGGGATTGCCAAACATAATCACTTGCGTCGGTCTTAATGTTAAATCGACCCCTTGCGCATTTTTTTGATGATCGACGCGCGCAAATACTTTCATGCCTTTACTTTCAATAAGCGCTGCCAGTTTATCAGCGGTCTCTTGCACGGAATGATGACTTTGCATCGTCACCAAACCCTTCTCAGCATTGATAGCAGCCATCGTTTTTAGCGTCGACTGCCCCTTGTCTGGCGCGTTTAAAATATTTTCAACACTGGCGCAAGAGGATACAGCCAAAGCGAGAGCGGCAATAGAGATAATTTTAAGCATAAAAAGTCCTTTTTTATGGTGGTTGTTTATTCAGTAAGTGATGGTTGTGTCAAATGCTGTTCCTCTCATACTACAGATATTTTTTAACCATGCTGAATAATATTTATTTTAAGAAAATGGAATGAAGACGTTTTATATTTGATCCAAATGCTGTGCAAGAAAATCCACCAGCAATCTGATTTTTGGCGATAAATGACGATTGTGCGGATAAATCGCCCAAATTCCTTCCTCAGGCTCTCTATAGTCATCTAATAAGCTTACCAGTGCACCGGATTCTAGATATTTTTGCACATAATAATCAGGTAGCTGCACGATACCCAAGCCTTTTAGCGCAGCATCGACTAGGCTGTGACCGCTGTTATATTGTACGCTGCCAGAGACGCGTAAATTTGTTTCTTTATCAGCATTACTTGCATTGCCGCTATCTTCTATAAAGTGCCAATAATCCCGCGCACCAAGCAAACAATTATGGTGTCTTAAGTCGTCTAGAGAATATGGTACGCCGTACTTTTCTAAATAGGCGGGCGAGGCACAGACAAAATTAGTACGATGACTGAGTTTTTTTGCCATCATCGTTGAGTCGCTTAATTTGCCAATACGAATCGCCAAATCATAACCACCCTCGATCAAGTCAATTTTTTGATTGCTCAAAAAAGCCGTCACTTCGATATCGTGGTATTGCACCATAAAATCATTGACAAGGGGCAATAACTGCTGCTCGCCATAGGTGACAGGCGCGGTCAGTTTAATTCTGCCTTGCGGTTTGGTTTGTAAGTTGCTTACGGCTTGTTCGGCCGCATCTAAGCCGTCAAGCACACCGCGGCAATGCTGATAAAATACCCGACCTTCTTCAGTAAGCGATACCTTGCGCGTCGTACGATAGAGCAATTTAATAGTAAGGCGTTTTTCTAACGCGCTTATCTGCCGGCTGACCTGCGCGGTTGAAATACCCAATTCTTTTGCTGCTCGTGTAAAGCTTTCGTACTCCGCCACATAAACGAACTCGCTAATGCCATCCCAGCGCATGATTATTACCACTGTGTAAAAGATAATTGCAAATATAGCATATTGTTATCACAGCAGAAACAACTATAATGGACAGTATAAAATGAATCCTTTACAAACAGCTCAAATATAAACTGCTATAACTAGCGCTTGCCTCTATCATATAAGCGCTATAAGCTAAATTGGTCTGCAGTTAATAAACGATAAAATGAATTAAAAAGAGAGAATATTATGTCAGAGAATTTTATCAAATCCAAAGCCGCCATTGCATGGGGGCCAAATGAGCCATTGTCTATTGAAGAAGTGGATGTGATGCTGCCCAAAAAAGGCGAAGTATTGGTAAAAATTGTTGCCAGTGGCGTTTGTCATACCGATGCCTTTACCCTATCTGGCGAAGACCCAGAAGGTGTGTTTCCTGCGATTTTAGGCCACGAAGGCGGCGGTATCGTCGAGCAAATCGGTGAAGGTGTGACCAGCGTGCAAGTCGGCGACCATGTCATTCCTTTATACACCGCAGAGTGCGGCGTCTGTAAAATGTGCCGCTCAGGTAAAACCAACCTATGCTCGGCGGTACGTGAGACTCAAGGTAAAGGCTTAATGCCAGACGGTACCACGCGTTTTTACAAAGACGGTGAGCCAATTTACCATTATATGGGCTGCTCAACTTTTTCGGAATATACGGTGTTGCCAGAGATTTCATTGGCAAAAGTTAACGTCGAGGCACCATTAGAAGAAGTTTGCTTGCTCGGTTGCGGCGTGACCACTGGTATGGGCGCCGTCATGAATACAGCAAAAGTTGAAGAAGGTGCAACGGTTGCTATCTTTGGTTTAGGCGGCATTGGCTTATCAGCGGTTATCGGTGCACAAATGGCCAAGGCCAGCCGTATTATTGCCATTGATATTAACGAAAGCAAGTTTGAATTGGCCAAAAAATTGGGCGCGACGGATTGTATCAATCCAAAAGACTACGATAAGCCAATCCAAGATGTCATCGTTGAGCTGACCGATGGCGGCGTTGATTATTCGTTTGAATGTATCGGTAATGTCGATGTCATGCGCTCAGCATTAGAGTGCTGCCATAAAGGTTGGGGCGAGTCAGTCATTATCGGTGTCGCGGGCGCAGGGCAAGAAATCTCAACCCGTCCATTCCAGTTAGTCACAGGTCGTGTTTGGAAAGGCTCAGCGTTTGGCGGTGTCAAAGGTCGCTCAGAGTTGCCAGGCTATGTTGAGCGCTACCTAGCAGGAGAGATTCCGTTACAAGACTTTATTACTCATACCATGCCGTTAGAAGATATCAACGAAGCTTTTGACTTGATGCATAAAGGTGAAAGTATTCGCTCAGTGGTGCATTTCTAGAATGATGCTTAGATAGCTAAGCTTTTTTAACGCTATTAAATAAAAATGCCGCTCCTATCATGGGGCGGCGTTTTTTTGTCTTTAATCTTTTTTAAAGCTGTGCATGTCTTCTAAAACGCCTGTAAATCTATCGTATAACCAAGGTTCAATATCGTCGACCACTTGATTGTAGATAGGTGGTCCTAAGGTTTCGATGATAAAGTCTAATAAAAACTTCGCTGGCAGGTTGCCAATATCGACATCGAATTCCTCGCTCATATACTCTCTAAGCTTATCCAAGACAATTTCTTCTGCTTCGTCTGACAGCGTCAGTAATTTTTCTTTACTCATTAATCATAATCCTATTAGCAAAGGGGTATTTACTCTTGCATGGCAGCCAATTGTTGTAAAATGTTGACGTAATTGTCCACGCCTTGCGCGCCGCTGACCAAATGCCGCTCATTAAAAATCATCGCTGGCACGCTTTGAATACCTTGCTGCTGCCAGTGGCGCTCTTCTGCGCGTACCTCTTTGGCAAAACGTTGATCCGCCAGCACAGCCAGCGCCTCTTCACGATTAAGTCCAACTTCCGCTGCGATATCAGCCAGCACCGTATTATCAGAGATATTGCGACCGTCGGTAAAGTGCGCGCCAAATAACGCCTGCTTTAAGTCATGCATCGGCTTTTGTCCTTGCTGGCCAGCCCAATACAACAACTGATGCAGATTAAAAGTATTGTGCATCCGCGTGTCATCGTTGAAATTAAATTGAAAGCCAACTTCATCGCCCGCTTGCGTCATTCTAAGGCGGCTCGCGTCTGATTCTTCCTTGCTCGAGCCATACTTTTCCATAATATGCTCGCGCAAATTTTGTCCTGCGCTTGGCATATTGCTATTTAGCTCAAATGGATGCCAGTGTATTTCATGCTCGGTATCAGTTTTCTTAAGCGCCTCAGCCAATTGACGATAACCGATAATACACCACGGGCAAACCACGTCTGAGACAATATCGATGCGTAGAGGTTTTTTGGATAGCGGTTGATTTGAGTTTTCCATATTTTTATACCTATTTTATTGATTATGTTCGATTTATTTATAGAAGGTTTTATAAAGTTGAATCCATATTAAGAGAATGAAATCGTGATTACAATGGTTGCTAAGTTACAGGTTCTATTAACGAGGTTAAGCAGCCAACCGCAGTTGTAAAGGAGATTTATCGTAGGTTTAAAAGTTGACAAAAAAGTTTTGTCATCGCTATTTGCTTAAAAAAACTACACTGCAATGACTACAAAGTAAAAACAAAGCGCTGTTTTTGATACGCCATAATGAAACGATTGACGCTGTTTAAGAGCGTGCACACTTACCCTTTTATGAATAACTGCCAGCGAGAAGCCAGCATGTCTACCTTGACGTTAACGATTAATAAGCAAGATTATCAGCTCGATAATCTTGATCCGCGCACGACATTGCTCGATGTCTGTCGCCAGCATCTACAAATTACCGGACCCAAAAAGGGCTGCGACCACGGTCAATGCGGCGCTTGTACTATGCTCATTAATGGGCGACGGGTTAATTCTTGTTTGACCCTTGCGGTCATGCACGACGGTGATGAGATTACCACGATTGAAGGCATTGGAATGCCTGAATCGCTCTCAGACTTACAGCAAGCGTTTAAAGACCACGATGCGTTTCAGTGTGGTTACTGTACGCCAGGGCAGATTTGTTCAGCCACGGCTTTGATTGAAGAGATTAAGCAAAACTGGCCAAGCTACGTGACCACTGATTTGCAAAATCCTGATGGCTTGCTGGTGCAAGAAATCGCCGAACGCATGAGTGGTAATATTTGCCGCTGTTCGGCTTATCCGAACATTATTAATGCCATCTCGCAGGTTTTGGAGAGTGAGATAAAAAATAAAGCTGCTACTGAAAATAATATTAAGAAAGGCTCAGATGCTGCAAGCGTTACCGGTATTTGGTCGCCGCCGCCTAGTGAGACGCAGCTTAGTAAATCCTCGCAAAATGAGGCGTCACAAAATAAAAACCATAACGCCCAATTAGGAGCTCACTTATGAAACGCTTTGACTATGTCCGTGCCGAAGCTCCTGAGCAAGCAGCGACTGCTGCCAGCTCAAAAGATGCGTCATTTATCGGCGGTGGTACCAATCTCTTAGATTTAATGAAGTTTGAGATTGAAACACCAACCAAATTGGTCGATATCACCCGTCTTGAGCTTGAGCAAATCGAAACGACTGCTGATGGCGGATTACGTATCGGTACGCTGGTCACCAACAGTGATTTGGCGGCGCATCCGGAGGTCATTGCCAATTATCCGGTATTATCGCGCGCTATTTTAGCTGGCGCGACGGGTCAACTGCGTAATAAAGCCACCACTGGCGGTAATTTTTTACAGCGCACGCGTTGTTATTATTTTTATCAGACCGACAGTCCGTGCAATAAACGTGAACCCGGTAGTGGCTGTCCAGCGATTAATGGCGAGCACCGTACCCTAGCTGTTTTAGGTACAAGTGATGCCTGTATTGCTCAGCACCCATCGGATATGGCGGTGGCAATGCGGTTGCTTGACGCTGTCATTGAAACGGTGAAAGCAGATGGTTCGACCCGTTCTATTCCAGTCAAAGACTTTTATTGTCTGCCAAAAGACACGCCGCATATCGAAAATGTCTTGGAGAGTGGCGAGCTTATCACTCATGTTGTTTTACCATCGCCTATCAAAGGCATGCATACCTATGACAAAGTCCGTGACCGTGCTTCTTACGCCTTTGCCTTAGTGTCTTGTGCGTCTGTCATCGAGAGCGATGATACGGGTAATTTGGCGACTGTACGTTTGGCGTTTGGTGGTATTGGGGTGATGCCGTGGCGTAATGAAGACGTTGAAGCATTATTAACGGGCACGGCGGGTGATGACGCTACGATCGCACAAGCCGCAGACTTATTATTAAAAGAGGCCAAAGGTCACGGTCAAAACGATTTTAAAATACCATTGACGCGTCGCCTACTTAAACAAGTTATTCAGCGCGCCTTAGCGGGCGAGGGAGCATAATCATGTCATTATTGGACTCAGTATTGCCATCAGAACCTACCAAAAAAATGATGATGAATGAGCCTGTCGATTCGCTTTTTGACAAAACAGCAAGCAATTTGGTCGGCAAACCGATCAACCGTGTTGATGGTTCGTTAAAGGTCAGCGGACAAGCACCTTACTCAGCAGAGTTTTATCGAGAAAATCAAGTTTACGGCGTTTTAGTTGGCGCGAAAATAGCCAAAGGACAAGTGGAAAATATCGATAGCAGTGCTTTAGAGGATATTCCTGGCATCATCAAAGTGGTGACCGATCCTAAGCATTTTTTGCGAAACTCACAGCAAGGCGGTGAGACCGAAGCACCAACCCAAGGCGCTAGCGAGATTTATTATCACGGGCAGCCGATAGCGGTAGTGGTTGCTGAGACTTTTGAAGCGGCGACCGAAGGCGCTAATGCCCTTAAAGTCACTTATAAAAATGAGACCGAACAAGCGGCATTAAACTTTACCCAAGAGCTGCCAAGTGCTCATGATGTCAATGAGCAAAAGGGCCCAGATAAAAATTCTGTTACAGGCGACCCTGAAAAAGGCTTGGCGCAAGCGGAAATTACTCTCGATCGCTTTTACCATACGCCAAGTCAAAGCAACTCGCCGATGGAGCCGCATGCGACGCTGGCTTATTGGGAAGACGATAAGCTCATCATGTATACCTCAAACCAAATGATTGCACCTTGCAAACAGCAAGTGATGGATGCTTTAGATCTAAAAAAAGATCAGGTCCAACTAATTTCTTATTTTGTTGGTGGCGGTTTCGGTAGTAAATTGGGTATCGCGCCTGAGTCGATTGCAGCAGCGATTGCGGCAAAAGAGCTTGGTCGTCCGGTGCTGATCAGTATGACGCGTCCGCAAGTGATGGAAGCGACCGTTAGACGCTCAAACACTCGCCAGCGTATCGCCATTGGCTGTGATAAAGACGGCATCATCAATACCTTTATTCACGATACCGTTGGCAGTAATTTACCGGGTGAGGCATTTTTTGAGCCGACAGCATTATCGACTAAATATTTATACCGCGGTGAAAATCGCCGCGTGAATTATAAACAAGTAGATATGAATTACGTGCTTTCTGGCTCTATGCGCGCACCCGGTGAAGCGGTCGGTATGATTGCGGTTGAATGTGCGATGGATGAATTGGCCACGCAATTGAATATCGATCCGCTTGAGCTGCGCCGCCGTAACGAGCCTGAGCAAGACCCAAGCCAAGACATTCCGTTTTCGACGCGGCAGCTACTTGCTTGTATGGAGCAAGGGGCGGCGCAGTTCGGTTGGGAGCAGCGTAATCCCAAGCCTGCCAGTCAGTTAGAAGGTGATTGGTGGATTGGTACGGGAATGGCGGCATCCGCTCGTGGTAACCAATTAAAACCGTCAGAAGCGCGGGCGACACTGCAAATTGACGACTCAAAAACCCTTGGCGTTAAAGCCATTATCGAAACCGATATGACCGATATCGGCACAGGCTCTTATACGGTGTTTTCTCAGGTCGCCGCTGATTTACTAGGCTTACCAATAGACCATATCGAGATGAAGCTGGGTGATAGTGAGCTGCCACCGGCTTCAGGTTCGGGTGGTAGTGTGGGCGCCGCAAGTGCAGGGAGCGGTATCTATCTTGCCTGTGAGCAGCTACGCGATATGTTGGCAGAAAAAGTCGGGCTATATCCAGATACCATTCAGCTTGATAAAGGTCAGATCAAACAAGCAGGCGAGCACGACCCTAGCATGACAGAAGCGGCGGTAGAAACGCTTAAAGAAAAAGCGCTAGATTTAAAAGATACAGTCACTGAAAAAACGGGTTTATCATTACCTGAATCGGCTACAGAAAAGTACGATTTTAGCAATTTTCAGTCTTATGCACTGGCAGATATTATTGCTGCATGTAATGAGCAAAAAATGAGCGCTAAAGGTCAAATTAAACCGGGTAAAAATGCCAAAAGCCATCGTCAAGCGTCGTTTGGTGTCAATTTCGCAGAAGTCGCTGTCCATAGAGTCACTGGCGAGATTCGTCTTAAGCGCATGACGGGCGCCTTTGCTGCTGGACGTATTCTTAACCATAAAACCGCCACTTCACAGTGCTACGGCGGTATGGTTTTCGGTATTGGCTCGGCGCTCATGGAGGAGATCATCCATGATAAGCGCGATGGTCGCCTATGCAATCATGATCTTGCTGAATACCATGTGCCGGTCAATGCCGATGTGCCGCAACTGGAGGTAATATTGGTCGAAGAAGACGACCCTTATACCAATCCTATGCATATCAAAGGGATTGGCGAAACCGCGATTTCTGGGGCAGCAGCGGCTATTGCCAATGCTATTTATAATGCGGTCGGTGTGCGCGTTTACGATTTCCCAATCACGCTTGATAAGCTGCTTTATGAGTTGCCAGAATAACTATTGTTGATAATCGATATTAAAGAATGGCTAACTGATGCTTGATATAAAAACCCGCTAGCGGTTATCACTAGCGGGTTTTTATAAGGCGAAATGCAATTTTAATCATTAAAACTGAAACTAAAATAAAAATAAATAGAGATAAGAGGCATTATGAATCAGGTCGCTGATATTCTGAAACTAGCAGGCGAGGCGCAGCAGCAAAATATCGATGCGGTGTTAGCAACGGTAGTACGTACCGAAGGCTCGGCCTATCGTCGGCCTGGCGCAATGATGCTTATCTGTGCTGATGGACGCTCAGTTGGGATGATTAGCGGTGGTTGCCTAGAACCACATATCATCAAACGTGCTTTTTGGTTGACGCGTTATGGCGCAAACGTGCAGGTTTATCAAACGGGTAGTGATGAAAGTGACGAGGCAGATGATGATAGTGAAATTAATGGCAATGGAAATGGCGATTTAGAAAATGAGCTAAATTTTGGTTTGGGCTGTAATGGTAAGGTTCATGTACTATTTGAGCGTTTGACAGCCGCAAGGCCGTTTTTAGAAGTTATTCGTCATGTTCGTCGTCGCCAAAATCCTACAACGATAGCGACGTTAATTCGCGCAAATGACCAATACCATTTACCCATTGGGCTTCGGCTAGATTTGAAAGACTATATTGCCAACGAAAAGATAACTTTTGTCAGCGGCGCTCGTATGGGTAATCAAGCATTCATTGAACAATCGAATATTTTTACTCATGAGATTGAAGGGTTAGTTAAAACTCTGTCAACGCATGAAGTTTCTAACAAAAACACCGAATACGTTGCCTTAAAAAACGGCGAAATAACCACAGAATGGCTTATCCAGCGTCTACAACCACAGCACCGTTTGCTTGTTTGCGGGGCAGGGAATGATGTGATGCCGCTTGTGACCATGGCAAAATTACAAGATTGGCATGTCAGCGTTATCGATAGCCGCGTCCAGTATGCCACGCGACTGCGTTTTCCCGAAGCGGATATCGTG
>NZ_DAINDI010000003.1:84377-98642 GCF_036731945.1 Psychrobacter sp.
ATGCCAGTCGCATTGGACGATAATGAAAAACTGCTGAAGCTCAGTCGTCATGCGGCGGTCGCGTTGATGTCGCACAGTTTGACCCAAGACCGTGCCCGTCTTTCACTATTGTTAGAACATCCGACCCATTATAAGTATCTTGGGCAATTAGGCCCAAGTTATCGAACCGAGCGCTTGGTAAATGAGATTCGTGCTGTCAAAGACAATCCGGCAAGTTTAAGTGAGGGCGTGAAAAAACTCCACTATCCGATTGGTTATAAATTAGGCGGCGACGGCCCTGAAGCCTTAGCACTTGGCATCATGGCACAAATAAGCGCTGTCATGCATGAGCAAAATCCTGCTAATGATTTTTCAGATAATAATAGAACCACATCTGAAATATTGAGCGGTGTATGAAGAAAAGTGACTCGACGTCAAATAGCGCGGCATTACCAAATAAAAATTCTAGCCAGCAACCAAGCCATGCCATTATTCTTCTAGCCAGCGGCCTCAGTCGTCGTCTTGGAAAGGCTAAACAGCTGCTTTATAAAAATGGCGTTCCGTTAATTAATCACATGCTACAACTGGCAGTAAGTACAAATCCGCAAGTTATTATCGTTGTTATTCCTAAAAACAAGGCATCGATAGCTAGTGAGGTAGCAAAACTAAGCGACACCCATCTACATATCAAGACAGTCATTAACCAAACGCCCGAAACTGGTATGGGACATAGTCTTTATACTGCTATTGAAGCCTTGACTCAGTTTGTTAATGATAAAGATTTTAATTATGAAGCGGTTGAGCGAGTGTTGATTATAGGCGTTGACCAAGTTTTATTGGACCTTGAACATGTTAATGGATTGCTAGCCGGTGAGCATTTAGTGGCTGCTAGCGCTTATGAGCCTTGGCAGCTTTTAGATACGTTGGCAAAAAATGGGCATATCGAGTGTAAAGCCGAGGTTAAAAATGAAACGAAAAATCCCATCGTTGGTCTACCATTAGTTATCGATTATCAGCTACTTAAACAATGGCAGTTTCATATAAGTGGAGACAAAGGCCTACGTCATTTAATCAGAGCGCTACCGCCCAGTGAAATCAGGACAGTCTTCAATAAGCAGCTGAGCTATGATGTCGATACGCCCGAGCAACTTGCCTATGCCCAACAGCAGGCCTGGGTTGATAAATAATTTGATGCCAAGAATCGTTTGGATGATAGGCATATTACGCCTAAACCGTTAGCAGGGTTATAAATATAATGCAACGCCTAAGCTCTGATGGTAACAGGATTACCTGAATACATTACTACCGTCATACAAGGCTGCCAATAATCTGCGATATCATTTGCGCATTATAAATATAAAGTAAGGGTATCTTATGAGTCGTACATTGTGGCTAGTTGTTGGTATTATCAGTATTCTTGGCGGTATCTTTGCTTTTTTTAATCCGCTTAGCGCCAGTTTCGCTGCTGAACAACTGGCTGGATTCGTATTTCTTCTGGTTGGTATTTTGCAGTTTATTGCCCTGTTTCGTGCTTATACTACGACGGGTAAAGTGTTGGCAGCCATCGGCGGTATACTTGGCATATTTATCGGTATTGAGCTGCTACAAAACCCGCTACAAGGTATCTTGACCCTAACCATGGTGATTGCTATTTTATTTATGGCAACGGGTATCGTCAGAGTGATGGTTGCTTTTGGTCTACGTAGAACCGTGGCTTTTGTGCCAATATTAATCTCAGGGCTTATCTCGATTGCGTTGGCGATCATGGTATTTACCAGCTATCCGCAGTCAGCGACTTATATTCTTGGCGTCCTATTGGCCGTTGAGCTGATATCTAATGGTATCTCATTAATCATGTATTCACGTGTGCAACCACCTTTGGTGAGCCGCTTATAAACTTATAATTACATTAATAATAAGTCATGCTATAAAATGCATAAAAAAGACGCCGTAAAATGGCGTCTTTTCTTATTATATAAACTATTAGTTTTTCAAAACCTAACGCGAAAAGGTCAAAATATGTCCTTTAAAAGGTAGCTCAAGATAAGTGGTGTCCTCTGGTTTCACGTGCTGACTGCTAAAGCCAAATTCAACCATCTTATTGGTCAGCTTGTTTTTGCGCCCGCGCCCGGGGTCAACGACGATAACTTCACAAGTTGGCAGCGCATGACGGTCGACAAACTCCGCCAAGATATCGATATGCTGGTCTTCATACAGCAAATCGCTACCGATGATAATATCAAACTTGCCAAGATGGCTATTGTCTTCAGCCCAGTCTAAGCGCTCAAAATTGATCTCTTTATTATTATTCAGCGTGGTATTTCTATCTAAAAAGTACTCAACCGTCGGATGATAATCGGTCGCAGTAATATCGGCATGGCGATGGTTCAGTAGCAAACTTGATAATGCCATACCGCAGCCAACTTCCAAGATACGCTTGCCTGCAATGTCATAATCCAGCATATGATTAGCCAGCACCAAGCTTGACGGCCAAATCACGCCGAACATCGGCCACGACGCCGAGCAAATACCAAGGTCTAGCGCCTCATTGTCAGGGTCACTAAATTGTTGATTGTCGCGTAGGGTGCAGATATGAATGTCAGTATTGCCAATTTCAATCGTTTGATAACGTACGCGCACAGTGGTTAGCGAAGCCATAAACTGTCCTAAAAATAAGCAAGAATGCAAGGTTTGGCAAAAGTTGCCACGTTCGGGAGTGTATTTATGAATGAGGAGTAACTTAAAGCTTGGAAAGGTGGAAATGAGGAAAATCTAGCAATATGGAATTTTTATAAGAGTCTGTATATCGAGTAAGGCAAATATTTAAATAATTATAACCATTATGACCTAACATTTGACAAGTTGTTGTTAATTCTAAGGGTATTATTATTACGGCGTGATAGCTACGTATCTGACTTATTTGGAATCGACTATAGATATAAAAAATGCACCGCTTATGGTTAAAGGGTGCATTTATAACAAGCGGCTGGTTTGATTAAGTGTAGCTTGCTAAATATTCGGCCTAATTAGTAAATCTAAGTCCAGACGTTTTAAGCGCCCATACCAACTCAACAAAAGCGCGATTGTTGGTTAAAGGCTCCCCGTCGATGATAAGCACGTAGCCTGAGCCATCAATCCATAAAAATACAAAACTGGTTTCAGGAATCAGCAAATCAACTTGCTGAAAGAAAGAAATGGCTTGGCTCTCTACCGCCCAGCCGCGCTGCTTTTGGCGCAGCATAAAGCCTGAAAAGTCCGCCGCCGCCACACTGAGCATGTCCGCTTCTTCTTGGCTATAGCCAATGCGAGCCAGACAAAAACCTTCATCAGAACCAATCGCCGCGCGGCGTTTACCCGATAAGCTTGAAACGACATAAGGTAAAAATTGATCAAGCGGCAAATTTGGCGCGGGCAAAAATAACGACAGCTTCTCAATCCAGCCATGTTCCAAAAAGCTGTCTAACCATTCATCAGAATAGCGCTCGAGCCAATCAGCAGCTAGCAGCGTTTCGTTATGCGACAATAAATCTTGCAAGGATAACTGCTCAAGAGTTGGTTCACTTTGTGAAAATGCCTCAAAAATGCCAGCTGGGGTCAAGGTCAGATAGGTTTTATCAGCGTTTAAATAAGAAGACATTGCGGCTACCCGTTAAATGAATGTTGATGATGCTATGAGAAATAAGCACGTTAAGAGTTTTGTGTGTCTTTGGTTTGGTCAAGTTTTTGCTGACAGTCATTCCAGCGCGCATCGAATTGCCAATCGCTTTTGCCCAAGCGAAACCAAACCAAGGAGAACGCCAAACGGTCGTGACGCGCGATACAATGGGCAAAAAACTCGTTTTCGATTTGCTCTATGGTATCCCAGTCTTGATTGTCACGCGCGAGCATCAAATCGCTGGTGATGTCTTTAGCGATTTCTTTGGCGTCATCACTACTGATACGCAGGCGCTGCGTCTGTTCATTTAAAGATGGTGAGACCAGTACGCTCCAGCGCGTTGCTAGCATACTGTTTTTTTGGATATAGCTTTTTTTATCGATACAATCACGAAAGCCTTGCTCGATATGCGGCAGCATGCGCCCTTGCAGACGGGTAAACATATTGGTGACATCATAGGGAATGTCATACCAGCAGCCATAAAAGAAATCGGCTACCGCACCTTGCAGCGGCTCTTTTTCGTTTAATAGTAGGGCGGCATTGATACGTTGTTCGTGAAAATGGCGGTTGTTGGGTGCGATAAATATCTTACGCGAGTAAAGACGATAGACGCGCCGTGCTGCCATTTCACTTTCTTTGATGAGATCTAAATCAGACATAAGCGTGTCCTGTTAGTCATAGCACTATGCAAAAAGCGGTTAAAAAGTTATTAAAGAAGTATTAATAAAAAATACTATTAGGCCACTACTTGGCACAATCGCTATGACGTGATAGAGCATAGCGATTGTTGCTTAGCATTATTGTAGCCTAATAGGCTATGACGTCAGTAAGATACCAATGAACCTGCTAGTCAAGTAACGTTTGCATCAAATCAATCATAAATTCCGCGTCTTCTTCATTCATGGCTTCAAAACCTTGCGGCATACCAAGTTCAGTCAACGCTTCTTTACCATCATCATCGTTATGCAGATTCAAAATGGCATCCATCAAAATGTCAGTATCCGGAAAGCCGTCTTTAATCAGCAAGACGTGGCTGATATCGGCCAAATCGCTTTCGATTAACACTGATAGCTGCGCTTTGGTTAGGCGTGAAAAGCTATGGAAAATCTCTGCCAAAAAGAACGCCGCTTGTGCGTCGCCTTTAATCACTTGGCGCGCCGCTGCCTGATAGGTTTCAGTCACTGACCAGTTAAGATCGGCTTCTTCGATATCGACCGCTTCAAGCAGGCGTAAACCAATCAATTTTACATCGCGGTTATCAGCCATGGCGATAGTAGCGCCAGCTTTGATGTCGTCTAAGCTATTGATATCGCTATTTGCCGCTGCGGCGATGACCATCTCATCAGATTTGCCGATAGGGCGCGCAACCGCATGGTAGCCGTGCTCACGGATAAGGGTAGCCGCATCAAAAGGGTTGGCATAAATGACTTGAATATCGCCTTCACTGATAACGGCTTCTTGCTCAGCATGCGAGGTAGGGATATTTAGGTGCATGTTCAGATTGGCACGTTTTTGAATCAAAGTATTAAACATGTGCCAGCCTGCAAAACGCTCCGGCGAAAAATCAGGCGCGATTAACATATTATGTGTCGTCATGATTTAGCCTTCCTCATTTTGTTTCATTTCGGCATATTGGGCGATTGCCGCCTCAATTTTACTGCGCGACGGCTTACGGCGTACAGAGGTATAACCAACCGTTTCGCCGCGACGGACGTTTGGCACCACAGTCGCATAAACCCAATAGTGACTGCCATCTTTGCATAAGTTTTTCACATAACCATGCCATTTTTGCCCAGCGTCGGCGGTTGCCCACAAGTCTTTATAAGCCGCTTTTGGCATATCAGGATGGCGCAAAATATAATGCTGCTTGCCGATTAATTCATCGACATCATAGCCGCTAATCTCGACAAAGGCATCATTGACATGCGTCAATACACCGTCTAAGTCGGTACGTGAGACGATTAACTTACCGTCAGGATAAGGGCGTTCGATACCAGTGTCATAAACAGTGCGCGAAGTGCCGTCGTGGTAAGTCAGGGTGACTTCTTCTGCTGGCATGTCAGGCTTCATGGCGTCGGGGAGTGGAGAACCCATTGTAATCTCCTTCATTTATCATGGTTGTGATAATTATTAAAAAGCGTAAACCTTATTGAAAAAATATTTGGTTTAAGCGTATGACTTACGTTTATATTGCAAACTGACAAATAAACTTAAGTTTTAAACCGCACTGTTAGATTTATTCAATATAAACGGTATGCAATACCTTAAATAATTTTTATAAGACAAGGCATAACTTTTCATTTAAAGTATTGTTTATCAAGTAGTTTATAGCGCTAATATCGCATAAAATCTTTACGACAGAACTTTAAAAATAAATATTAGATAAGTTTTGCCAAGGCTTCTGAGGCGCGCTTAATGTCTAAGAATATCAAGCCAAGTTTGGCGTTTGGTTTTGCCATAATAGTCAGTACCGCTTCATCGCCTGATGAGGTCATAATCACATAGCCTTTTTCACCTTGGATCATAATACGGTCAATGCTTCCACGAGCCAATTCACGACCTGCGCGGTCACCAAGTGATAATAAAGCGGCAGACATCGCGCCAACACGGTCTTCATCAACGCCTGTAGGTAACGCCGATGCAATCATAAGACCATCGTTCGAGATAAGGGCAGATGCTTCAACATCGGCAGATGAGCTGTTTAGGTCTTCCAAGATTTGCTGGAATGAGTCTGTACGCATAACGATTTCTCTGTGACGAATAAATAAGGGAATAATAAGGATTGGGGATTTGCTGATTTTAGTCTTCGACTAGTGGGCGGTATTATAAACCCTTACTATCACCATTGATATGGCAGAGCGCTATTTAACGTCTTAATGTCACGTATTTTTTACCACTTAATCTTATTTCACCACCGTTTATCGTAATTTTATTGCGACTGATGAATAAAAGTTGGCATAGTTTAAGTTATCTAGTATTTTTATTTTTCATTAATGTGTTTTTGTCCTATAGTCAAAGCAGTAAGTAAAACAATCAAATGACTATTTAAGACGACAGTTTTGCATTAAATCATTGGAAATCGCTCAAATAATCGCGGTCATTTTTTTGACTAACAACTTTTCACGGCAGGTTTATTGATAGATTATAATGAAATAAATATCCTTTATAAATTTTGATGATGGTGATATTTACTAGACTTATACAGCAAAAAAATGCTATATAGTTATGAGATAAAAATTGTTTGTGCTTCTGGGTTTACGATTTAGAGACACATTCAGTTGGCTTCTAATCCCCCAGTTTCTATATCTAGTAGTGTATAGGAACGATTTCAATCTCACATTGGTGTTTTAAATCCCATCGTTTGTATTTAAGCGATAAAACACCCGTGTGAATCAGCACGATGACCATTTTTACCCTAAGGAACCTATATGAGTATCAGTCAGGCAATCGAAAAAGTCGAAGCACGTTACGCCCATCAACCTGAGTTTATTCAGGCGGTAAAAGAAGTTGCAATCACCATTGCTCCGCTATACGACGCCCATCCGGAATATGATACGTTCAAAATATTTGAGCGTCTTGTCGAGCCTGACCGTGTTATCGCTTTTCGTATCAACTGGGAAAACGATAAGGGTGAAGTGCAGGTCAACCGCGGCTGGCGTGTACAGTTCAGCAACGCCTTAGGCCCTTATAAAGGCGGAATCCGCTTTCATCCTACCGTCAACCAATCGGTCCTTAAGTTTTTAGGTTTTGAGCAAATTTTCAAAAACGCCTTAACCGGATTGCCGATGGGTGGCGGTAAAGGTGGCGCTGATTTTGATCCTAAAGGTAAGTCTGACAGCGAAATCCGCCGTTTTTGCTATGCCTTTATGCGTGAGCTGCATCCATATGTCAGTAAAGACATCGATGTACCGGCAGGCGATATCGGCGTCGGTGGACGTGAAGTCAGCTATATGTTTGCGATGTATAAGAATCTAACCCGTGAGCACGGCGGCGTCTTGACCGGTAAAGGCGTGGGTTTTGGTGGTAGCTTAATGCGTACCGAAGCAACCGGCTATGGCGCAGTTTACTTCTTAGAAAACATGCTTGCCGCTCAAAACGATAATATTAAAGGCAAAAAGGTTCTGGTTTCAGGTGCCGGTAACGTCTCACTCCACGCCGCTGAAAAAGCCCATATGCTGGGTGCAACAGTACTGACCGTATCTGATTCACAAGGTACGCTGCACGATGCAAACGGTATGGACCAAGAAAAAATCAATTGGCTAAAAGAGCAAAAAGCCCAAAGCAAGCCGTTATGTGATTATGTCGATGTATTCGGCGGTGAATGGTTGGCTAAGCAAAAACCTTGGCATATCAAAGGTGATATCGCCATTCCATCAGCGACCCAAAACGAAGTTGATGAAGACGATGCCAAATTAATGGTTGAAAACGGCATTAAATATATTGCCGAAGGCGCTAACATGCCACTGACTGCTGATGCGATTGATTACGTGCGTTTGCACCGCGTCCATTATGCACCTGGTAAAGCGGCCAACGCAGGCGGCGTCGCGGTATCGGGTCTTGAGATGTCACAAAACTCAGTACGTCAATATAAAACCTTTGAAGAAGTCGATGAGCGCTTAAAGTGCATTATGAAAAACATTCATGACTGCGCCGCTGACGCTTCAGAAAAATATAACCAGACCGATAACGGTTATATCGACTATATGACAGGGGCAAATATCGTTGGTTTCAAACGCGTTGCTGATGCCTTATGTGCTTATGGTATCTTGAACTAAACTTGTATTAATACGAAAGCAGTTTTTCATAAACCGCGCTTATCCAAGAGGATAGGCGCGGTTTTTTTGACTGCAAACAATGATGATACATTAGGATACTTTTTTGCTGCACAGGTCTATCTCATCAGCGTTATGATAAGAAAAACGGTAGAGTTGAATAAAAAATACGGTAAACAAAATCGATAGTAATAAATAAAAATATGAATCAGGAGACGATATGATGAATAAAATTCTCAAAGGTTTTAAGCTAACAACATTGGGTGCTTGTCTGACATTGGCTTTGAGCACGGGCATCGTAACTACAGCCGCCAGTGCCGCTACTAATGTAGACGAAATACGCGCCGCGCAAGCCGCAAAAATTAGCTTAAAGCAAGCCATTACTATCGCCAGTAAATCAGCTTCTGGTATTTTAATCAGTGCCGATTTTGATGAGGATGATAGCGATGCCGTCGGCAAAGGTGGCGTCTATGAATTAGAATTCAGTACCGATAGCGTCAATTACGAAATCAAAGTAGATGCCAATACTGGCAAAATTGTAAAAAAGGAAACGGATCGTCTTGATGGCGATGATATTAACGATTACCAAGTTCAGAAAAAAGCAAAAACCGATATTATGAAGGCCATTAATATCGCTGAAAAACAAACGGGTGGTAAGATATTAGAAATTGAATTTGAGAATGATCGCGATTATGCCAATCATACGGCGTATTATAAAGCTGACCTATTAAAAGGTAACAAGATTGTTAGTATTAATGTCGACGCTAACAGCGGTAAAACATTTGCCAATAAGTTCAAAAAGTAGCAGTTATATTGATAAAAATAGTATAAAAGACATCAGTCATCAGGTTGATGTCTTTTTTATTGAAAACGGCTTATTTACTATGCGAGCACTTAATATAATAAAGGCTTAATATAAATATAACCAAAGTAAGCTCGTCTTACCCTTATTATGAATAAGCAGCTTCATCAAGGAGTTTCATCTAAAAAGCCGCTATATAAAGCTTTATAAATGAGTAAAGCTTAACAATCTTACGCATACTCACTGTTTTTGTAGGTTTATTCTTACCCAACTGCGCTAGTATATAAGCAAGTCATGGTTGCATAAGTAGGCCTGCCGTTAAAAATATTATGAATATTAACCGTCACTTAGCCTATTTGATGCAACATAATAGAAAAATAGTATTGAAAAATAGCCGCAGTATCCTCAAATCGGGAAGCCAAAGCCAAGCATAACAGCCAATAGGCACAATTTTTAGTCAAGACTGCTTGTAATGCTTTCACCCTATTTATTGGTTTGCTACTTTTTGCCTTATTCACCTACTTTATAAGGACGTCTTATGAAACGTCGTACGCTTTTAGCCTTTGCCGCCAGTACGGTATTACTTGCCGCTTGTAATCAGTCACCTACTACTGATGCCGATACCAATGCAGCCGATAGTGCGGCGACTGGTGGTTCTGATTTGCTCCAACGTATCAATAATGGCGGCACTATTAATGTCGGTACTGAAGGTACGTATCCGCCGTTTACCTATCATGATGAGAGCGGCAAACTTACCGGTTATGATGTCGAAGTAACGCGGGCGGTTGCTGATAAACTTGGGGTGGATGTTGAATTTAAAGAAACCCAGTGGGATGCCATGCTAGCAGGTTTGGATTCAAAACGTTTTGATATGGTTGCCAATCAGGTAGGTTTGACCACGCCTGAGCGTTTAGCAAAGTACGATAAAGCGACTGAATATAGCTGGTCAGGCGCTGTGGTATTGGCACCGACTGATGACAATCGTTATAGCTCGTGGGAAGCGCTAAAAGGACTGCGTTCAGCGCAGTCGCTTAGCAGTAATTATGGTGAGCTGGCAGAGCGTTATGAAGCTGAAATCGTTCCCGTCGATGGTATGGCGCAAGCGATTCAGTTGGTCAAACAAGGCCGTGCTGACTTTACCATGAATGACAACCTTGCCGTATTGGACTACCTAAAAAAATTCCCAGACGCCAATCTTGAGATTAAATTGGTTGCGCCTGCCAGTGAACAGACGGGTTCGGGCTTGGTGTTGCTGAAAGGTGATGACGCGGTTGTTGAAAAACTCAATGGCGCCATGGCTGAGCTAAAAGCTGACGGCACGCTAACCAAACTTAGCGAAGAATTCTTTGGTGCCGATATAAGTCAACAAAAATAATGCTAGCGCCTATAACTTCAGTATTAAGCGATTTATTGGCACTATTGCCATTTATGGATGCGGCGCGGGCGCAAATCGTCATCAATTCATTTTGGCCGATGCTCAAAGGCGGTATTTATTATTCGATACCGCTGGCATTGATATCATTTGCGATTGGGATGGTGATTGCGCTGACGGTGGCTTTGATTCGCATCGTGCCGCGTGCAGGCTGGTTCCATGAGATCCTTTATCGGCTTGCTCGTATCTATGTGTCCGCCATTCGCGGCACGCCAATGCTGGTGCAGCTATTTATTATCTTTTATGGCTTACCAAGCGTTGGCGTGAAGCTCGACCCGTTTCCGTCAGCAATTATCGCTTTTTCCCTAAATATTGGCGCTTATGCGTCGGAAACCGTGCGCGCGTCGATTCTGTCGATTCCAAAAGGTCAATGGGAAGCGGGCTCCACAGTTGGTTTGACCTATTTACAAACCTTTCGCCATGTGATTTTGCCGCAAGCGCTGCGAGTGTCGGTGCCACCATTGTCCAATACCTTTATCAGTTTGGTAAAAGACACGTCTTTGGCGTCGTTGGTGCTGGTTACTGAGCTGTTTAAACAGGCGCAAATCATTACTGCTCGTAATTATGAGTTTATGCTGGTTTATACCGAAGCGGCGTTTATTTATTGGGCAATTTGTCTGTTTTTAACCTTTATTCAGGGCAAACTTGAAACCAGACTTGATCGTTATGTGGCGAAATAAATGTTGGCTAAAAAATATAGCCAGCCATCTTGTCGTTTTTTACTATCAGCGTTTTTTTATTTGTAAGCGGAAACCTCTATGATTCAAGTCACTAATATCCACAAAGCCTTTGGTAGCAATCAAGTGCTCAAAGGCATCGACTTGTCCATTGAAAAAGGCAAAGTGGTGGTCATCTTGGGCCCATCAGGGTCGGGTAAAACCACGTTTTTGCGTTGTTTGAATGCGTTAGAGATTCCTGATCAAGGGGTGATTGCGTTTGATGATGGCAGCTTGACCGTCGACTTTGCCACCAAGCCAAAAAAGAAAACCTTACTCGCTTTGCAACGTAAGTCAGGCATGGTATTTCAGTCTTATAATTTATTTCCGCATAAGTCAGCCATTGAGAATTTGATGCTTGGTCCGACGGTGGTACAAGGACAAAGTAAAGCACAAGCGCGCGAGCAAGCGTTGGCACTACTCGATAAAGTCGGCTTGTCTGATAAAGCAGATTTGTATCCGTTTCAGTTGTCTGGTGGTCAGCAGCAGCGTATTGGTATTGCCCGTGCACTGGCGATTGAGCCGTCATTGTTGCTATTTGATGAGCCAACTTCGGCGCTTGACCCAGAGTTGGTACAAGATGTGCTTGGAACGATGAAGCAGTTGGCTTCTGAAGGCTGGACGATGGTGGTGGTGACACATGAGATTAACTTTGCGCGTGATGTAGCTGACCATGTAGTGTTAATCGAGGATGGGCATATCGTTGAAGAGGGCAGTGCCAAGCAGCTGTTTGAAGATTCAACGCATCCACGTACGCAAGCGTTTTTGCAGCGGATCGAGCAGTAGTTCATTTTAAAAAAAAGACTGGCTTCTAAATAGCCAGTCTTTTTTATTGTATAGTAAGTGAAAAGTAATATCGATATCAGCAATACCTTAGCTTTTTTAGGACATTTTGACTATACCTTTATGCTTTTTAACATTAGCCTTTTAAAACCCTGCATTACACCTGTAATAAAAAATTCGTTAATAAACGCTTCGCCCCCTCAGTTGCAAACGACTCTGGGTGAAATTGCACACCTTGTATCGGGTAGTCAGTGTGCGCAAGTCCCATAATCTCATCACTTGCGAGCGCGGCCTTTGTTAAGCTTAAATCATGATGGGCGTCATTACTTACGACGGCGGTAACGGTTAAGCAATCTGGTAACGTATCCGCCTTTACCATGAGCGAATGATAGCGCATGATTTCTATCTCTTGTGGCAATCCTTGATAGACGCCTGCGCTATCATGTCGAATGGCTGAAACCTTACCATGCATCGGTATGCTGGCTCGTACCACCTCGCCGCCAAAGACATGCGCGATGCCCTGCATGCCCAAGCAAACGCCCAATAGTGGCGTCGTCTTGCCCATGACTTCGATGACTTCGGCGCAAATACCAAAATAGGCCGGGTCATCAGGCGCACCAGGGCCGGGTGAGATGATAATGCGGTCAAGATTCATCGCCTGCACGTCAGCTAAGGTAATCTCATTATTGCGTTTGACGATGACATTTGCCGCTTGTTTAGCGCCGTCTTTATCATCATCCATAGTCTGTAAAATCTCCCCAATATATTGATAAAGGTTAAAGGTAAAAGAGTCGTAGTTGTCAATAATTAAAACATTCATAAGGCATAAGCTCTTTAGCAAAAAATATAATGGATTTACTCTGTCATAAAGCTGTCTAACACCACTTTCATCGCTGACAGCTTGCGCTGGATTTCTAAGTATTCATCAGCAGGATTAGAGTCGTAGACATTGCCGCCGCAAGTTTGCGCATAAGCAGACTCACCATTGATAAATAGACTGCGAATAGGAATGGCAAATATGCAGTCGCCATTAAAGTTAAAAGAGCCAAGCGCGCCGCCATAAGCGCCGCGACCATCAGGCTCAAGCTCATTAATCACTTTAATGGCTTCAACTTTTGGCGCACCTGATAAAGTACCGGCGGGGAAGTTGCTGGCAAGGGCGCTAAACATGTCTTCATCGGGATGCAAAATTCCGACGATTTCAGAAGAAATGTGCTGCACGTGTGAGAAGCGTTTGATATCCATGAGATTACGCACCTTTACCGTACCAAAGCGCGCCACACGGCCAATATCATTACGATGCAAATCAACGAGCATATTGTGCTCGGCAATCTCTTTGGCATCATTCAGTAGCGCGCGGGCAAGCTTACGGTCTTCTGCGATATCGACGCCGCGCTTGGCAGTGCCCGCTAATGGGTAGGTTTCCATCTCACCTTGACGCAGGCGAAACAGCAACTCAGGCGAGGCGCCAATGATGCATTGCTGAGAAAATTTCATAAAATACATATGCGGTGACGGATTAACAGCGCGTAGCTTTTCGTAAATCGGCATCTTGTCGCCGGCAATGCGATATTTGGATTTAAAACCAACTTCGCATTGAAAGATGCGCCCAGAGATGATGTCTTCTTTGACTTGCAGTACCGCTTTGGCGTGCTCCTCTTGACTCATGCCATCACCCAAAAAATCTACCGAGGGTGGTTCATAATTGGGGATGGGCGCGTCAAGTAAGGCTTTGATTTGCTCTATACGGTTGTCTTGTTGTTCAGTCGGATAGTAAAAATAGAATATTTCGCCTGTCATCTTATCAAGCGTTAAGCCATCTAAATACACGCCAAATTTAAAGGGTTCGAAATCATCACTGGCTTTGGCGTTGAGACTTGGCTCAAAGAAATTAACACTGTCATAACCCAAATAACCAACCAGTCCGCCGCTTTGGTCGCGCGCAATAACGTGCTGCGGGGTGATGCTGCGTAATAGCTGATAAGGATTGTCAGTCTGATAATGTGTGGTTTCGGCGGTTTTATTATCAGTAATCGCTAAGGTGGTACGGTCAATAGCAGCAATGGTCATAACGGGATCAAAACCAATAGCATGGTGGCGCGCCATATGTCCATCCTCGCCCAATG